>NZ_LSSV01000071.1:0-163847 GCF_001658045.1 Dietzia sp. 111N12-1 | reverse complement strand
CGTACCCCGCCGCGACATCGATCGGATCGAGCACCGCATGACCGGGCGGACACTCACCGCCGCCCGCCCCGGACTCCTCCCGACGCTGGCATTCGACAAACAACTCGTAACAGGCCACGAACCGGCGCGCCACCGCACGATTCTCGCCCATCCACCCCTCCCGCGCCGCCGCCCGCAACCCCGACAGCGACACGGGCGCCGCGGAACCGGAGCCGCCACCAAACGAGGGCGAGCCACCGGACGGGGATGGGGACGGGCCACCGGCCGCGGTGTCTGCGTTTCCGCCCATGTGCTCCACCCCCTGACCGTCTGGCTACCTGGTGTCGAATCTGTGTTCTATGATACGCACGCACATTCGAACAGGCAAGGGTCACACATCATCAAATAGCCCCAGCCGAGAACACGCGGGACCGTCGTGCTCACCCCAGCGACGCAGCCACCGCCGCCTTCGCCCACTGCCCCACCCCGATAAGGGTCGCCGACGCCGCCCCGCACCAGTCGCCGTAGCCGAGCAGGAACAGTCCCGGGACGCCCGGCACCTCGACGCCACTCGTGTCGACCCGTCCGTCGCGACGCGGCAGCAACCCCCGCAAGTGACCCAACGCCGGCCGGAAGCCGGTGCACCAGATCACCGCGTCGACCGGCTCGCGTCGACCGTCCGACCACTCCACACCGGCCGCGGTGAACCGCTCGAACATCGGCGTCGCCTCCAGGAGGCCGGCGTCACGGGCCGCGCGGACCGGCGGCACCACGACGATGTCGCCCAGCTCGGCGATGCCGCCGCCGGACTCTCCCACGCCCCGGATGGCCGCGTTGGCGACGCGGAAGAGTTCGCGGCCGTCGACATCGTCGGGCAGGTAGCGGGGTGGGCCGGTTGTGCACCAGGTCAGCGACCCGCCGGAGTCGGCGAGTGGCCGGGCGAGGTCAGCGGCGATCTGGGCGCCGGAGTTCGCGCCACCGACCACCACGACGCGCCTGCCCTCGAGGTCCGACGGGCCCCGGTAGGCGGCGCTGTGCAGCTGCCGGCCACGGAAGTCGGCGGCGCCCGGATAGGTGGGGACGAAGGGGCGTCGATAGGTACCGGTCGCACTGATGACCGCCCGCGCGCGCCACGAGCGACCGTCAGCGGCCCGGATGAGAAACACCTCGTCGTCGTCATGGTCGTCGTCGTGGTTGTCGTCGTGGTCGTCGTGGTCGTCGTTGCTGTTGGCGGCGTAGCCACCCTCTCGCCCCGCTCCCGGCCGCTCCACGGCGACCACCGTCACCCCGCGCCGCACGGGGAGGTCGTAGTACTCCTCGTAACCGCGCAGGTAGTCCACGACGTGGGCCGCGTCGGGATTGGCGCCGTCGTCGGTGCGGGGCATGCGGCGGCCCGGCAGGGACGAGAAGTCGGCGGGCGAGAACAACCGCAGGGACGGCCACGTGTGCGGCCACGCGCCGCCGGGCTCGTTCGAGGCGTCGAGGATCTCGAAGTCCGCGCCGGCGCGGCGGAGATAGAAGCCGGCCGCGAGGCCCGCCTGGCCCCCGCCGATCACCACGACGTCGCGGTGGATCACAGCGCCCGACCGATGACCTCCTTCATGATCTCGTTCGTGCCCCCGTAGATCCGCATGACGCGGGCACCGGCGAACTTCTGCGCGATGGGGTACTCCATCATGTAGCCGTAGCCGCCGAACAGCTGGAGGCAGCGGTCGACCACGTCGTCGAGCATGTCGGTCGCCTGGAGCTTGGCCATCGACGCGGTGACGGCGTCGAGCTCCCCTGCGATCTCCCGGGAGATGCAGTGGTCGACGAACGTGCGGGTGGCCATGACCTGGGTCTTACAGTGCGCCAGCTCGAAGCGGGTGTTCTGGAAATCCAGGATCGGCTTGCCGAACGCCTGCCGCTCGCGGACGTACTCGAGCGTCTCGATGACGGCGGCCTCGGCCATGGCCAGCGCGTCCACGGCGATCGCCAGGCGCTCGCGCGGGAGCTGGTTCATGAGCTGGTAGAAGCCCTGCCCCTCCTCGCCACCGAGGAGGTTGGCGGCGGGCACGCGCATGTCGTTGAAGAACAGCTCGGCGGTGTCCGCGCCGTGGCGGCCCATCTTCTCCAGCACGCGGCCACGCTCGAAGCCCGGCGTCGAGGCCTCGACGGCGAACAGGGCCATGCCCTTGTGGCCGGCGTCGAGGTCGGTCTTGGCCACCACCACCACGAAGTCGGCGGAGCCACCGTTGGAGATGAAGGTCTTGGAGCCGTTGATGACGTAGTGGTCGCCGTCCCGCTTGGCGGTGGTGCGCACGCCCTGCAGGTCGGACCCGGCGCCGGGCTCGGTCATGGCGATGGCGGAGATCCACTCACCCGAGCAGATCTTCGGCAGCCACTCGCGCTTCTGCTCCTCCGTGGCGTAGTTCGCCACGTAGTGCGGGGTGATGGTGGAGCCGACGCCCATTCCGAAGGCGGTGTCGCCGGAGTGGACGAGCTCCTCGGTGACGAGGTACTCCATGCCCGGGTCGCCGCCCTGGCCGCCGAACTCCTCGGGCACGTCGAGGCAGATGAGGCCGGCCTCGCCGGTGCGCAGCCAGGTCTCGCGGTCCACGTGCTTCTGTGTGGACCACTTCTCCTGGTTGGGCGTCATCTCCTTGGCGAAGAACGCGCGGGCGTGCTCGCGGAGCAGCCGGTGGTCGTCGGTCTCCCAGGTGGGGCGGTAGTCGGGGAAGAGTGCGGACACTGGGGGCCTCCATGAGGGGACGACGACGACGATGAGGTTCGCGGCAAGTTTACGTGGGCCCGTTCCGGCGACGGCGGGCACGCGAGCACCGAGGAGGGCCATACTCGGGTCATGAACGATTCCCCGGACCGGCCAGAGAACGCAGCCCAGCCCGAGAAGGCCACCACCCCGGCATCCTCGGGCCATTCCGTGCCCGAGGCGTTCCCCACCGACTGGACCCGGGGGCTGGTCCTGGTCGCGCACCCCGACGACCCCGAGTACGGGATGTCCGCCGCGGTGGCGCGCTGGACGGCCGAGGGCCGCAGCATCGTCTACGTCCTGGCCTCCAGCGGCGAGGCGGGCATCGAGGGGATGGCGCCGGCGATCGCCGGGCCGATCCGGGAGGAGGAACAGCGACGGTCGTCGGCGATCGTCGGAGTGGACGAGGTGGAGTTCCTCGGTTTCCCGGACAGTCGGATCGTCAACAACGCCGAACTGCGCGACGCGGTGGCCGACGCGATCCGCCGCCATCGCCCGGACGTCGTCATCTCCCTGTACTCCGGTGAGGAGTTCGGGCCGGGGATGCCCAACCCGCGCGATCACATGGAGTTCGGCGCGGCCGTGGGGGCCGCGTACGACGACCTGGTCGCCGCGGTCGGGGTGGACGCCGCGGAGGGGCGTCCGCAGATGTGGTTCGAGTCCTCGCCCGAGATGACGCACTACGTCGACGTGAAGGGTTTCGTCGAGCCGGCCGTCGACGCGCTGGCCGAGCACTCCGAGTACCTGTCGGTGCTCGACCCGGAGACGCCGGTGCGGGACCAGGCGCGGGCGCAGGTCGAGACCGTGTGCGCGTCGCGTGAGGGACTCGCGGACGGGAACCCGGTGGTGGGCTTTCGGCGCATGCGGCCCTGAGCCGGCCTCAGGCCGGTTCGGCGGTCGATTCCCCCGGGCCCAGTGGCGCGTAGTACGCCTCGGAGGGCCGCAGACGCTCGACGATCTCGTCCGCCCACTCCGCGTGCGGCGACGCCATGGTGCCGTCGCCCGGACGACTGACGTAGGTCAGCCAGAAGCGCTGCGCGCCCTCGCCGACGACCGCCGAGTACACCAGCGCGCCCTCCGGGCCGATGATGTCCTGTGGGACCGTGGGGAGCACCCGGAACGACACCGACCAGCCGTCGCCGACGCGCGTGGAGAGCGGTTCGATCCGCTCCTCGACCGGCCGCCCCGGGACGGGGAGCAGGAACTGACCCATCCCGTTGACCAGTGCGAGCGCCGCGAGCTGGTTGTCCGGGTTCTCCGGGTCGAACAGGTCCTCGGTGAGCTGCCCCACCAACACGACGCCGTCCGAGCGGCTCGGATCGTCGGCAGCCGCGACCGGACTCATGACGGTACTGCCGAAGACCAGCTCCCCCGACTCCGCGCGCCACCCCTCGGGGACGCGGATCACCAGGCCTGCGTAGGGATCCACGTGATCGGAACCCGCCGCCACCTGGATCTTCGGGGACAGGGTGCGCACCCCCGGGGAGTACGTCGCCGACGAGACGACCACCGTCACGACCGCGGCGACCACCGCCAGGACGGCGACGAGCGCCACCACGAGAATGATCCGGCTCCGGCCGGCGGACGGGTTCTGCCCTGACGTCATCCGCCCAGCGTAGGCGGCCGGGTTTCCCGCAGCGTGATGTTGACCCTCCCCGGCTCCGCGCCCAGCACCTCGCGGCACCACGCCGGGGCGGTGCCGTCGAAGACCTTCGGGACGCCGTGAAAGGCCATCCGCGACGGCCCGCCGAACACCACGAGGTCGCCCGACTCCAGGCGCACGTCGGTGTACGGGCGCCCGCGGTGCTCCGGGGTCCCGAAGCGGAACGTGCACGCATCACCCAGGCTCAGCGAGACGACGGGTGCCGTGCTCGCCTCGTCGCGGTCCTGGTGCAGGCCCATCGTGGATCCACGGCCGTAGAGGTTCACCAGGGCGGTGTCCGGGGTGTAGGCGGGGACGGGGTCGGGGGTCCGGTCGGCCGACCCCGCGACCACCGGCTCCACCGCCGCTGCCGCCGCGAGCCCGTTCCGCGCCGCCCGCACCAGCCAGTCCGGGACCGGCGGGACCACCTCGTCGTCGTCGTACCGGTACGGCACCCAGTGGCGCCCCAGGCTGAACGTGCGCACCGACATCCGGCCCCCGCCCGGCAGCACGATCGAGCGAGGCACGCGCATCGCGGCCCAGTCCACGCACGCCCGGAGGAGGAACTCCTGCTGCTCGCGGCTCAGCCAGTCGGGCACGTGCACGGCGCCGGGACCCAGGATGGTGGGCTCGCGGTCGACGCCGAAGAGCGGCTCGGTCACTCCAGGTCCGTGCCCAGCACCGCCCACGCCTGCTCCGCCAGCTCCGGGGTCGCGGCCGCCACGACCGTGCCGCCCTCGAGCGGCTGGCGGCCGTCCGGGCCGGTGATCACGCCGCCCGCGGCCTCGATGATCGGGATCAGCGCCACGATGTCGTACGAGTTCAGGTCGGCCTCCACGACCAGATCGACACGCCCCGCGGCGAGCATGCAGTAGGCGTAGCAGTCCCCGCCGAAGCGCTGCAGGCGGACCCGGCGGCCGAGCTCGTCGTAGCGGCTGCGCACCTCGCCGTCGTCACCGAACATCGACGGGTGGGTGGTGTACATGATCGCCTCGGACAGCTCCGTGCACCCCGACGCGCGCAGGTCGATCGCGCCCGGACCGTCGGAGCGGCGCCGCACGGTGGCGCGGCCGTGCACCGCCGCGAAGGTCTCGCCCAGGACCGGCTGGTCCATCCACCCGGCCACGGCGCGGCCGTCCTCCACCACACCGACGAGCGTGCCCCACCCGGCCATGCCCGTCATGAACGCCTTGGTGCCGTCGATCGGGTCCAGGTACCAGGTCCGGGCGGCGCCGGCCGGCCCGGTCTCGCCGTTCTCCTCCCCCACGATCCGGTCGCCCGGGTAGACGTTCGAGATCCCCGCCCGCAGCAGCGCCTCGATCGCGCGGTCGGCCTCGGTCACCGGGTCGTAGCGCCCGTCCGTCGCGCCGTTCCCGGCCCGGCCGTCGCCGTTCCCGCCGTCGCCTGCCACGCCGTTCTTGTCCGCGGCGGCCAACGACTCGAGGTCACCGTGGAAGTGCCGGCGGGCGATGCGGCCACTGGCGGCGAGGAGCTCGTCGAGGCGCTCGGTCAGGTCGTGATCCAGGGGGCGTGCGGGCCGTGACGTCATGCCCCCATGGTGCACCACGCCCCGCCACCGTCCCGACGGATCGGCGCATGTGCGCCCTCTATGCCCGCCGATACGGCTACCGTGGGCGCACCCGAACACGGAACGCACCACCCACGGACGGAGCCGAGATGCGATGACCGCCCTGATGGACTTCATCTCCACCCGCCGCTTCCAACTCGCGACGGACTCGTGGCAGCACATCAGCGCCACCGTGCAGGCGGTGCTCATCGCGACGCTGCTCTCGGTCGCGCTCGGGGTGGCCGTGTACCGCAGTCGGTCGGGGTCCGCGATCGCCACCGGCCTGGCCGCCACCGCCCTGACCGTCCCGTCGTTCGCGCTGCTCGGCCTGCTCATCCCGGTCCTCGGCCTGGGCGTGCTGCCCACCATGACCGCACTGGTGATCTACGCGGTGCTCCCGATCCTGCGCAACACCATCGTCGGCCTGGACGCCGTGCCCGCGGCGACCGTCGACGCCGCCCGCGGGGTGGGGATGAGCCGGATCGGGGTGCTGGGCCGGGTCGAGATCCCGCTGGCGTGGCCGTCCATCCTCGCCGGGATCCGCATCTCCACCCAGATGTCGATGGGCATCCTCGCCATCGCCGCGTACGCCAAGGGCCCGGGGCTGGGGAACCTCATCTTCGCGGCCCTGTCCCGGGTCGGCACGCCCACCGCGCTGCCGATGGCGCTCACCGCGACCGTGCTCATCGTTGTCCTCGCGCTCGTCCTCGACGCGCTCCTCGTCCTGCTCGGACGTCTCACCATCAGGGGGAACCAGTGAGCACCTCAGAACCCGTCTCCGGCGTGCCGATCGTGCTGGACGACGTCACCAAGGTCTACCCCGGGCAGGAGCGCCCGGCGGTGGACCACGTCTCGCTCGAACTGCCGGCCGGGCGGACCACCGTGTTCGTGGGCCCGTCCGGCTGCGGCAAGACCACCACGATGCGGATGATCAACCGCCTCATCGAGCCCACCTCCGGCACGATCACGATCGACGGCGAGGACAACCGGACCCTCGACGCCGACACCCTGCGCCGCAGCATCGGTTACGCCATCCAGGCCTCCGGACTGTTCCCGCACATGACGGTCGCGCAGAACGTCGCCACCGTGCCGCGGCTGCTCAAGTGGAAAAAGTCGCGCATCGCCGAGAGGGTGGACCAGATGCTGGAGCTGGTCGGCCTGGACCCGTCGGACTACCGCGACCGCTACCCCGCGCAGCTCTCCGGTGGTCAGCAGCAGCGCGTCGGCGTGGCCCGGGCGCTGGCCGCGGACCCGCCGGTGCTGCTCATGGACGAGCCGTTCGGGGCGGTCGACCCCATCACGCGCGCGTCGCTGCAGGACGAGCTCGTGCGGCTGCAGGACGAGCTACGCAAGACCATCGTCTTCGTCACCCACGACTTCTCGGAGGCGGTCAAGCTCGGAGACCGGATCGCGGTGCTCGGCCCCGGATCGTCGGTGCTGCAGTTCGACACCCCGGAGGCGATCCTCACCAACCCCGCCGACGAGACGGTGAGCGGGTTCGTCGGCGACGACGCCGCGCTGAAGACACTGACCCTCCGGCGCGTGGGGGACGTGGAACTGCAAGGGGCGACGACGGCGAGGGCCTCCGAGAGCCCGACCGATTTCGCGGCCCGGTTGCGCGGAACCAGCGACGAGTGGGCCGTGGTGCTCGACGACGCCGGCCGCCCCCTGCGCTGGGTGCGCGGGGACCGGGTGTCGCGAATGCCGGACCTGGGCTCGGGCGGGTTGCCGATCACCGGCACCGTGACGGTCGACTCCTCGCTGCAGGAGGCGCTGGACGGACTGCTGTCCACGGCGAGCGCCACCACGGTGGTCGTGGACCGGGACGGGGCCTACTGCGGCACCATCGGGATCGACGACCTGGTCGCCGAGTTGCGGCGTATCCACCACCGGCACAACGACGAGGGCCTCGCCGAGCAGGACGTGGCGCCGTGAGCGCCCCCGCCACGGCGACGCGCGCGGGCTCCGCTGGTCGTGGTGGCGCTGCCAATGGGGTCGCCGCTCTCCAGGACTCCGCGCGGCTGATCGTGCAACCGCTCCTCATCGTGGCCGCGGCCGTGGGCGTGCTGTGGTGGGCGTTCTCCGGCGAACTGGACGAGACACAGAAGGCCTCGCTCAACGCCGCCTCCATCACCCAGCGCACGCTCGAGCACGTGCAGATCACGGTGACGGTCGTGGCGATCGTCGTGGCGGTCGGCGTGCCGCTGGGGATCCTGCTCACCCGCAGGCGCACGCGGTTCCTCGCACCCGTGGCGGTGGGGTTCGCCAACATCGGCCAGGCGGCGCCCGCGATCGGCCTGATCGTGCTCCTGTTCCTGGCCACCAACCGGACAGGGTTCTGGATCGGTGTGCTGCCGGTCGCGTTCTACTCCCTGTTGCCGGTGCTGCGGAACACCATCGTGGGGATCCGTAACGTCGACCCCGCACTCATCGACGCGGCGCGCGGACAGGGGATGTCGAGCGGACGGGTCCTGCGCACGGTCGAATTGCCGCTCGCGGTGCCGTTCATCCTCGCCGGCCTGCGCACCACCCTCGTGCTGGCGGTGGGCACGGCGACGCTGAGCTTCCTCGTCGACGCCGGCGGGCTGGGGATCTTCATCGACACCGGATACCGGCTGCAGGACTACACCACCCTCGTGGTCGGCTCGGTGCTGGCGGTGTGCCTGGCGCTGTTCGTGGACTGGCTCGGCGGGGTCGGCGAGATCCTGTTCAATCCGAAGGGGCTGCGATGACCGGCACGATCCCCGCGCGCGCCGGGATGAGGCGGGCAGGGTTGACACGAACAAGGCGCCTGGTCGCCGCGCTCCTGGCCACCGTGATGCTGGCGACGGGATGTGGGCTCAACAACGGCGGTTCCGTCCCGCTGCCCGTGGGCCCCGGCCCCGAGGGCACCGTCCCCGCGCTGGAGGGAGTGCGCATCACGGTCGGCGGCAAGGACTTCACCGAGGGCGTGATCGCCAGCTACCTGGTGGAGTTCCTGCTGGCGGCCGCGGGGATGGAGGTGTCCGACATGTCGTCACTGGCCGGGTCGAACAGTTTCCGCCAGGCGTTGGTGACCGGGCAGGTCGACATCGGCATGGAGTACACCGGCACCGCGTGGATGAGTTACCTGGGCAACTCCGACCCCATCCGCGATCCGCAGGGGCAGTGGGAGGCGGTGCGTGACGCCGACCTGGCCGAGCACGACCTGAGGTGGCTGGCCCCCACCACCGTGGACAACACCTACTCGTTCGCGATGAACCGGGCCACCGCCGAGGAGACCGGGGTGCGCACGTTCTCCGAGTACGCCGAGTTGGCCCGGACCGATCCACAGGCGGCCCTGACCTGCATGGAGACCGAGTTCTCCGTGCGTCGCGACGGTTGGCCCGGGCTGGCGGAGGCCTACGGGTTCGACGCGGACGCCGTGCCCACGCCGATCATGCAGCCGGGGATCATCTACCAGGCGACCTCGGTCGGCCGGGAGTGCCGGTTCGGCGAGGTCTACACCACCGACGGCCGGATCAAGGGCCTGGACCTGCTGGTGTTGGAGGACGACCAGCGCTTCTTCCCCGTCTACAACCTCGCGACGGTGGTCCGCGGTGAGATGCTCGACGCGCACCCGGAGATCGAGGACGTCCTCGCCCCGCTGGTGGACATCCTCACCAACGAGGTGATGGTGGAGATGAACATGCGCGTCGACGTCGACGGCGAGGATCCCGCGCTGGTCGCGCGCGATTTCCTCGAGGACCGGGGGCTGGTCTCGGTGGAGTGACCCGGCGCGTGCCCCACGCGGCCGGATGCGCCCGCCCGCCCGGTGACACACAATCGGGTACCACTACCAGGAGGTGCCCTGTGTCCAGGAGGTCGATCGTCTCGCTGCCGCGGACGGCCGCGCGACTACCGCGGATGATCCCCGACCTGGCGCATCTGCCACCCGGGCGGATCGTCACGCTCGCGGACGGTGTCACCACGAAGGTCCACGACACCGGCGAGGAGCACCTCGCACCGGCGATCCTGCTGCACGGGATGGCGGCCACCGGGATGCTGAACTGGTACCAGACGTTCGAACGACTGCGGGGCGAGTACCGACTCATCACGTTCGACCAACGCTGGCACGGCAAGGGCTTCCACGGGGATTTCCGGTTCGAGACCCTCGCGGAGGACGTGCTGCGGGTCGCCGACCACCTCGACCTGGCGGCGCCGGTCGTGGGCGGCTACTCGATGGGCGGGATCGTCGCCCAGCTCGCGGCCCGCCGCGACCCCTCCCGGCTCGGTGGCCTCGTGCTGGCCGCCACCGGGACGGGCGCACAGCGCAATGCCCTCGAGAAGGTCGCACTCAGCGGGTTCACCCGCTCCCAGCCGCTGCTCAACACCGTTCCGGAGGAGGTCGGCGAGGTGGTGGAGGAACAGGTCGACGACGAGGCGCTCAGGCCGCACGCGTGGGCGCTGCGCGAGTTGTCGTCGGTCTCGCTCGCCACGCACCGCACCGTGATCGCCCAGGTGGCCGGGGTCAACTCGACACCCTGGCTCCACGAACTCACCCTGCCCGTCGCGGTGGTCAAGACCACCCGTGACCTCGCGTTCCCGCAGTGGATCCAGGACGAGATGGCCGATTTGCTGCCGCACAGCGCCGTGTTCCCGATCCACGCCGGCCACGCAGTCTGTGCCACCCACCCCGGCACGTTCGCCCGCCGGATGCGCACCGCGATCGGCTGGGTCGTGTCGAACGCGCGCTAGAGCGCCGAGTACCGCACCGCGGTCACCACGAACACCACCAGGGCGATCACGCCCAGGACCACGCCCGCCAGTGCGCGACGTGGGTTCGCATCGTCGTTGGTGAGCCAGCCGGTGGGCCAGCGGGCGAGCAGGCCGAACGCGACGGCCATCAGGCCCGCGAGGAACGCGATGATGTTGAGCACCGGCACCCACGAGATCACCAGGGCCCCGACACCCAGCACCAGCGCCCGGGTCCCCAGGTCCATGCCGTCGGACGAGCGCCTGCGTGGCGAGGCGGCCTCGGAGCGGGGGCGGAGCGGCATGAGTGCAGCCTAGTCGCCGGGGCGTCCCCGCTGGTCGTCCAGACGAGCGACCCGCCGGCCCCCGGCGGTCTGCCGGTACGAGGATTCGACGAGTTCGGCCACCTCATCCCAGTCCGGTCCACGGCCGCCACCGTCCACTCCACCGTCCAGCGGCAATGCCAGCCAGCCGGCCGGCCCGTAGTACGCCGGGACGTGGAATCGCTCGTCCTGCGCCAGCGCCGCGCGCTCCCCCGGATCCGGCAGGAACAGGAGTGCCCGGGCCAGGAGGGGGTCCGAGTGATCCCCCTTGACCGAGCCGCCGTACACCGCGAACACCTTGGTCGTGTACCAGGTGGGCCGGCCGTGCGAGATCTTCTCGCCGGCGTCCGGCAGCGCGAGGCACACCTCCCGCAGACGCGTCGGCAGAGGATCCGCGGCGTCGAACATGATCGGATGACCCACACGGCCGAGACTACGACCGCCGACCGCATCATCCCGGGCGAACGGTCGCCGAAACCCGCCGCGGGCCGACTCAGCCCCCGAACTGCCCCGCGACGAACCCCGCCAGCAGCACCGCGAACCCGCCCATCTCGCCGACGATGAGCGCCACCATGCCGATGTGCAGCGTCGCCGTGGGGTGCTCGAACTGGTTGGTCGTGTCCCTCCGCGCGCCGTGGAGGATGTAGCTGCCGATCGCCACCAGGAAGAAGAAGACCACCACCGCGGCCGCTGTCAGGTTCACCCAGGTCGGCCAGCTGCTCAGCTCGACGAACGCGGCGATGAGCAGCGTCGCGAACGAGTACAGCAGCGAGGCCCGGTGCGCGATGTCGACGTACGGGTGGGCGAGATGATCGGCGGTGGTGGCCATCTGCCGGTACTTCCACACCCCCAGGCCGAGCGCCAGCAGGAAGAGGAGACCCGCGGCGAGCAGGGTGAGGCGCGTGTCGAGGCCGAGTTCCATGGATCCTTCCGAAGTGCACTTGACAGCAGGGCGTGATTTGTATGCTTCACGACCATAGGACAGCACGCTGACCTGCGCGCTCGTTCGCGCGCGATCGCACACGGGAGGCCTCATGGACGCGCAGGTGGTGCACGCCGCGGCAGTGCAACTGGAAGGCGTGCCGGGGCGCGTGGACCTCACACTGGGTCGACTGGAGAAGATGATCGTCGAGGCCGCCGGGCGGGGCGCGCGCCTGATCGCGGTGCCGGAGTTCTGCACGTCGCCGGTGCCGATGCGCGGGCGGGTCCACGACGCGGTCCTTCCGCGCGAGAACGTGGCCGTCGAGATGTTCCGACGCCTCGCCGCACGCCACTCCGTCACCGTCGGTGGGTCGATGCTCGTGGCCGACGACGACGAGGTGTTCAACCGCTACCACCTGGTCGAGCCCGACGGACGCGTGCACATCCATGACAAGGACCTGCCGACGATGTGGGAGAACTGCTTCTACACCGGCGGCGGCTTCTACACCGACGGCAGCGACGACGGGGCGTTCGACACCGGGCTCGGCGGGGTGGGGGTGGCGAGCTGCTGGGAGCTGATCCGCACCGGGACCGTGCGCAGGCTCCGGGGGCGCGTCGCGGTGGCGGTGACCGGGACCCACTGGTGGACGGTCCCGGACAACTGGGGCGGGCTGACCCGGCGAGCGCTCGGTTCGCTCGCGCGGTACAACAGGGACCTGTCGGAGAACGCGCCGGCGGAGTTCGCCCGGCGGCTGGGCGCGCCCGTGCTGCAGGCCTCCCACTGCGGGACGCTGCGGTCGGATTTCCTCTTGTTGCCCGGTTCCGACGCATCGGTGCCGTACGCCACGGAGTTCGTGGGCGCCACCCAGATCGTCGACGCCTCGGGCACGGTCCTGGCCACCAGACGCACGGACGAGGGGCCCGGGATCGTCTACGCGGACGTGCCCCTCGGAGCCACGGACCCCGTCACGCCGCTGGAGGACCGGTTCTGGATCCCCGACCTGCCTCCGCTGCTACGCGGGTACTGGCACCAGCAGAACGTCGCGGGCAGGAGCTACTACCGCCGCCGAGGTCGCGTAGCCGGGCTGCGCGCGGCGCATCACAGGTGCACGTCGTTGTAGGCCCGCTCGTCCTCGATCGGCTCGAGGTGTGTGGTGATGTGCGAGCTCGGCAGGACCGCGTGGATCTCCTGCTCCACGGTCTCCACGAGGTCGTGCCCGCGTTCGACGCTCCACTGACCGGGCACCAACGCGTGGAACTCGACGAAGCGCCACCTGCCCGACTCCCTCGTCCGCAGTTCGTGGAAGTCGACGCGGCCGGGTTCGCGGTGGCGTTCGAGGACCTCCTCGATCGCCCGGTTGTCCTCGTCGGGGAGCGTGGCGTCCATCAATCCCATCCCCGATTCGTGTACCAGTCGATAGCCGATGAACAGGATGTTCAGTCCCACGCCGATCGCGACGATCGGGTCGAGCACCTCCCAGCCCGTGGCCCACGCGAGCGCCAGGCCGGCGACGACGCCGACCGACGTGATGACATCGGTGATGAGGTGTTTGCCGTCGGCCTTGAGGGTCGGTGACCGGTGACGGGTGCCCGCCCGCACCAGCGCCACACCCACCACGCCGTTGATCACGGCGGCCACCACCGAGATGGCCAGGCCGACACCGAGTGCCTCCAGCGGTTCCGGATTGATCAGCCGCTCGACGCTGACGACCAGGATGAACGCGGCGGCGACGAAGATCATCGCGCCCTCGACACCCGCGGAGAAGTACTCGGCCTTGGAGTGACCGTACTGGTGGTCGTCGTCGGCCGGGCGCTCGGCGACCGTGATGGCGCCGAGCGCGATCACCGCCGCCACGAGGTTGACCACGGACTCCGCGGCGTCGGAAAGCAGGCCGACCGAACCGGTGACCCACCAGGCCGCGATCTTGAGCACGATGGTCACGATCGCCGTGGCCACGGACAGCCACGCGAACTTCCTCAGAGTCGACACGTCCCAGCAGCCTAGTCCCGCACGCAGGAGACCTCCTGCCCGTCGCCCGTTGTCGGTAGGCTCGGTGTCATGCATGTGGGACTGGCCTGGCTCGGAGCAGCGGTGTTGCTCGCCGCCGGAGAGGCGGCCGGGGGCGAGCTGTTCATGCTCATGCTCGCCGGCGGCGCCCTCGGCGGCTCGGCCGCCTCGTTCCTGGGCGCGCCGGTCTGGGGGCAGGCCCTGGCGTTCGCCCTCGTCTCCCTCGTCCTCGTCCTGGGGGTCCGCCCCCTCGTCCGGCGGCGCCTGCTCGCCGCGCTTCCCGAGCACGACACCAACACCGCCGCGCTCACCGGCCGGGACGGCACCGTCGTCGAGGCGATCGGCGCGGGCGGCGGACTGGTCGAGATCGCGGGCGACACCTGGACCGCGCGTCCGCTCCTCGAGGGCGAGACGTTCGAGGCCGGGGACAAGGTCCTCGTGCACCAGATCGAGGGCGCCACGGCGATCGTCGTGCGTGGCATCTAGAAGGCGCTGGTCTTTAGCCAGCGGACACGCACGACAGCATCGGAGGGAACCATGGAAGGCTTGATCTTCCTCGCCGTCATCGTCATCCTCATCGCCTCGGTGGTGGTGAGCTCGGTCAAGCTCATCCCCCAGGCGGAGGCCGCCGTCATCGAGCGGCTCGGCCGTTACCAACGCACCGTGAGCGGCCAGCTCACGCTGATCATCCCGTTCATCGACCGGGTGCGCGCCAAGGTCGATCTGCGCGAGCGGGTGGTGACCTTCCCGCCGCAGTCGATGATCACGGAGGACAACCTCACCCTGAGCATCGACACGGTGGTCTTCTTCCAGGTCACCGACCCCAAGGCTGCGGTCTACGAGATCAACAACTACATCGTGGCCGTCGAACAGCTGGCCACCACCACCCTGCGCAACGTCGTCGGTGGGCTCACCCTCGAGCAGACGCTCACCAGCCGCGACATGATCAACAAGCAGCTGCGCGGGGTGCTCGACTCCGAGACCGGACGCTGGGGCCTGCGCGTGGCCCGGGTCGAGCTGCGGTCCATCGATCCGCCGATGTCCATCCAGGAGTCGATGGAGAAGCAGATGAAGGCCGACCGCGAGAAGCGCGCCACCATCCTCACCGCCGAGGGACAGCGCGAGGCCGCGATCACCACGGCGCAGGGTGCCAAGCAGGCAGCCATCCTCGACGCCGAGGGCAACAAGCAGGCCTCGATCCTCAACGCCGAGGCCGACCGGCAGTCCCGCATGCTGCGCGCCCAGGGTGAGCGCGCAGCCCGCTACCTCGTGGCCGAGGGCCAGGCCGCCGCGATCGCCCGGGTCAACGCCGCGGTCAAGTCCTCCAAGCCCACGCCGGAGATGCTGGCCTACCAGTACGTGCAGAACCTTCCGGAGATGGCCAAGGGCGAGGCCGCCACGATGTGGATGATCCCCTCGCAGTTCGGCGATTCGCTGGAGAACTTCGTCAAGTCCGTCGCCAAGAAGGACGACGACGGGGTGTTCCGCTACGAGCCGGCCGACGTCGACTCCGATGCCGATCTGCCGTCGGCGCCCGACGAGTGGTTCGACACCTCCACCGACCCGGAGATCGCCCGGTCCGTGGCCGCCGCGGAGGCGGCGGCCAAGAGTACGACCTCGGTGATGGACGAGCAGCCGAGCCGGCCCAAGCCCAAGCCCGGCGTGTTCGACATGGTCCCGGAGTCGGAGGGTGGCGTGGCGCCCGACAGCCCCTCGCAGTCGGCAGGCCAGGACACCCCCGCGATCGGCGGGCCTCAGGCTCCCGGGCCGGGGCAGCCGTCCGGGTTCGACCAGGCCGCTGACCAGCGGTCGGGCGAGGGTGCCTACCCCGTCGATGGTGGCGACCAGCCCCGGCGGTGACCCCCGACGGGTGGCATTCCGCGCAGCCACCTCGGCCGGGCGTCGTAACATGGGGGCGTGACTCGTAACACTGGCCTGGGTGGTGGCCGCGCGCCTGACGCCGAGGATGTCCGGTTGATCGAGACGGCGTCCGCGGTGTTCGCCGAGCGTGGCATCAAGGGCACGAGCACCGACGACATCGCGCGGGCGGCCGGTGTCACCCGCGTGACCCTGTACCGGCGTCTGGGGCCGCGGGACGACATCCTCCGCGCCATCTACGCCCACGAGGCGCAGCGCCTGATGATGACCGTCAACGCGCGCTACACGCCCTTCGAGTCCCTGCAGTGGGACCCGGTGAGGCACATCGAGGACCTGCTGGTCGGGACCGTCTTCGACATCCGGCAGAACGAACTGCTACGTCGGCTCGTCGAGGTCGACAAGGTCGAGGCCATGGCGTTGCTCGCGGGCCAGTCCGACACGGTCCTGGACGCGATCACCGAGATCCTCGCCCAGTTCGTCCGAAGCACGTGGAACGCGGACGTCCACACCCGCCAGATGGACGACGAGGAGTGCGAGCAGCTCTCCCGCGAGGTCGCCAGCGTGGTCGGCCGGTTCCTCCATTCACTGGTCGTGATGACGGACGGCCCGCCCGCGGTCGACACGGAGGAGCAGATCCGGGCACTGGCCCGTCGCGTGCTCGTGCCGATGATCCTGCAGCGCTGAACGCTGCATCTCTCTACAGCCCCGCGGGGAGCTCCTTCGCGCCGAGTTCGTGGGCCAGCGCGCTCTCCAGCCGGGGGTGTCGGAAGCGGTGGTCCGCGCCGGCGAGCGCCTGCGGCAGGATCCGCTGACTGGCCAGGGCGAGCTCGTCCGAACCCCGCCCGCCCAGGACGATCGCCGGGGCCCACCCGGGTACCGGGACGATCGTCGGGCGCCGCAGGACCGAACCGAGGACACGGGTGAACTCGGAGTTGGTGACCGGTTCCGGGGCGGTGGCGTTGACCGGGCCCGTCACCTCGGGGTCGACGATCGCCCGCAGGTAGATGTCGGTGAGGTCGTCCAGCGAGATCCAGGACATCCACTGCTCTCCCGAACCGAGGCGGCCGCCGAGCCCGGAACGGGTGATGGCGGCCAGCGGCGGGAGCATCCCCCCGGAACCGGACAGCACGATGCCCGTGCGCACGTTCACCACCCGGGCCCCGGCGAGACGTGCGGGCTCGCAGTCGCGCTCCCAGTCGACGACGATGTCGGCGACCGGACCGGAGCCGGGAGCGGAGTCCTCGACGAGCCGCTCGTCGCCGCGGTCGGCGCCGTAGTAGCCGATCGCCGACGCGGACACGAGGGTGGTGGACCCGCCGCGGGCGGCGACGAGTTCGGCGAGACGACGGGTGGGGCCCACGCGACTGTCGCGGACGAGTTCGAGATGCCGGTCCGTGAAGCGCCCAGCGATGGGGGCACCGGCGAGATGGACCAGGACGTCGACGCCCTCGAGGAGGTCAGCGGCGGGATCGCCGGTGTCCCAGTGGCGCTCCCCCGGGCCACGGGCGTCGCCGCGGACGAGGCGGATGACCCGGTGTCCGGCGACCCCGAGCAGCGCGGTGAGGGCGGTGCCCACGAGGCCCGACGCGCCGGTGACGGCGACGGTCAGAGCGCGGTTGTCGTACCGGGCGAGGCTGTCGAGGTCGGCGGCCATCTGGCGGTACCGGTAGGCGAACACCGGCGAGAGCATCCGGCCGGGCACCCGGGCGTCGATCCTGTCGCCGAGCAGGGCGGTGCCGTCCGGACCGGCCGTCACCGTATGCGTGTGGACCCATCCGGTCGTCGCGGCGTACGGCTGGGACACGCAGCGGTCGACGAACCGCTCACCCTCGATGAAACCGGCGGGGTCGTGCTGCGCGAGCCAGCGGGGTCCGAAGCGGACTCCGAGAGGTCCCGGCAGCGCCGTACGCGGTTCGAGGACCGCCACGCCGTCCCGCAGTGAATCGGCCTCACTCACCGGTCGCAGCGGCATGAACGGGGGCGAGAGCCGGCGGAAGGCGCCGGGCGAGGCGAAGTAACGCCACGCCTCGTCGGGGGTGGCCGGAACCGTGCAGGTGAGATCGATGCTCATCGGGTGCTCATCACGGCAGGAGGCAGAGCGGGGTCACGTCGCCGCGGCCGCCCGCCATAGGAACGGTGAGGAAGGCGCATGACCACCAACCGCGGTCCTCGATCACATCGCGGACGGTGGACCACTGCTCGGCGTCGAGGACCGGCTCGCGACTGAGCACGAACCCGGACGACCGCGTGGGGTCGCCCACGATGGCCAGCGAGTAGTCGTCGGCCAGGTAGGTGATCCGGTAGTTGACGGGTCCGTTCTCGTCCTGGAACGGGACCATCGGGAAGTTGACCCGGAGCGAGGCGTTGGTGTCGGTGTCGCGGACCTTCGCCTCGCCCTCGATCACCGAGTCCGAGCTGATGGCCGAGCCGCACGAGTTGCGCACGGAGACCGTGCCGGGCGCGGTCACCGCGTACTCGGCCCTGGTGTCGTTGGTGCACTGCAGCGTGTAGGGCTGCGGGATGGCGGCGACCTGGAACCACTCTCCCTGGTACCGCTCGAGGTCGACGGAGTCGACCTGGGTGAGCTCGGGTCCGCCGAGGGAGCCCACGGCGACACCGTCGGGCAGGAGCTGCGAGGAGCCGCCGCCGAGGCGTCCGCCGTCGGTGACGTCCTGAGCGCTGGCCACGGGGGCGGTGCCCAGGCCCGCCGCGAGGAGCGGCGCGACGGCCAGGGCCGTCACCAGGCCTCGCAGGCGGGACCGGGACGGGCCGGAGCGGGGGCTGGTGCTGGTGCGGGCGGCGGTGCTGGTGCGGGCGGTGGTGCTCATGCGTGGATCTCCTCGGTCGTGGTGGGGCCGGCGCCGTGGTCGCCGGTGAGGCGGTCGGGGTCGTCGGACGCGGAACCTGCGGTGGCGCCGCGGCGGGTCTGTCCTCGCGGGTCACCCGGCCACCACACCTTGTCCCCCACGAGGGTGAACAGGGCGGGCACGACCAGGGTGCGCACGACGAAGGTGTCGAGCAGGACGCCGAGGGCGACGATCACGCCGACCTGGGTGAGCACGATCAGCGGAAGGACGCCGAGGACCACGAACACCGAGGCGAGCACGATGCCGGCGGAGGTGATGACGCCGCCCGTCAACGCGACGGCGCGGACCATCGCCTCCCTGGTGGCGTGGGTGGAGGCCTCCTGGCGGGCCCGGATGGTGAGGAAGATCGAGTAGTCCACGCCGAGGGCCACCAGGAACAGGAAGCTGTACAGCGGCACCGACACGTCCAGGCCGGGGAAGCCCAGGATCTGGGTGGTGACGAACGTGCCGAGCCCGAGAGCGGCGAGCGACGACAGCACGGTCGCCGCCATGACCAGCAGGGGCGCGACGACCGACCGCAGGACCAGAACCAGGACGACGAACACCACGAGCAGGATGAGCGGCGCGATCAGGGTGAGGTCCCGCAGGTTGCCCTGGGACGTGTCGACGGCCTCGGCCACCGACCCGCCCACCAGCGCCTCGGCACCGGGGACCGTGTCGACGGCCTCGCGGAGCGCGATCACGCTGTCCTCCGACCGGTCGGTCGCGGGCGCGGCGTCGAGGACCACGGTGACGCGGCTCCATCCCGTCCCGGACTCGCCGGCCGGGCGGGCGGACACGACACCCTCCACATCCCGGACCACCTCGGTGATCTCGCCCTCGGTGCCGGTGCGGGTGAGCACGGTGACCGGGTCGGTGACGCCGGCCGGGAAGTGCTCGGCGGCGGTCTCGAGCCCGGCGGCCGCCTCGGAGGGGGTACGGAACTGTTCGGTCTGGCTCAGGCCGATACGCGTACCGAACAGGCCGAGCGACAAAACGGCGAGGAGCAGGACGCAGGAGACGAGGACCGTCACGGGGCGCTTGACCACGCGCGCGGCGACGCGGCCCCAGACGCCCGGCGGGACGTCCTCGTCGAAGTCCCGCGGGGTCACGGGGGCGCCGTCGTCGGTTCGCGTGCCGGCAGGTCCCTCGTGCGGGCGCGGGATGAACGGCCAGAACAGGCCGCGGCCACACACGGCCAGGGCGGCGGGCAGCGCGACGAGCGCGTAGACCAGGGCGACGAGCAGGCCCACCGCCGCGGAGGCGCCGAGCGATCGGTAGTTGGGCAGGGCCGCCAGGAGCAGGGTGAGCAGGGCGAGCACGACCGTGACGTTGCTGGCGATGATGGCCGGGACCGCGCCCCGGTACGCGTCGCGGAGGGCGGTTCGACGATCCGAGGTCTTGCGGAGTTCCTCGCGGTAGCGGGACACCAGGAGCAGGGCGTAGTTGGTTCCGGCACCGAAGACGAGGACGGAGACGATGCCGGAGGTGGACCCGTCGACGGTGAAGTCGAGTGCTTCGCCGACCTTGGCGACGAGCAGCGCCGCGACGCGGTCGGCGACACCGATGATGATCAGCGGGACGAGCCACAGCACCGGTGAGCGGTAGGTGACGATGAGCAGTACCGCGACGACCAGGGCCGTGGCCGCCAGGAGTCGGAAGTCGGCGCCCTCGAACGCGGCGGCGGTGTCGGCGGCGAACCCCGGGCCGCCGGTGAGCTGGGCGCTGATGCCCTCGTCGAGACCGTCGGCGACGGCGTCCCTCATCTCCGACACCAGGTCGCTGGCCGCGCCCCCGGAGAGGAACTGGGCGTCGACCGGCACCAGCATGAGGGCGGCGGCGCCGTCCTCGGACGGGATGGGCCCCTCTGCGGGAGCACCGACGACCTCGGCCATGCGCTCGCCGGCGCCGACGGCCGCGGCGATGCCCTCGGGCCCCAGTTCGCCGCCGTCCTCGCGGGTCACCACGAGGACCGCGGGGACGGACTCGGACCCCGGGAACTCGCGCTGGATCTCGGAGACGAGGGCGGCCTCGGAGTCGTCCGGGAGCGTCTGTGGCCCCTGCGACGAGCCCTCCGAGGAGGCGAAGGCGAACACCGCGCCGCTCACGAGGAGCACGACCACGAGCATCAACCACGCGGAGAGCTTGCCCGTGACGACGCCGACCCACCCGTCGGCCGACCCCGACCGCCCCGTCGACCCTGACTTCTCTGCAGCCGAGCGCTCAGCTCTCATCGGTTCCCTTGTCTTCACACGTCGTATTCGGAGAGGAACGCCTCGAGGATGGTGGTGACCTCGTCGGGACGTTCCATGCTGGGCGAGTGCCCCGCACCGGGGATCTCGCGATAGCGCGAGCCCGCGATCAGCTCGGTGATCCGCCGGGACTTGTCCGGGGGCGTGGCCGCGTCCTCTGACCCCACCATGACCAGCGTCGGGGCGATGATGCGGATGGCCTCGTCCTCACACGGGTCACGGTCGGCGACGGAGTCGATGGCCTTGACCAGCCCCACGCGATCGGTGCGCTCGAGCTGGGTCATCCACTCCTGGACCCAGGGGGCGTCGAGATTGCCCTCGGCCAGCATGATCGGCGCCACCCGCGCACGCAGGGGCTTCATGCCGGCGACGCGGTACACCTTGGACAGCGTCTTGTACTTGCTGCGGTTGGCCGGCTCCTCCGCGGTGGCGGCGGTGTCCATGAGGGTCAGGGTGTGCACGATCTCCGGGTTGCGGGCGGCCAGGCGCATCCCCACGAACCCGCCCATCGACAGGCCCACGAAGTTCACCACCGGGATCTGCAGGTGCCGCAGGAGTTCGGACACGTCCACCGTCAGGGTGTCCATGTCGTAGCCACCCATGGCCCGCGGGGAGTTGCCCTGACCTCGGAAGTCGATCGTCACGCACCGGAACTTCTCGCGAAGGTGGGCGATCTGGTGCTGGAACATCCAGCCCGAGAACAGCAATCCGTGGGCGAAGAACACCACCGGGGCGTCCTGGCGTCCCGCGGGGGCGCCGGTGTCCGTGTAGGCGATCGTCGTGTGACCGCGCTGGAAGGTGGGCATCGTGGCGTTCTCCTGCCGTGCTCTCGCGGCCGCCTGGAACGGCCTCTACGGTCGTACGATACGACGCCCGCCCGGGCGCGAGGCGGCCTCGAGCCGATCCGACGTGCGGTCGGCCGACATCGTCACCTCAGGGTGACCAGTCGGCGCGGGTCGTCGGGCCCGGCCGCCCGCTCGAGGTGCTGGTGTTCGTTGACCGCGATACACGTCATCCCACCGCGACCCACCACGACCCGGGCGGTCCCGGTGTTCACCGTCACGCGCTGCAACCGGGTCCACAGCCCCACGACCCCCTCGGGGTCGGCGAGGAGGCCGGCGACCGCCAGGGAGATCGTGCCGGCGGAGGAGACGACGACGGTCGTCCTGCCCGTCCCGGACCTCGCGGCGGCGTCCGCCAGGGCGTCGTCGGCGTCACGCCGGTACTCGGCGAACGCCTCGAGCCCCGCCCAGTGTCCGAGGGCGGCGTCGAGTTGACGCTGGAACGCCTGCTTGGCCTCGTCGGAGGCACCGGCGGAGTCGAGGGTCCCGTGCTCGGTGGTCAGGCCGGCCACGCGGGCGGCCTCCAGTACCGCGTCGGCGTCGTACTCGGCCCAGCGCTCGTCGACCTCCACGGCGACGTCCTCGGCGGCGTCCCGGTCGTGGTGGGCGCGCAGGCCGGCGAGCAGGCCCTCCGCCGTCTCGCGCTGTCGGCGCAGGCCACCGTGGATGATCACGTCGGGCCGCAGCCCGCGGCCGGCCATGTCCTCGCCGGCCAGGCGCGCCTGCAGGTGACCGGTCTCCGACAACCGGTCGTAGTCGCCGCTGCCGAACGAGGCCTGCCCGTGGCGGACGAGGTGGATGGACCCCATCAGCGCCCACCACCCGTCGTGCCGGTGGGTCGCCCGCCGATCACGGGGAGATCGCCGATCACCGGCAGGCCTCCGAGCAGACCCGTCACCTTGCCCCGGACGTCGTGGACGCCCCCGGCGAGCAACGGGAGCACGACCCGCGGGACGCCGAGCAGTTCCGGGACCACGTCCCGCGGGGAGACCCTGGTCGGTGTGAGGCGACCGTCGCCCGTGCGGATGATGCGCAGGCACCGCTGCTCGAGGAACGCCACTCCGGGTCGGAAGGCGCGGAACGCCGGGTTGGTGGTCTGCCCGTGGAAGTAGCGGTGGTTGATCTGCTGGGCGATCACGGCCAGGCGGAACAGACCGAACACCTCGTAGAAGCGCCACTGCTCCGCGGTGATGTCCAGTCCGGCCCGGCGGGCGTACCGCTCGACGACCTGCTTGCGGGTGAGCATCCCGGGCGCGTGGGTGGGCTGGCGGCGGAACGCCTTGAACAGCGGGCCGTCGTCGTCTTGCACCCAGTAGGCCAGTGCGCCGCCGAGGTCCATGAGCGGGTCGCCGACGGTGGCCATCTCCCAGTCCAGGACGCCGATGACGTGGGTGACGTCGTCCGGGTCCAGCACGAGGTTGTCGAAGCGGAAGTCGTTGTGCACCAGGCAGTGGCCCACGTCGTCGGGCTGGTTGGCGTGCAGCCACTTCATCACCGGCGCGAAGTCGGGCACGTCCGGGGTGCGGGCGCGACGGTAGCGGGCGGACCAGCCCTCGACCTGGCGGCGCACGTATCCCTCGCCGCGGTCGAGGTCGCCCAGGCCCGCGGCCCCGACGTCCACCGAGTGGAGGTCGGCGAGCGCGTCGACGGCCGCCTCGGCGAGATGCCGGGTGGTGACCCGGTCCATGAGCAGTTCGCGGGGCAGCTCCTTGCGCAGGATGGTGCCCTCCATCCGCTCCATCACGTAGAAGTCCGAGCCGATCACCGAGTGGTCGCCGCAGAACCCCACCATGCGCGGCACCAGCGGGTACACCGGTCGCAGCGCCGACTGGACGCGGTGTTCGCGCTTCATGTCGTGGGCACCGCGGGCCTTCGTCCCGGCCGGCGGGCGGCGCAGGACCAGGTCCGCGCCCGGGTAGCGCAGCAGGTAGGTGAGGTTGGACGCGCCACCGGTGTACTGCCGGACCTCGGGGATGACCGGCTCGTCGTCGTCGCCCAGATTCACCCCCGCCAGCACGGTCGGGTCGTCGGGCGCGATCGACCGCAACCACGCGGCCACGGCCTCGACGTCGAACGCGTCCTCGCGGCGCACCGCGTCGGTTCCCGGGACGCGGCGCCGCAGGGCGGCGTCGCGGTCGGGCGTGCCGTCGCGGGCGGTCATCGGGTCGCTCCGGTCTTCTCGGTGCCACCGGTGGTGGCGGCGTCGCGGTAGGGCGCGAGCAGGGCCCGGGCGACGACGCCGAGGTGGACCTCGTCGGGGCCGTCGGCCAGTCGCAGCGACCGCGCGGTGGCGTACGCCCCGGCCAGGGGGAAGTCGTCGCTCATGCCGCCGCCACCGTGGAGCTGCAGGGCCATGTCGATCACCTGCTGCGCCATCTTCGGAACGGCGGCCTTGATGGCGCTGACCTCCACGGCGGCCTGTCCCTCGGTGTCGAGCTTCCAGGCGGCGTGCTGGACCAGCAGGCGCGCCTGGTCGATCGCGATGCGCGCCTCGGCGAGACGCTCACGGTTGCCGCCGAGGTTGACGATGGGTTTGCCGAAGGCCACGCGACCCGAGGCACGGCGGCAGGCCAGGTCCAGGGCCATCTCGGACAGGCCGATCAACCGCATGCAGTGGTGGACGCGGCCGGGCCCGAGGCGGCCCTGCGCGATCTCCGCGGCCTTGCCCGGACCGGCGATGATGCTGGACACCGGCAGTCGCACGCCGTCCAGGGTCACCTCGCCGTGGCCGAGCGGTTCGTCGTAGACCCCCTGGGCGGTGAGCATGCGCTCGACGCGGACCCCGGGGGCGTCCATCGGCACCAGGACCATCGAGTGGCGCAGGTAGCGGTGCGCGTCCGGATCGGACACGCCCATGAAGATGCCCACCTTGCAGTCCGGGTGGCCGACGCCCGTGGACCACCACTTCCGGCCGTCGAGGACGACCTCGTCACCCTCGATACGGGCGGTGGCGGCCATGTTCGAGGCGTCCGAGGAGGCCACATCCGGCTCGGTCATGAGGAAGGCGCTGCGGATCTTCCCGTCCAGTAGCGGGTCCAGCCACCGGTCCTTCTGCTCCTGGGAGCCGTACTTGAGCAGGACCTCCATGTTCCCGGTGTCCGGGGCGTTGCAGTTGAACACAAGCGGGGCGAGGAACGAGCGGCCCATCTCCTCGGCGACCGGCGCGTAGTCGGTGTTGCTCAGGCCCGTGCCGCCGTGGGTGCCGTAGCGCTCGGCGTAGGGCCCCTCGTGTCCGGCCGGGAGGAAGAGGTTCCACAGTCCCTGCTCGCGGGCGCGGGCCTGGAGCTCCGGGACCCGCGGATCGACCGCCCACGGATCCTCCCCTGCCAGCCGGCGCCGGGCGATGTCGGCGTGGATCTCCGGCTCCACCGGGGCGATGTGGGTGTCGATGAACTCGCGGACGGCTGCGGTGAGCTCAGCGGCGCGGGGCGAGGAGGAGAAGTCCATGGGTTCATCGTGGCACAGCCCGACGAACGGGTCCCGGCTCCGCGGCGTCTCCACGTGCGGGCCGGGGCCGGGGGTCGCGCGCGGGCCCGCCGACGGGTGACCCACAATGGCGAGACGGAGACCCCCTCCGCGACCCGCCCGGCCGGTGGGTCGTCACAGCGAGAGCGAGACGCCCGACGATGCTGCCGGACACCGAGGGTTGGTTCCGACGCCGGAGCCTGACCGCCCGGGACTTCGACGCCGCCGGGGTGGCCGCGGCGAAGGCCGGCCGACGCCTGTCGGTGGTCCTGCCCGCCCGCGACGAGGAGGCCACGGTCGGCGCCATCGTCACCGCGCTGCGCGAGCACCTGGTGGAGGCGGTGCCGCTGCTCGACGAGATCGTCGTGATCGACTCCGACTCCACCGACGACACCGCGCGGGTCGCCCGCGCCGCCGGCGCCGTGGTCCACGCGCAGTCCGAGATCCTGCCGGAGTGGGGGTCGGTCCCGGGCAAGGGCGAGGCGTTGTGGAAGTCCCTCGCGGTGACGACCGGGGACGTGGTGGCGTTCATCGACGCCGACCTGCGCGACTTCGACCCGACCTTCGCCGTGGGATTGCTGGCCCCGCTGGTCCTGGATCCGTCACTCGGCTTCGTCAAGGGGTGCTACGACCGACCGCTCGCGGACGGCGTCACGGTGGCGCCCTCGGGCGGCGGTCGGGTGACCGAACTCGTGGCCCGGCCACTCATCGACGCCTGGTGGCCGGAGCTGGCGGGGTTCGTCCAGCCACTGGCCGGGGAGTACGCGGCCACCCGGGAGGTCCTCGAACGGATCCCGTTCGCGCGGGGCTACGGCGTCGAGCTCGCGCTCCTGGTGGACGTGTGGGAGTTGGTGGGGCTCGACGCGATGGCGCAGGTGGACCTGGGCATCCGGCGGCACCGCAACTCCCCCGACGACTCGTTGGCCCGGATGGCCGCGCAGATCCAGCTCACCGCGCTGGACCGGTTGGTCCGCGGTGGCCGCGTCACCACGACGGTGCGACCGGATCAGCGGCTCACCACGTTCACCCGGTCGCCGGCGGGGGCCTACTCGCCCACCACCACGCGCATCGAGACCGGCGACAGGCCCCCGATGTGCGAGGTGAGGGTTCAGCCGCGGGCGGGCTCCTGATCCTCGGGGCTGCGGGCATCCGGCTCCTGCCGCGCCCGCGCGCGGCGCCGGTCGCGTAGCACCCACACCGCGAGGCCGACGGCGACCAGGGCGAGTGCCGCGACGACGAACCACAGGTCGTCGATCCCGGCGACCCGGCGCTCGATGGCGGCCTGCAGGTCGAACTGGGCGTCCACGCCCATCACCGAGCCGAGGGCCGCGGTGCCGTCGGTGAGGATGAACAGCAGTCCCACCGCGATGAACAGCACCCCGGCGATGAGTGAGGTGGTGTGCGTGCGGACGGGCCCCAGGGTGACGTCGCGACCGCGGATCCATCGCCGACGCGACACGCCCAGCCGGTCCCACGCCAGGGCGAGCACCGCGAGCGGGACGACCATGCCGACCGCGTAGGCGCCCATGACGGCCGCACCGTAGGCGGGCGAACCCCCGGCCATCGCCAGGGTGAGGACACCGCCGAGCAGCGGGCCCGAGCAGAATCCGGCGAACCCGTAGAGGGCGCCCAGCGCGAGGACGGCCACGGGGCCGCTGCCGGTGACGCGGGACGAGGCGTCCGAGAGTCCGGGGAGCCGGAAGCCGCCCCCGATCGCGGTGTAGACACCCAGGGCGACGACGACGAGGCCACCGATCAGCGTCACGGTCCCGCGGTGGACGGTGAACAGCGAACCGATGGCCCCGACCCCCGCCCCGAGCGGGACCAGGACGATGGCGAGGCCGAGCAGGAACAGCCCGGTCCGGGCGAGGAGCACCCGGCGGGTGCCGAAGGCGTAGGCGAAGAAGGCGGGCAGCAGCAGGGCCGAGCACGGGCTGAGGATGCTCAGGACGCCGCCGAGGAATCCGCCGATCAGTCCGATCTGTTCGGTCATCGGGCCCACGTCACCCGTCGAGTGAGCTGTCGATGACGTTGCGGAACGTCTCCGTGGAGCGGGCGCCGATGATGCCCGTTCCGTTGATGAGGAACGTCGGGGTCGAGGTGGCACCGAGTGCGGTGGCCGCCTCGTAGTCGGCCCGGATCGCCTCGTCGTACCGGTCGCTGGTCATGTCCTCGCGGAAGCGCTCGATGTCGGCGACGCCGGCCTCGCGGGCGTACCCGACCAACTTCTCCTCGCCGAGGTCCGGATGACCGCGGTCGGGGGAGTCGGCGAAGACCACCTCGGTGAACTCCCAGAACCGGCCCTGGTCGGCGGCGGCGCGGCCGGCTCGCGCGGCGGCCATCGACTGCTCGCCGAAGATCGGCAGGTCCCGCCATTCGATCCGCAGCTCGCCGCTGCCGACGTATTCCTCGACCAGGGCGGGCTCCACCTCGCGGGAGAACTTGGCGCAGAACGGGCAGCGGAAATCGGTGTACATGGTCATCACGACCGGCGCGTCGACGGGCCCCATGGCCATCGGGTCGCCCTCCTCGAAGCGCGCGATGCCCTCCATGGACTCCGGACCGGGAGCCTGTTCCGGGCTGGTCTGCCGATCGTCGGACACCTCCGACGTCCCCGCGGCGGACCCGTCGGCGGACGGTTCGCCCCCGCCCACCTCGCGGGCGAGGAGGATCGCCACGAGGGCGAGGAGTACGGCCACCACGAGGGACAACGCGATGACCGGGACGCTCGGACGACGGGACACTTCGGGGCTCCTGCGGGTGCGATCGGGGATGGGACCGACCCGCGAGCGGGCCACTTCCTACTACGTTGCATAGTAGTTCGCGTCGGTGGCGCGATGTCAACCCGCCAGCGCGGAGCACATCCCCAGCACGAGTGCCGTCGCCGCGGCCGCGGAGACCGCCGCCGGCGAGACCGCGTGCACGAGCGCCAGCGCGAGACCGGGCCCCGTCCCCCGGGGTCCGGCCGGCACCGAGGACAGGACGGCCACCCGGCCGGCGGGGGCGCCGAGCTCGCCGAGGGCACCGCGCACGGCCGCCGCGCCGCCGGCGCCGAGCGCGGCCCGCCGGTCCGCGGCCAGCTCGGCGAGGACGGACACCTCCGCTGCTGCTCGCCGCAGCAGGGGCACCGGCGAGAACACCGTGCGCAGTGCCGCCGCCGACGTCACCGCGACGTGGTGACGTCCCCGCAGATGCGCGATCTCGTGGTCGAGCACGGCCCGTCGGCGCTCCTCGCCGAGATCCCACAGGGCGGTGGAGGCCACCACCGTCCCGCCGGGCGAGGCCGACCCGCGTCGCCCCACGCCCGGGAACCCGCGCGTCGCCGCCCCCGGCAGTGCGTAGGCGACGGGTTCGTCGTCGGCGATCCACCACACCCGTACCCCGTCGACGTGGTCGGTGGCCTCGACCAGTGACCGCAGCGACCGGGCGTGCGCCCGCGCCGAGCGCCGGGCCCGGGACATCGCCGCCACGACCACCGCGACCGCGGACACCGCCGCCACCACGGCCACCGCGACGACCACGCCACGGACGGCGGCCGGCCACACGCCGCTCGCCGCCGGATCGAACATCGTCGCGCACGCCGTGACGGCGGTGGCGGCGGGCGCGAACCCCCTCAGCGGCTGCACGTGCATCACCACCGGGGCGGCGACGAGCAGGGACACGAAGACGACGCCGGTGCCGATCCAGGCACCCAGCGCGACGCCCGGCCGCGCCGCCGCATCCACGGCGCGACGCAGGTAGGCAGGGCCGGCGGCGCCGACGACCAGCGCCGCGAGCAGCATCCCGATGCCCATCAGGTGTCCCCGCCGCCGCGGAGGCGCGCGGTGATCCTGCGGAGCACTCCCGCCTCCTCCGGGGCCAGGTCTCCACCCTCCCTCGAGACGAAGTGCAGGAGGAGCTTCTCCGCGTCGCCACTCGACCGGAGCAGTTCCCCCAGGGCGTCCGCGCCGAAGTCCTCGCGGCTGCGCGCGGGCCGGTACCGGTACCCGCGTCCGACCTTCTCGCGCGTCACCGCCCCTTTGTCGTACAGGTGCGCCAGGACGGTCATCACGGTCGTGTAGGCCAGCGGCCGCCGGTCCGCGAGCCGATCCGAGACCTCGCGGACGGACAGGTCGTCGTCACCCGCGCACTCGTCCCACAGCAATTCGAGGACGGCGGTCTCGAGCTCACCGAGACCGGGCAGCGAATGGGCCACGACAGCGCTCCTCCCGATCTATCTACCAGGGCCGGTGGCGGATACCCCGCCGGTATGCAGACCATGGTGGCATGAACCACTCGTCCGGCGCGTCGGCCGCCCCCCGGAACGCGCCCGCCCCCGAGACCGCGTCCTCCGAGGCCGCGTCGTCCGGGATCGCGTCGTCCGAAATCACGTCGACCCCGGCGGTGTTCGCCCCCGCTCGCGCCGCCCTGGCGGCGCTCGGGACCTTCCTGCTGATCGGCATCCCCACCGACATCCTGCCCAACCCGGTGTTCGGCCGCGAGATCCCCGTCCGCTGGTGGGAGTACCCCGTGCTCGCCGCCACCGTACTGCTCACCGCCGCCTGGTTCGGCATCCGGTCCGCGCGGGAGGCCGGCGTCGGCAGCGCAACCGGGCACCCCGCCGGAGCCGAGCCGTCCGAACGCCCTGCGCTGGTCACCGTGGGCGTGGCGACCGCCTGGTTCGCGGTGGCGTGCCCCGTCTGCAACAAGATCGTGCTGATCCTGCTCGGCACCACCGGCGCGCTCGGGGTGTGGGCCCCGCTGCAGCCGTGGCTCGCGGCCCTGTCGCTGGCCCTCCTGGCCGGCGCCGTGATCTACCGGTGGCGGGCCCGCCCCTGCGCCGATGGCGCCTGCGCGTCCGACGCCTGCGCGGTGCCGCCCACCGGGAGCGGGGACCGCGCTACCGACGCCGGGCGGACCCGCTGAGCATCGGCGTCAACGGCACCACCGGCGGGAACGGACGGGCCTGCAGGCCGGAGACGTCGAAGCCCGCCTCCGCGACGTGCCGGGCGGTGTCGCGGTTCGGGTGGCACCCGCCTCCGAGTCGGCTCCACATGGGTTCGATCCGGTCGGCGACGCGACCCAGTCGACCGTCCGCCCGGACGTGCTCGAGCAGACGCAGCTCGCCGTCCGGGGCGAGCACCCGCCGGGCCTCGGCCAGGGCGGCCGGGACGTCGGGGACGGTGCACAGGACGAGCCCGAACACCACGGCGTCGGCCTCACCGTCGGCGAGCGGGAGCGCCTCCGCCACCGTGTCCACCACCTCGACGTCGACCGCCGCCCGCTGCGCGTGCCGGCGGGCGTACGCGCGCAGGTGCGGGTCCGGTTCGACCGCCACCACCCGGGTGACCTCCGGCGGGTAATGCTCGAAGGTCACCCCGCTGCCGGCGCCGACCTCCACCACCGTGCCCGACAGGCCGTCGACCAGACGACGTCGCGACTCCGCCAGGCCGATCCGCTCCAGCACCGGGCTGGCCACCACCCACGCGCGGGCGAAGAGTGAGGCATCCTTCCGTTCGCGAGACCTATTCATGCGAAGATACGGTACCGGGTATCCGCCGGCCCTGGGGCCGGTCCAGCGATTCCCACCGACACAACGATCCCTACCGACAGAGCGATTCCCACCGACACAGGGAGGTCCGCCGCGATGCGCACGACGACCGGGCTACCGGACTGGGACACGGTCCTGGCCGTGGTCGCCCACCCCGACGACGAGTCCTTCGGCCTCGGCGCGATCCTGTCGACCCTCGCGGCCGCGGGCGCGCGTGTCCACGTCCTCTGCCTGACCCGGGGCGAGGCCTCGACCCTCCACGGGGCGCGTGGAGAGGAGATCGAGGGAGACCTGTCGGTGATCCGCGAGCGCGAACTGCGGGCCGCCGCCGACGCGCTCGGCGCGCAGGGGGTCACCCTCCTGGACCTCCCCGACGGCGGGCTGACAGCGCTCGGTGCGGACGCGATCGACGACGCGGTCGAGCGGGAGATCGAGGCGGTGAGGCCGGACGGGCTGGTCGCCTTCGACTCCACCGGCATCAGCGGCCACCCCGACCACGTGGCCGCCACCGCGGCGGCCGTCCGCGCGGGCGAGCGCCACGACCTGGGGGTGCTGGCGTGGGTCCTCCCCGACGCCATCTGCGCCACGCTGGCGGGCGAGGGGTACGCGGGATTCCTCGGACGCCCGGCCGACGAGATCGACCTGGCCCTGACCGTCGACCGTGCCGCGCAGCTGGCCGCGGTGGAATGTCACCCCAGCCAGGCCGTCCCGGGCAGCGTGCTGTGGAGGAGACTGGAACTGCAGGGGGACACCGAACACCTCCGGTGGCTCCGCCGCCCCTGAGAACCGTGCCCGAACCGAAAGGACCACCGCCCGTGGACGCCTCCGCATGGAACGCCCGCTACCTCGCGCAGCCCGATGCGTGGGGCACGACCCCCGCCGCCCGGATCGTCGCCGAGGTGACGGCCGCCGAGGACACCGGGCTGGACGTGGGCACCGCCGTCGACCTGGCCTGCGGTGACGGCCGGCACGCGCGGTGGCTCGCCGCGCACGGCTGGCAGGTGCAGGCGGTCGACTTCTCCGAGGTCGCCATCGAGCAGGCCCGCGCCAAGGACTCCGACGACGGACGCAGCGGCAGTGTCGACTGGGTCGTCGGCGATGCCACCACCTGGGCCCCGTCCGAGGCCGTCGACCTCGTCGTCGTCGGATTCCTCCACCTCGACCTCCCCGCACTGACCGCCGTGCTGCGCAGCGCCGGCACCTGGCTGCGCCCCGGCGGCCACCTGGTCTACCTCGGCCACGCCGCCGAGAACCTCCGCCGCGGCGTGGGCGGTCCGCAGGATCCCACCGTGCTCCCCGACATCGCCGACCTCGCCCGCGGCGCCGAGGGACTCGAGGTGGTCTCGCTGCGGCACGACCTGCGGCCTGCCGGCAAGGCCACCGCCGTCGACGTGCTCCTGCACGCCCGGACCTGGGGCGGGGCGTGACCCACGCAGGCGACGCCACGCACACCGCGCGGGAGACGGGCCGGGCGACGGCGCAGCGGCGGATCCTCACCGTCCTCGTCCTGGCCCAGCTCCTCGCCGGGGCCGGACTCGCCGCCGGCATCACCGTGGGCGCGCTGCTCGCCGAGGACCTGCTCGGTGGCCCCGGCCTGTCCGGGCTGCCGTCGGCCCTGTTCACCGGTGGCTCCGCCCTCGCCGCGATCGCGGTCGGCAAGCTCTCCCAGGCCCGCGGCCGCCGCCCGGGCCTGGCCGCCGGATTCGCGGTCGGCGCACTCGGCGCACTCGGCATCGTCGCGGCCACCGCCCTCGAGTCGCTGCCGCTGCTGTTCGCCTCGTTCGTCATCTACGGCTCCGGCACGGCCACCAACCTGCAGGCCCGCTACGCCGGCGCCGACCTCGCCACCGACGCCACCCGCGCCCGGTCCCTGTCCTACGTCCTGCTCGGCACCACCGCCGGTGCCGTCGCCGGGCCCAACCTCGTGGGGCCCACCGGCGTCGTCGCCGAGGCGCTGGGCCTGGCCCCGCTCGCGGGACCGTTCCTCCTCGCCGCCGCGGCCTACGGCGGTGCCGCGCTGGTCATCTCCCTGCTGCTGCGGCCCGACCCCCTGCTCGAGGCGCGCAGGATGGAGATCGCGGCAGCGGAGGCGGCGCTCACCTCGTCGTCGTCGTCATCGACACCGTCACCGTCGTCGTCCCCCTCCCCCGCTGCGGAGGCCGCGGCCACCGCCGCCGACTCCGAACGGCACGCCGTGGCGACCGTACCGACCCGCATCTGGACGGCCGACGTCATCACCGGTGTCGTGGTGATGGCGCTGACCCAGTTCGTCATGGTCGGGCTCATGACCATGACCCCCGTGCACATGCGCGCCCACGACCACACCGTGACCGTGGTGGGCGTCGTGATCTCGCTGCACGTCGCCGCGATGTTCCTGCCCGCGCCACTGTCCGGGCTACTCGTGGACAAGTTCGGCACCCGCGCCGTGGCGGTGTCCGCGGGCCTGGTGCTGTTGGCCGCCGGAGGGCTCGCCGCCCTGGCCCCGCCGCAGTCGACGGCGCTCGTCGCGCTGGCACTGATCCTGCTGGGACTGGGCTGGAGCCTGGGACTGGTCGCCGGCACGACCGTCCTCACGACGTCCGTCCCGACCACCGTGCGTGCCAGCGTCCAAGGGCAGGCCGACGTGGCAGTGGCGCTGTCCGGCGCGGCCGGCGGTCTGCTGTCCGGCCTGGTGTTCGCGTGGATCGACTTCCGCGGGCTCGGCTTCACGCTCGCCGCCCTGTCGCTCGTCGTGGTGGCGGCTGTGCGGCCGCGGACCGCGCGCCGGACGGTCGCCCCGGCGTCGACGGTTTGACGACCCGGGGCCCGGCGGGCGGCTGGCGTCGGACAGGCCGTGGTCAGCCGACCGGCAGCTGCTCCCGCCGCTGCCCGGCGGGACCGGCGGCGTCCGCGCGTTCGGCCAGATCCACGCGCCACCACACCAGGAAACCCCAGATCACGAACGCGCCGTACACCAGGTACAGCGCCGCCGACGGGTAGTAGCCGGCCTTGAGCAGCAGCGGCACCCCCACGATGTCGACGCCGATCCACAGCAGCCAGAACTCGGTCCACCCGCGGGCCATGCCGTAGGTCGCGAGGATCGACCCGGTGAAGATCCACGCGTCGGCCCACGGCCCCCACGAGCCGAGCTGGGCGAAGATCCAGCCGAACACCAGGGTGCCGGTCACCATCCCGATGACGAGACCGGCCCGCTGCCGGCCGGTCGCCCAGTGCGGATGGACGGCCACCGCGTCGGCGACCGAGCCGCCGGGCAGGGCGGCGCTCGCACGCCTGGACTGCGACCACCGCCACCAGCCGTAGACACCCACGGCCAGGAACATGACCTGCCGGCCGGCCTGACCGTAGAGGTCCACGTCCTGCGGGGTGTGGAAGACGCCGCCGAGGAAGACGGTCAGAAGGGTGAGGTTGCCGACGATCCCCACCGGCCACGCCCACACCACCCGGCGCATACCGCCGATGGCGGCGGCCAGGCCGAAGACGTTGCCGACGATCTCGCGCCACAGGATCGGAACGCCACCGATCATCAACTGCGCGTCGAGGAATTCCACGAGAAGGCTCATCGTGTGCCCCTTTCACGGGCTCTACACAGACGGCCCAGGGCTTGTGACACGACGCCCGCCCGGCCACGGTCGTCGTCGACCGGGACCGCGTCGGGTGACGCGCGGTTCTCTTCCATCCGGACTATGACCGTCGGCCCCGGGATCACACCGGGTCTGCTGACCCCCGCGTGCGTGGCGTGGCCGGACCGGGAGTCCAACCGCACCGCGTGTGCGGGGCGCTCGCGGGCTCGCCGCCGGCCATGGGGCCGGTGACATCACCGCCGGTGGGGAGTTTCACCCCGCCCTGAGAACGTGTTCCCGTTCTACCCCTGACCGTGGCCGCGCCGCAAGCCGAGGCGGCGCCGGCGGGCGCGGGCGCGGGCGCGGGCGGCGGGGCTGCTGGCGCGGGCGGCGGCGGGCGTCAGCCGAGGGTGAGCTGCCCGCCGGACTCCGTCACCGGGATCGCGTCGAGCGGGCGCGGGGCCGGGGGCAGGGTGTTGCGGCCGTCGGTGGCGTCGTACTCGGCGCCGTGGAGCGGGCAGCGCAGGGTCATGCCCTCGATCACCTGGACCACCCCGCCCTGGTGGGTGCAGCGCGCCGAGTAGGCGACGAACTCGCCCTCGACGGGCTGCGCGACGATCACCGTGGCCTCGCCGGCCCTGAACTGCTTGGCCGTGCCCGGCGGGATCTCGGCGGCGGGGATGGTGGTCGCGGGGACCGTGGTGGTCTGCTGCACCGTCGACGGGGGCTGCGCGGGCTCGGTCATGCCACAGGCCGAGGCGATGCCCGGCAGCAGGATGATCCCGGGCAGGGCGGCCAGCACCGCGCGGCGCTGGGTGCACGGCCCGACGGCGGCGGCTCCACCGGTCGAGGCGGACGTGGCGGCGAGGGGCTCGGTCATGCCGCCCATGGTATCGGTCGGCGCCACCCGTCCTGCGTGTGCCGAACACCGTGGGCCGAACACCTAGGCTGCCCGTATGACGGTCCGCAGACTCCGACCCCACGCCACGACGATCTTCTCCGAGGTCTCGCAGCTGGCCACGCGGTTCGACGCCATCAACCTGGGCCAGGGCTTCCCCGACACGGACGGACCGGAGTCGATGATCGAGGCGGCCGCACGCGCCATGCGGGAGGGCCACAACCAGTACCCGCCGGGCATCGGCACCCCGGAACTGCGCCGGGCCGCCGCCGACCACGAGACCGCCCACACCGGACTGGTGCACGACCCGGACACCGAGGTGCTGGTGACGGTCGGCGCGACCGAGGCGATCGCCGCCGCGGTGGTGGGCCTGGTGGAGTACGACGACGAGGTGGTCGTGATCGAACCGTATTACGACTCCTACGCAGCCACGGTGGCGATGGCCGGCGCCACCCGTCGCGCCGCGAGGATGGTCCGCACGGGCGGCGAAATCCGACTCGACGTGGACTCGTTGCGGGACGCGTTCTCCCCGCGGACGCGGGCCGTGCTGGTGAACTCGCCCCACAATCCCACCGGGGCCGTCCTGCCGCGCGAGGACCTCGAACAGATCGCCGCGCTGTGCCACGAGTTCGACGCGATCGCCATCTCCGACGAGGTGTACGCCCACCTCACCTACGACGGGGTGGAGCACGTGTCGATCGCGACGCTGCCCGGGATGGCCGAGCGGACCCTGCGCATCTCGAGCGCCGGCAAGCTGCTCAACTGCACCGGGTGGAAGATCGGATGGCTCACCGGGCCGGCGGACCTCGTGGCGGGGGCCCGCACCGCGCGGCAGTACATGAGCTTCACCGTCGCCTCGCCCCTGCAACTGGGCGTCGCGCACGCCCTGCGTCACGAGCAGAGATGGATCGCGACGCTGCGGCAGGACATGCAGGCTCGGCGGGACCAGTTGGTGGACACGCTCTCGGGTGTCGGGTTCGACCTCGTCGTCGCACAGGGCACGTACTTCCTCACCGCGGACCCGCGCCCACTCGGGGTGACCGACGCGGCGGCCTGGTGCCTGGAGTTACCGGAGCGGATCGGCGTGGCGGCGGTGCCGTTCGCCCCGTTCACCGACGCCTTCTCGGCGGAGTGGTCCCACCTGGTGCGGTTCGCGTTCTGCAAACGGCCCGAGGTGCTCGACGAGGCGGGGCGACGGTTGCGAGCCCTTCGGGGGTAGTGGGTCCGCCACCGTCACCAATCTTTCGGACTGCGGTCCGTAATCGCGCCGACCGCGGGGCGACGTGCTCTACGGTGGGCACGTGACGCGCCACCCGGTGCGGACCACCGTCGTCGGAAAGGCCCCGCGTGTCCCACTACCGCAGCAACCCACGTGACCTGGAGTTCGTCCTGTTCGACGTGTTCGGTCTCGACGAGATCCTCGAGCGCGACGACGCCACCGAACTCGACGGCGACACGGTCCGCACCATGCTCCGGGAAGCCGCCGCGCTCGCCGAGGGACCGGTCGCCGCGTCGTTCACCACCGCCGACCGCAACCCGCCCACCTTCGACCCCGAGACCCACGAGGTCACCCTCCACCCCGACTACGTGGCCTCCGTCCGCGCCTGGCAGGACGCCGGCTGGGGCCTCGTCGGCGTGGACCCGGCCGTCGGGGGCGTGGCCGCACCGCGCCTGGTCACCTGGGCGATCAGCGAGTTCCTCGTGGGCGCCAACCCGTCGATCTTCATGTACCTGTCCGGTCCGCTGTTCGCCGGGATCATGCACTCGATCGGCAACGAGCAGCAGAAGACGTGGGCCACCAAGATCATCGAGCGCAACCACGGGTCGTCCATGATGCTCACCGAGGCCGAGGTCGGCTCCGACGTGGGCGCCGTGCGCACCAAGGCGATCGAGCAGCCCGACGGCACCTGGCACATCGAGGGCACCAAGCGGTTCATCACCGGCGCCGACACCGGCGACCTGTTCGAGAACATCTGGCACCAGGTGCTCGCCCGACCCGAGGGCGCCGGCCCCGGCACCAAGGGCCTGAGCTACTTCCTCGTGCCCAAGTACATGCCGGACCCGGAGACCGCCGCGCCGGGCGAGCGCAACGGCGTCTACGTCACCGGCATCGAGAAGAAGATGGGCCTGGCCGCCTCCGCGACCTGCGAGGTGGCTTTCGGCGCGCACGGCCGACCCGCCGTGGGGTTCCTGGCCGGTGACGTCCACCTGGGCATCAAGCAGATGTTCAAGACCATCGAGGCCGCCCGGATGATGGTCGGCACCAAGGCCATCTCCACCCTCTCCACGGGCTATCTGAACGCTCTCGAGTTCGCGCGCGAGCGGGTCCAGGGCAACGACATGGCCGACGCCGGCAACCCGGACGCCACGAAGGTCACCGTCATCCACCACCCGGACGTGCGCCGGTCGCTGCTCACGCAGAAGGCGTACGCCGAGGGGCTGCGCGCGGTGTACCTCTACGCCGCCGCCCACCAGGACATCGTGTCCGCCGAGGTCGTCTCCGGCGCCGGGCCCGAGCTCGCGCACACGGTCAACGACCTGCTCCTGCCCATCGTCAAGGGGGTGGGCTCCGAGCGGTCCTACCAGTGCCTCGCCGAGTCACTGCAGTGCTTCGGCGGTTCCGGGTACCTCAAGGACCACCCCGTCGAGCAGTACCTCCGCGACGCGAAGATCGACTCCCTCTACGAGGGCACCACCGCGATCCAGGCGCAGGATTTCTTCTTCCGCAAGATCATCCGCGACGGCGGGACCGCACTGGGCCACGTCGCGGCGCAGATCCACCGCACCGTGGACGAGGCCGGTCCCGCCGAGACCGGTCCCGCCGAGACCGGCCCGGCCGAGCTCGAGACCGCGCGCGCCGGGGTGGCCGGCGCCCTGGCCGACGTCGAGTCGATGGTCGGCACCCTCACGGAGCACCTCATGGGCGCCCAGGAGGATCCCGAGAAGCTCTACCTCATCGGGCTCGGCGCGGTCCCGCTGCTCATGGCGGTCGGCGACCTCATGGTGGGCTGGATGCTCCTGCGCGAGGCGGGCGTGGCGCTGGACCGGCTGCCGGAGGCGACCGGCGACGACCACGACTTCTACACCGGCAAGGTGACGGTGGCGAACTTCTTCGCCCGCGCCCACCTGCCGCAGGTGGGCGCCGCGCGGGCCACCATCGAGGCGCTCGACGTGGACGTCATGCACATGCCCGAGGGCGCGTTCTAGGTCGGGGCCTTCCGGCTCGGCCCGCCGGGGCGGCAGCGCACCTCGTCGTCGTCGATCCCGGCCCGCCCCGCCCCTCCCTCGTCGAGAAGAGCGTTTCGCCCGCGTCTGCCGAGTAGAAGTGGGCGAAACGCTCTTCTCGACGGGGATCTGGGACGGGGGGACTCAGCGGCCGGTGGTGAGGACGATCTTGCCCACCGCGCCGCGGCCGTCCATGAGCTCCAGGGCCTCCGTGGCCTGCTCCAGGGGGAACTCGGCGCCCACCAGCGGGTCGAGCTTGCCGGCGGCCAGCAGCGGCTCGACCTCGGCCCACTGCTTCTGCAGGTAACCGGGATTGGACATCCAGTACTCGCCCCAGCCCACGCCCACGGCGCTCTTGTTGCCCAGCAGCAGGCGGTTGACCTTGACCGTGGGGATCTCGCCGCCGGTGAACCCGATGACGAGGATCCGCCCCTCCTGACCGAGGGACCGGATGGAGTCGGTGAACCGGTCACCGCCCACGGGGTCGACGACGATGTCGACACCCTTCCCACCGGTGAGGTCCTTCACGGCGTCCTTGAAGCCCTCGGGCGCGATCGAGTCGCTCGCCCCGGCCTTCAGCGCCAGGTCCCGCTTCTCCTCCGTGGAGGCCACGGCGATGACGCGGGCACCCATCGCGGTCGCGAACTGGGTGGCCGCGATCCCGATCCCGCCGCCCGCGCCGTGGACCAGCACCGTCTCCCCCGCCTGCAGCCGGCCGCGGTGGGCCAACGCGAAGTGGACGGTGAGCACGTTCATCGGGATCGAGGCGCCCTGCGTGAACGACAGGCTGTCCGGGAGACGGAACACCTGACCGGGATCGGCCGAGACCACCTCGGCGAACCCGCCCAGACCCGGGAACGCACACACGCGGTCACCGGCGGCGAACCCCGAGCCGTCGGGGGCGGACCGCACCACGCCCGCCACCTCCGAGCCGGGGACGAACGGAAGCGGCGGCGAGATCTGGTACTTGCCGCGCGTCTGCAGCACCTCGGGGAAGGTCACCCCGGCGGCGTGGACGTCGATCAGCACCGCACCCGCGTCGGGCTCGGGGACGTCCACCACCTCGAGAGCGGCGGGTCCGTCATGGCTGGAGATGTGGATGGCACGCATGCGGTCCATAGTGTCAGCCCGTCACCGAACGCGTGCGCCCTCCGCCTCACGCTGGTGCCGCCGACGGCGGAGCAGGTGCAGGGCCAGCCCCACCGCCACGAACACCTGGCCGATCTGGAAGGCCAGCGCCATGACGATGAACTCGCGGCCGAACGTCGTCGGCGAGATCAGGAGGGCTGCGCAGATGCCCAGCAGGACGACCGTGATGAGCTGCCCGCCCGCCAGGAACCGCCGCGGATTCGTGGTGAGCTGGCGACGGAACGCCATCAACAGCGAGTTGAGCGCCACCAGCAGACACACCGGGACGCCGATCTGGGCCGGGAACAGGAACAGCACCACGAACAGCGGGTGGGAACTGAGGGTGACCGTGCCCTCGAACAGGAACTGCGGAACACTCCACAGGGCCGTGAGCAGCGCGCAGATCACCGAGATCCACGAACCGCCCACGAGGATCCTCACGCGGAGAGAATAACGCCGCCGGTCACTCCCTCGTCAGCGCCTCACCGATCGGGATGTCGCCGTCCGAGAATTCGATGGTGCGACCGGCGGTGTCCGGTCGGCGCAGGACGGCGGCGATGACGGCGGCCACCGCGTCCCTGCTGGTCGACCGGTCCTCGCGCTTGTCGTCGCCCACCCCGATGGTCTCGCCGCCGGGCTCGTCGGTCAGCGCCCCCGGCCCGAGGATCGTCCACCCCAGGTCCGAGTTGCGCAGGTGCGCGTCCGCGGCGCCCTTGGCCTCCGCATACGGGAAGAACGAGTCGTCCTCCGGGACGCCGTGGTCGGGGCCCGCGCCGTCGTAGGAGACCATGACGTAGCGTCCCACCTCCTCGGCGGCGCTCGCGTCCATCGAGCGGATCGCGGCGTCGCGGTCCACCGCGAAGGTGCGGTCGGGGTTCCCGCCGCCGGCGCCGGCGGTCCAGACGACCGACCCGCTACCGCGCACGAGCTCTCGGAGGCCGTCGACGTCGAGCGTCTCCACGTCCGCGACGACCGGGTTCGCACCCGCGGCGCGGACGTCGTCGGCGTGATCGGGATTGCGGATCACCGAATACACCTCGGCACCCGCCTCGGACAGGATCCTGGCGGCGCGGAGGCCGACCTTGCCGTGGCCGCCGATGATGGTCACTGGTTTGTCGATGCTCATCCTTCCGTTGTACGCCTCCGTGTTCGTCAGCGGGGGCTCCCGGGTTCGATCACGAATCCACAACGACCGGGCGTCCGTCGGTCCGGCGATTGGCCCGGTGTCGGACCCGGAGTGCATCATGTGGACATAAGCCGGGACTCACCGGCGGCCCCGCGTTCGTTCTTTCGGAGTACCGCATGTCCCTGTCCAGGTCTCGAACCCACTCTGCTCGGGCGGTGCCGGGTCCCCTCGGCCTGCTCGCCGCTCTCCTCGCCCTGCTCCTGGTCACCGCCGGGTGCACGATCCCGATGCCCGTCGGTTCCGCCGGGGAGACGACGCCCACGACTCCGACCTCCGAGGCGCCCGCCCCGGCGACGCTGGAGGTGACCCCGGCCGACGGTGCCACGGAGGTCGCCGTGGTGGACGGTGTCCGGGCCACCGTGGAGAACGGGACCATCACGGACGCCGTGCTCACCAACGATGCCGGCAAGGAGATCGAGGGCGAACTCTCACGCGACGGTTCCCAGTGGAAGCCGGCCGTCACCCTCGGATACGGGCGCACCTACACCCTTGAGATCACGTACGAGGGCGCGGCCGGCGGGAGCCGGAGCGACACCCGCACGTTCACCATGGCCGATCCGCTGGCCGTCGTCACGCCCAGCCTCGTCACCACGGGCGGGGCCGCCCTCGAGTCCGACCGTGAGTACGGCGTCGGGATCATCGTCGCGGCCAGGTTCGACCAGCCGATCGCCGATCGCGACGAGGCCGAGAAGCACATGACGGTCACGACGACCCCCGAGGTCGAGGGCAACTGGTTCTGGCTCAACGACTCGACCGCGCACTGGCGGCCCCGCGACTACTACGAGCCCGGCACGCGCGTGCAGGTCGCGCTGGACGTCGAGGGACGCAGCCTCGGCGGCGGGCAGTGGGGCGGGGCGAGCGCGGAAGCCGACTTCACCATCGGCGAGCGTCGCGTGGCGATCGCCGACGACGCGACCAAGACCGTCACCGTCTACCACGACCAGAAACCCGTGAGGGTCATGCCGACCTCCATGGGCAAGGGCGGATGGGCCACCTACGGCGACGTGACGATGCACTTCTGGACCCAGCCGGGCAACTACACGGTGCTCGACAAGGCCAGTTCCGTGGTGATGGACTCCTCGACCTACGGCCTGCCGTTGTCCGCCGGGTACAAGGTGACCGTCGACCACGGTGTGCGCCTCACCAACGACGGGATCTACCTCCACGCGCTCGAGTCGTCGATGTGGGCACAGGGGAACACCAACACCTCGCACGGCTGCCTCAACCTGTCGCCCACCGACGCGAAGTGGTACTTCGACCAGGCCGTGACGGGCGATGTCGTGGAGGTCAAAGGCACGGGCGGACCCGAACTCGGGGTCTGGCAGAACGGTGACTGGTCGGTGCCGTGGGAGGTCTGGCAGTCCGGCTCCGCCGACTGACGTCCCCCCACGTCCCCGCACACGGCCCACGTAGCCCACGCGACCTACGAAATTCGCTATCCGGATTCCTGATCTGCGCCCCCGAATGGAGTAGCCGATCCGGAATCCGGATAGCGGATCTTCTTGTCTCGTGGTGTCTGAGGGCGGAGTCAGCGCACGCCCATCATGTTCTTCCTGATCCACGGCGACAACGCGGCCATGATCCCGGCCAGGACGATCGAGGCGACGCCCAGCACGAGGAAGTAGTTGCGCTCGGCGCCGGCGTCCGTCGGGTCGTAGTACCCCGCGAGCACGCCGGACAACGCGCTGCCGATCGAGACGCTGAGGAAGAACAGCGCGACCATCTGCGTCTTGAACGCCTCCGGGGCGAGCTTGGTGGACAGGGACTGCCCGACCGGTGAGAGCAGCAGCTCGGCCATCGTGAACAGGAACAGGATCCCGACGATGCCCAGCAGCGGCGTCGCCACACTGCCCACGAAGAACAGGAACACCAGGTAGGCGATACCCATGATGAGGTTCGCGAGGGCGAACTTCATCGGGCTCGAAGGCTGACGGTTCCCGAGCTTGACCCAGAGCGTCGCGAACACGGCGGCGAAGATGATGATGAACAGCGGGTTGATGGACTGCACCCAGCTCGCCGGCATCTCCCAGCCGCCCAGGTTGCGGTCCAGTCGCTGGTCGGAATAGATCGCGATCACCGTGAACTGCTGCTGGAACAGGGCCCAGAACGCCACCGAGGCCACGAACATCGGGATGAACGAGACCACCCGGCTGCGCTCGACCGGCTCCGTCTTGGCACTGGTGATGAGGAGGGCGAACAGCGCGATCGCGCCGACCACGGCGATCGCGGTGACGATGTCCGCCAGTGACTCCAGCGGCACGAGGCCGGTGGCGATGGCTGCGACGACGAGCACCGCCACGACCGCGCCGATCCCCAGGTAGCGGACGCGCTGTGGCCGCGGGAGCGGGTCGGGGACGACAGCGCCGACGCCCTTGAGGGTGGCGCCGCGCATCGCGACGTACTGGATGAGCCCGATTGCCATACCCGCGGCCGCCGCCCCGAAGCCCCAGTGGAAGCCGTAGTTGTCCCACAGCACCCCGGTGAGCAGCGGGCCCGTCAGACCGCCGATGTTGACCGCCATGTAGTAGATCGAGAACGCGGCGTCCCGCCGGTCGTCGGTCCGGCGGTACATGTCGCCGACCACCGTGGAGGTGGTGGCCTTGAGGGTTCCCGCACCGACACCGACCAGCACGAGGCCGATGCCCAGGCCGATCGCCCCGGGTACGAGCGCCAGGGACAGGTGGCCGAGCATGATCATCACGGCTGCGCCGAACAGCGTCCTCTCGGCGCCGAGGAGGCGGTCCGAGACCCAGCCGCCCAGGATCGCGGAGGCGTACACCAGACCGCCGTACGCGCCGACGATCGAGGCGGCGATCTCCTGGGAGTAGCCGAGTCCGCCGTCGCCGACCGCGTAGTAGATGTAGTACGCCAGCAGACCCTGCATGCCGTAGAAACTGAACCGCTCCCACAGTTCGATCCCCGACAGGTTCGCCAATCCGAGTGGGTGGCCGAAGAACCTGCGGTCCGAATCGGCGAGAGCCACCTCGGCATTCCGAGTTGTCATGTACGTCAGTGATACTCCTGCTCCCCGAGCCGGACAAAACCGGTGCCGCGCGAGCTGCCCCTTAGGGGTGGGAGTCGACAATCGGTGCCCCAGACGGGAGAATCGGACCGATCAGCCCGGGCGATCTGCCCCGGGCGCAATCGAGAAGCGCAGGAGCACCTCCAGTGAGCCGAGCCGACACCCCGGCCCGATCTATCAGCCCCCTTCACCGAAGGGGGGACACCGGATGAGCATCGCGCTCTCACTCCTGGTCGGCGTCGTCGTCGTCCTGGCCATCACCGCGCTCACGGGCTACTTCGTGGCGCAGGAATTCGCCTTCATGGCCGTTGATCGCTCGCGGATGGGGGCTGCCGCCGACAAGGGCGACCCCGTCGCCGACCGCGTACTCGGGGTCACCAGGCGGACCTCGTTCATGCTGTCGGGTGCGCAGCTGGGCATCACCGTCACGACCCTCGTCGTCGGCTACGTGGCCGAGCCACTCATCGGGCGGGCCCTGGGCGAACTACTCGGTCTGGCCTCCGTTCCACAGGCCATCGGCGTCGGTGTGGGCACGGTCCTGGCCCTGCTGTTCTCGACCGTCGTGCAGATGCTCTTCGGCGAGCTCGTGCCCAAGAACCTGGCGATCGCCAAACCCGAACCCGTCGCCCGCTGGTTGGCGCGGTCGACCACCATCTACCTGGCGCTGTTCGGCTGGCTCATCGGGCTGTTCGACAAGGCGTCCGAGGCCCTGCTCAAGGCCGTCGGCATCGAGCCGGTGCACGACAAGGAGCACTCCGCCACCGCCCGCGACCTCGAGCACATCGTCCACGAGTCCAGCGAGACCGGCGAACTCTCCCCCGAGCTCAGCCGCCTGTTGGACCGGATGCTCGACTTCCCCGGGCAGCCGGCGGAGCACGCGATGATCCCGCGGTCCCGTACCGACGTGGTCCGCGGGGAGGACGCCGTCCCGGACGTGCTGTCGAAGATGGCCACCGGCCACACCCGCTACCCCGTGGTCGGTGAGGACTCCGACGACGTCATCGGCATCGTCGACCTGCACGACCTGCTGGTGATCTGCGACGACGAGCGGGACACCTCCCTGACCCTGGTGTCGGAGGTCATGCGGGCCCCGATCGTCGTGCCCACCTCCCTGCCGTTGCCCGAGGTGGCGGCGCGCCTGAGCGAACAGAAGGCCGAGATGGCCGTGGTCGTCGACGAGTACGGCGGGTTCGCCGGAGTCGTGACGATGGAGGACATGGCGGAGGAGATCGTCGGGGAGATCGCCGACGAGCACGACCCGCAGGCCGCCGGGGACGCCCCGGTCAGTGAGGGGTTGGGCTGGGTCCTGGGCGGCGACACCCACCTGGACGAGGTCGAGCGCCTGCTCGACATCACCCTGCCCGAGGTCGACGCCGAGACGCTGGGCGGCCTCGTCGTCGAGACGATCGGTGACCTGCCGGACGTCGGCGACCGGGTGGACATCCCGCTGCCCGACACCGACATCCTCGAGGAGGTCTCCGCCGATCGCGTCCTGCGGGCCGAGGTCCGTCGTCTCGAGCGTCGCGTCCCCGCCGAGCTGCACATCGTGGTCGAGGAGGCCACACGATGACCCCCACCACGACCCTCATGGCCGCCGAGGCCCAGTCCGGACTCATGAGCAATCCCTGGGTGGTCCTGGCCGCGACCGTCCTGCTCATCGCGGCGTCCGCGTTCTTCGTGGCCGTCGAGTTCTCCCTCATCTCCGCGCGGCGCCACCGCCTCGAGGACGCCGCCGCCACCAGCAAGGCCGCCCGGGCGGCCCTGCGCAACGCCTCCGAACTCACCCTCCTGCTGGCGGGAGCGCAGCTGGGGATCACGCTGTGTGCACTGGCGCTGGGATCGATCACCAAGCCCGCCGTGCACCACTGGCTCACCCCGGTCTTCTCCGGCTGGGGCCTGCCGTTGTGGACCGCCGACGTCATCGCGTTCATCCTCGCGCTGATCATCGTGACGTTCCTGCACCTCGTGGTGGGCGAGATGGCCCCCAAGTCGTGGTCGATCACGCATCCCGAGTACTCGGCCACCCTGCTGGCGATCCCGATGCGGGCGTTCCTCTGGCTCACCCGTCCGCTCCTGGTCGCCCTCAACGCCATGGCGAACAACATCCTGCACCGGCTGGGTGTCGAGTCGAGGGACGAGGTGTCCGCCGGTCAGGACGCCGATTCACTGCGCGAGCTCGTGCGGCACTCCGGTGAGGCGGGGACCCTGGACGACACCCATCAGCGCCAGCTGCTCAGCGCCCTCGAGCTGCAGGAGCTCACCGTGGGCGACCTGCTCGGGGAGCGCGGGGTCGACACGCCCGCCTCGCCGGAGGAGATGTCCTCCGTCGGCGCGGACGCCACCCCGGGCGAGATCCGCGACACCGCCCGCCGCACCGGCCACCTGCGGCTACTGGTCCTCGAGGACGACACCGCCGTCGGCGTGGTGCACGCGCGGGACGCCATCGACGTCGAGGGGCCGGCCACCGCCCGCGAACTCATGCGGTCGAGCCTGTCCCTCGAGCACGACCTGACCGTCGCCGAGGCGTTCCGCCGGATGCGCGACGCACGGGCGCACCTCGTCGTCGTCGAACAATCCGGCGGGCACCCGGGCACCCACGTCTCCGAGGTCCGCGGCGTCCTCACCCTCGACGACGTGGTCCGTCGCCTCCTGCCCGTCACCTCGGGGTAGATAGGCGGGGGGTAGCTCGGCGCAGGTGGACCGGCGCGGGTCAGATCCGGCTGATGAGCCAGACCACGCCGAACAGCGCCAGCCCGGTGATCCCGAGCAGGACCAGCAGCATGAGCCCGACCGCGCCGATCGCCCTCAGCAGGTAGCCGCGCGCGTCGGTGTCGACGCGTCTGCCGTCGGCGATGGCGCGGTCGACCAGCCGCAGGTTCTTGGACGTGGCCTTGTGGGCGGCATCGGCGACGTCACCGACGAACGGGATCAGCCCGAGCACGGCGTCCACCAGGTAGTTCCAGCCCATCCGGAACAGGATCCGCACGGGCACCCGGTTGCGCACCGCCTCGGCGAACACGGCGGCCGCGAACACGGTGCCGACCGCGTCGCCGACCACCGGGACCAGCCCGATCACCGGATCCAGGCCGACGCGATAACGGGTGCCGGGGATGCGGACGAGGTCGTCGAGCACGCGCGCGAGACCGATGGTGACCGGGGAGGCGCCGGTGCGGTCGACGGGTGCCGGGGCGGGGTCGGGGCGGGCGGGGTTCACGGGCCCGAGCCTACGGTCCGCGCTCCCGGTGCGCCCGGGCCCGGGATCTGGTTTCGTGGAGAGATGATCCCCACGCCCGCCTCTCAGCCGAGTCGCCGCCCGCTGCGGCCCCACCGCGATCCCGGCGCGACCCGGCACCCGGATCGTCGCGCCGGAGGCCTCGTGGCGGCGGCCCTCGCCGTCGTCCTCGTGGGGTCGGGGTGCGCGGCGCTGACCGGTGACACGGGCGCCGACGAGGTGGACCAGTTCCTGGCCGCCCTCAATCGGGGCGACGTGACGGGCGCGGCAGAGCTGACCACCGACCCGGCCGCCGCGGAGGAGACCATCATCGCGAGCGTCGAGGGGATGGGGTTGCCCGCGATCTCCGCGACCACCAGCGGCGACGACGGGCGCCCCGACCGCGACCCGGTGACGGTGGAGATCACGTGGGACATGGGCGCCGCCGGAGCCGACGATGAAGGCGGCGAGAACGAGGGCGGCGCCGACGGTTCTCGTGACGACGACGAGGCGGGCTCCGGCCCGGCCGGCGGGGACGAGGCTGCCGGCGCCGGGACGCGCAGCGTGACCACCCGCGGCGAGGTGCGGACGACCGAGGTGGGCGACCAGTGGAAGGTGCAGTGGGCGCCGACGGTGCTCGACACCCGGCTGGCCGAGGGGGGTCGGCTGACGTTCGCCGAGGAACTCGACTGGGACACCGACATCCTCGACCGGACAGGCGAGCCGCTCATGCAGTGGACGCCGGTCACCGCGGTGACGCTCGCACCCGACGCCGCCGGCTCCGCGGACGCGGTCGCGTCGCTGGTCAGCGGTGCCGCACCGACGATCACCGGTCAGACGATCCGCGACGGCATGGCCGAGGCCGGCGACCAGCCGTACCAGGTCGTGGCGCTGCGCCCCGCGGACATCGACCCGATCCGCGATCAGCTCGCCGCGGTGCCGGGCGTGAGCCTGCCGGAGCAGGGCCAGCTCATCCGCACCGACCGCGACCTGGACTCCCCCGCCCTCGACGGCCTACCGAACGCCTGGACGGAGGCGCTGCAGTCCGAGGCCGGGTGGTCGGCGCAGATCGTCAACCCCGGGGCCGAACCGATCGAGATCGGGGGCGCCCCGGCCGGGGAGGTCGACGACCTGGTCTCGATGATCCAGATCTCGATGCAGCGTGAGGCCCAGCGGGCCGTGGACGGCAGCGGGCTGCCGGCATCGATCGTCGCGATCCAGCCCTCCACGGGTGGGGTGCTGGCCGTGGCCCAGAACTCCGCCGCCGACCGGCAGGGGCCCGTCTCCCTGCAGGGGCGCTTCCCGCCGGGGTCGACGTTCAAGGTGGTCACCACCGCCGCCGCGCTCTCCGCCGGCGTCGTGGGCCCGGACGAGATCGTGCCGTGCCCGGCGTCGGTCACCGTCTCGGGCCGGACGATCCCCAACGACGACGACTTCGAGCTGGGCCCCGTCCCCTTGGAGACGGCGTTCGCCCGGTCGTGCAACACCACTCAGGCCGTCATCAGCGACCGCCTGGAACCCGCGGCGATGAAGGACACCGCCGCGACACTGGGCCTCGGCGTCGGGTTCTTCACCCCGGGGCTGAACACCTACACCGGGGAGGTGCCCGTCACCGAGCAGGGCCCGGGCCGGGTCGAGGCGGCGATCGGGCAGGGCGAGGTGCTGGCCAGCCCCTTCGGCATGGCCGTGATGACGGCGTCACTCGCGAACGGTGGCCGGATGATCCTGCCGCAGCTCATCGACGGGATGCCCGCGGTCGCCAACGACTCCCCGGAGCCGCTCGACCCGGCCGTGGTCGACACCCTGCGCCGCTACATGGTGCAGACCGTGCAGTCGGGCACCGCGACGGCCGCGAGGTCCGTGCCCGGCCTGGGCGGCAAGACCGGCACCGCCGAGGTGGGCAGCGGGCCGGCGCACGGTTGGTTCGTGGGCTTCACCGGGGACATCGCGGTGGCCGTTCTCCTCGAGGGCGCGGACTCCTCGGGCCCGGCGGTGGAGCTGGCCGCCGACTTCCTCGGGGGTGTCGGCCAACCGGCTCCCCTGGCGGCTCGGTAGTTTCGGCACATGCGCCTGCCCAAGGTCTCGCTCCCTGAATTGTCCCTGCCCGATCTGGCCCTGCAGAATCTGCCGCTGCCCGGCCTGGACCGGCTGCCGTTCTCGTCGTCGTCACCGTCCCCCGCAGACACCCACCGCCGCGTCCTGGTGACCGGCGGCGCCTCCGGCCTCGGTCTGGCCCTGGCGACGGCGTTCCTCGAGCGCGGCGACCGGGTGATCATCGCCGACCTCGCCCCCACCGGCGACCGCCCCGACTCCGTGCCCGCCGACGCCCACTACCTCCGGCTCGACGTGCGCTCGGAGGACGAGTGGCAGGCCGCACGCGTCGAGGTCGAGCAGATCTGGGGCGGCCTGGACGTGCTCGTCAACAACGCCGGCATCGCCCAGGGCGGCCGCATCGAGATGCTCACCGAGGACGACTGGCGGCAGATCGTCGACATCAACCTGCTCGGCGTCGCGCGCGGATGCCGCACCTTCGTCCCGATGCTCAAGGCGCAGGGCAGCGGTCACCTCGTCAACACCGCTTCTCTCGCCGGCCTCGTCCACCCGCCCACCATGTCCTCCTACACGGCGGTCAAGGCGGCGGTCGTGGCGATCTCCGAGAGCCTGCGGTGGGAGCTCGAGCCGTTCGGCGTGGACGTGTCGGTGCTGTGCCCCTCGTTCTTCCGCACCAACCTCGCCTCCAGTCTCAACGCCTCCGACCCCGCCGCCAGCGGGTTCGCGAGCAAGCTCATCGACCGCTCCGAGCGGGGCGCCGACGAGATCGCCGCGGAGGTGATGACGGGCCTGGACGCCAAGCAGTTCCTCATCCTCCCCGACCCCGACGCCCGCAAGTCGTACCGTGCCAAGCGGTTCCTCCCCGCCGCGTACGCCAGGACCATGCTCGGCATGGGCCAGAAGTTCGCGGCCGCGACACGGGCCACGGGCGGGTCGGGCGCCGAGGCCGGGGGAACGGGCGCGACGGGCACGTGAGCACCGGGGGCGGCGCGCGCTGGTACCGCGCGCTAGTACCCTGCGGGGCATGACCCCCTCGCACCTGCTCTCCCGCGCCGACCTCGATTTCCTCCTGCACGACTGGCTCCATGTCTCCGAGCTGTGCGATCGGGAGCGGTACGCGGAGCACTCGCGCGAGACGATCGACTCCGTGGTGGACCTGTCGGCCGAACTCGCCGAGAAGTACTTCGCGCCCCACTTCCGCAAGGCCGACCTCACCGAGCCCCGGTTGGTCGGCGAGGACGTGGAGCTCATCCCCGAGATCGGCGAGGCGCTGGCGAAGTTCGCCGAGGCCGACCTCGTGGGTGCGGCGATGGACGAGCGGGTCGGCGGCATGCAGCTGCCCTACACCGCCTACCTGGCGTGCATGGCCTGGTTCTACGCCGCGAACATCTCCACCGCGGCCTACCCGTTGCTCACCACCGGCAACGCCAACCTGCTCATCGAGCACGGCTCCGACGAGCAGATCGAGCGGTACGTCAAGCCGATGATCGAGGGCCGCTTCACGGGGACGATGTGCCTGTCCGAGCCGCAGGCCGGGTCCAACCTCGCCGACATCACCACCCGCGCCGAGCCGCAGCCCGACGGCACCTACCGGCTGTTCGGGCAGAAGATGTGGATCTCCGGCGGCGAGCACCAGATGGCCGAGAACATCGTGCACCTGGTGCTGGCGAAGGTTCCCGGGTCGCCGGCGGGCACCCGCGGCATCAGCCTGTTCGTCGTGCCGAAGTTCCTGGTCACCGACGACGGCACGATCGGCGAGCGCAACGACATCGTCATCACCGGCCTCAACCACAAGATGGGCTTCCGCGGCACGGTCAACACCATGCCCACGCTGGGCCAGGGCATGCACACCCCCGGCGGTCGGGCGGGCGCGATCGGGTACCTCGTCGGAGAGGAGAACACCGGCCTCAAGAAGATGTTCACCATGATGAACGAGGCCCGCCTCGGCGTGGGCCTCGGCGCGACCGCCATCGGCTACACCGGGTACCTCAAGTCGCTGGACTACGCCCGGAACCGTCCCCAGGGCCGGCAGGTCGGGGCGGACCCGTCATCGCCGCAGGTCATGCTCACCGGCCACGCGGACGTGCGCCGCATGCTGCTGGCCCAGAAATCGTACGTGGAGGGCGCCCTCGCCCTGGGGCTGTACTGCGCGCGACTGGTCGACGACGAGAAGACCGGATCTCCGGAGGAGTCGGCGGCGGCGAAGATGCTGCTCGACGTCCTCACCCCGATCGCCAAGTCGTGGCCCTCGCAGTGGTGTCTCAAGGCCAACGAGCTCGCGGTGCAGGTGCTGGGCGGGGCCGGCTACACCATCGACTACGACGTGGAGCAGCACTACCGCGACAACCGTCTCAACCCGATCCACGAGGGCACGCACGGTATCCAGGGCCAGGACCTGCTGGGACGCAAGGTGATGGCCGGCGGCGGGGCCGGGTTGGCCGCGCTGACCGGGCGGATCACCCAGGCGTGTGACCGGGCTGCCGAGGCGGGCGGGTCCGCGGCCGAGATGGCCGCGCTGCTGCGCCCGCGCGTCACCCGCCTCATCGAGGTCACCACCGCGCTGGCGGAGGTGGGGGCCACGGATCCGGAGGCCTTCCTGGCCGACGCCACCGAGTACCTCGAGGCCGCCGGGCATGTGGTGATCGCCTGGATCTGGGTCGAACAGGTGATGGCACTGGGCGCGCGCACCGGCGACGAGGGCGACGCCTTCGCCGCGGGCAAGCTCAGGGCCGCGGAGTACTTCCTGCGCCGCGAGCTCCCGATCGTCGACGCCAAGTTCGACCTGCTCGCCGCGGGCGACCGCACGACGCTGGACATGCGCGACGACTGGTTCTGACCTCTGGTTCTGACCCGGGTCCGGTGCTGGACCGCGCCCGGTTCGGCCGACCGCTCGGCGGCGGCACACGACGAGGCCCGGGCCGGCGCTCTCGCGTCGGCCCGGGCCTCGTCTCGTCTGGTCGACCTCACCGGATGGGCGGGAGTTCAGGGCACCCGTCCGCGGTGTTCGGTCAGATCACTCCTCGGGGATGAGGACCTGGTCGATGAGGTAGACGGTGGCGTTGGCGGTCTCGACGCCGCCGCAGACCACGTTGGCACCGTTGACCATGAGCTCGTCGTCGGAACCGGTCACATCGACGTCAGCGCCGTTGAGCGTGGTCTGCATCCCGGAGATCTCGTCGGGCGTGATCTGGCCCTCCACGACGTGGTAGGTGAGGATGCCGGTGAGCAGGTCGGCGTCGGTCTGGAGCGCCTCCATCGTCGCGTCATCGATCTGCGCGAACGCGTCATCGACGGGGGCGAAGACTGTGTACTCGCCGTTGTTGAGGGTGTCGACGAGGTTGACGTCCGGGTTGACGCCGCCGGACAGGGCGGCGGTGAGGGTCGTCAGCAGCGGGTTGTTGGAGGCGGCCGTGGCGACCGGCTCCATCGCCATGCCGTCGACCGAGCCCGGTCCCTCCGGGTTGGCCTCGGCGTAGTCCGCGCACCCGGGGCCGACGAGCATGCCGGCCGGCTCGGCCTCCATGGACGAGGTCTCGGAGGAGGCGGTGGTGCTCATCATGGAGCTGGCGGTGCCCTCGGCGGTGGTCTCGGTGTCGCTTCCGTCGTCGGTCGAGCAGCCGGCGAGGACGAGTCCGGAGACCGCGGCGGCTGCGGCGATCGAGGCGACTCGGCGGGAGATCGTGATGCCCATTGTGCTGTCCTTTCGGTGGAGCCCCTGTGGTGTGGGGCTCTGTGCGGTGGGTCACCAGTGCTTCGCCGCCCCCCGTGATCCGGATGGGTCCGGCCCGGAATTTTTTTCGAGCCGCCGGCCGCAGCCGCCTGCCGCCGCCCGTCACGATGGCGTCTCGCGTGAACAGATGCGCAGGCCAGACGCCCTCCCCGGGGGCGGCGGTCGCCGGCGCGTCCATCCGCGCGAGCAGGGCGCCATGCGCGGGAGCGGATGCCGGCTGCGGGTCGTCGGGGAGGTGTCCCGGTGACGCCGGGCACCGGGCGGGGTGAGGCCGCGCTGACTCCCGGGGGTCGCCGGGGGTGCGCCCGGCCGTGCAGGCCCGCCGTGCAGGCCGACCGGGCCGTCCGACCGGGCTCCGGCTCCGAATCAAGGACGTGAACACTCCACAGACCCGATCCCTCGTCGCGGCCAGAGCCGGCGCGGGCCTCCTCGCCACCGGTCTCGCCGTCGCAGTGGGTCATGCCGTCGCCGGAGTCGTGGCCCCCGGGTCGTCGCCTTTCCTCGCCGTGGCCGACTCGGTGGTCGACCGGGCCCCCTCCGCGGTGCGCGAGGTGACGATCGACGCACTCGGTACCGCCGACAAGCCTGCACTGATGGCCGGGCTGGCGGTCATCCTTGTGGTGACGGGCGTGGTGGTGGGCCTCATCGAGCGCCGGGGACGTCCCGCCGGCACGATCGTGCTCGCCCTTTTCTGCCTCATCGGCACCGCAGCGGCGGTGACCCGGCCGACAGCGGGGCCGCTGTGGGCACTGCCGACGGTGCTCGGCGCGATCGTCTCGATCGTGGCCCTGCGGGCGATGATCGGCGCCCTGTTCCCCGCGTCTTCCGTCGCCGCGGCCGCCGGAGGCCCGGAGGGGTCCGCCTCCGCCGGCACCGGGGAAAGTTCCTCCTCGCCCGGCACCGGCGCGGCGGGGACCGCGACGCGGCGGGATCCCGACCGTCGACGCTTCCTGGTCCTGGCCGGGTCGGCCGCGGCCGTTATCGCCGCGGCCGGTGCCACGGGAATGGCACTGACCCGCCGGGCCGCCGAGGCGGTGGCCGAACGCACCGGGTTGCGGTTGCCCCGGGTCCTCGCGCGGAACGCGGCGCCTGCCGTGCCGACAGGTGTGGTCCCGGACGCGCCCGGCGCGACCCCGTTCCTCACCGACAACGACGAGTTCTATCGGATCGACACCGCTCTGCGGGTCCCTTCGCTGAGGGCCGCCGACTGGCGACTGCGCATCCACGGGATGGTGGAGCGCGAGATCGAGCTCGACTGGCAATCGCTGATCGACAGGGAGACCCGCGAGCGCATCATCACCATGACCTGCGTGTCCAACGAGGTCGGTGGCGACCTGGTCGGCACCGCGAGCTGGACCGGCTTCTCCATCGCTGACCTGCTCGCCGAGGCCGGGCCCCTGCCGGACGCCGACATGCTGCTGTCGACGTCGGTCGACGGCTGGACCGCCGGCACCCCGCTCGAAGCACTGACCGACGGCCGCGACGCCCTGCTGGCCGTGGGGATGAACGGCGAACCGCTGCCGTTCGAGCACGGGTACCCGGTCCGCCAGGTGGTGCCGGGGCTCTACGGGTACGTCTCGGCGACCAAGTGGGTCGTGGACTGGGAGGTCACCCGATTCGACCGGGCCAGTGCGTACTGGACGGATCGCGGGTGGGCGGAGCGGGGTCCGATCCGGACGGCCAGCCGCATCGACCGGCCCGCGCCGCTCGCCGAGGTGCCGCCCGGGCCGGTTGTGGTGGCGGGCACCGCCTGGGCCCAGCGTCGCGGTATCGAGCGGGTCGAGGTCCGGGTGGACGACGGTCCGTGGCGCGAGGCGCAACTGTCGGAGGAGTACTCGGTCGACACCTGGCGGATGTGGTCGTGGACCTGGGACGCCGAACCCGGTCTGCACACCCTGCACGTCCGCGCGACGGACGGGACCGGTCGGGTACAGCCCGAGGAGCGGCGGGAGCCCGTCCCGAGCGGCGCCACGGGTTGGCACAACCGGACGTTCCGGGTGGCGACGGCATGACCCTCGTAGAGATCCGCGCACCGGGAACACGGCCGCCCCGCGACCCGGACCGGATTGGCCCTAGACTGGGGATCGTGTCCGAGCCAGTCGCCCCGCCACTGACCGACCCGGGGCGCCTGCTCGAGCTCGCCGCCTCCGGTGACCTCCAGGCCTTCGGTCGCTTCTACGACCTCATGTCCCCGCGCGTCTACGGCCTGGCCCTGAGGGTCCTGCGGGACCCGGGGTACGCCGAGGAGACCGTGCAGGAGGTCTTCCTCCAGGTCTGGAAGCAGGCTGCCGACTACCGGCCGAGTCTGGGATCGGTGCAGTCCTGGGTGCTGACCATCACGCACCGTCGGGCGGTGGACCGGGTTCGTTCGGAGACGTCCGCCGCGCGGCGCGACGAGATGGACGCGGCGGCGGACTTCACCCGGTCCGGCGACATCGCGGAGCAGGTCACCGAACAGCTCTCCCGTGACGAGGACGCCGCGGAGGTCCGCAGATGCCTGGGGACCCTCACGGACAACCAGCGCGAGTCCATCGAGATGGCCTACTTCTCCGGCCAGACGTACCGCGAGGTCGCCGACCGTCTCGGCACCGCGCTACCCACGATCAAATCGAGAATCCGCGACGGTCTCCGTCGCCTGAAGAACTGCCTGGGAGGTGAGCTGTCATGAGCATTCGACACCACGATCATCCGTCGGACCTGGGCAGCGTTCGTCCCGAGGACCTCGACCTCTACGCCCTGGACGCCCTGGACGATGACGAGGCCGAAGCCGTCGAGATGGCGCTGGTCAGCGCATCGGCCGAGGAGAAGTCGTCCATGCTGGCGCACATCGCCTCGACGCGTGAGGTCGTCGCCGGCATCGTCGCCGACGCCGGGCTCGACACCGCGCCCCCGCCGCAGTTGCGGGATCGCGTCCTGGAGTTGGCCGCTGCCGGTACCCCCCGCGGGCCGGCCCGGCCGGCCGACGCCGGGGACACCGACCGGGATCAGCCCGGCGGAGGCACCGACGTGGTCGACCTGAGCCGGGAGCGCGAGCGCCGGCGGCCCGGTCCGCTGTCGTTCCTCGCCGCCGCGGCGGCCGCCGTGGTGCTGGTCGCCGGTGGCGTGACCATCGGTCGCATCACCGACAACGCAGGGGGCGACAGCTCGGTGCCCGTCGCGGCCCCGCCGTCGATACCCGGCAAGGTTTCCTCGCTGCTGGCGGCGGAGGACCTCGCGGTGGTCCGCGGCCAGGTCGGCGCGACCGGTACCGCCACCGTCCTGGCGTCCAAGACGGAGGACATGGCGGTCATCTCGATGACCGACCTCCCCGAGCCGGCCACCGGCCGCGCCTACCAGCTGTGGTTGATGGGTGACCACGAGCCCATCTCGGCGGGGACGATGGAGTCCGGCCAGGTCGGACCGTCGCCCTCGGCGCAGATCGACGGCATCCGCAACTCCGAGCAGATCGGCATCACCGAGGAGCCCGCGGGGGGATCGCCGGCGCCGACCGGTCAGGTCCTCCTGGCCGTCGACATCGACTGACCCGGCGTTCCGGCTCGCAGGCGATGCCCGCGCGGGCGGCTGCCCCTCGGAGGCCTTCGTCAGGCCTGCCACCACGGCCGCAGCGGCACATCCCAGGTCATGGTGTCGCCCAGCCGGACCGCGAGGATCTGGTGCAGCTGGATCTTGTTGTGTTCGAACCCGTACTGGCACGCGCCCATGTAAAGGCCCCACAGTTTGGCCATGGGCTCGTCGACCTCCTCCACGGCGTCGTCCCAGTGCTCGACCAGGTTGGCGCACCAGTCCCGCAGGGTGAACGCGTAGTGCTGGCGCAGGTTCTCCTCGTGCACCACCTCGAAGCCCGCGTTCTCGGCCTCCAGGTGCACGGTCCCGGCGCCCGCGAGCTCGCCGTCGGGGAAGATGTACCGGTCGATGAACTGGCCCGCCTTGACCGTGCGCGAGTTGTCCGGCCGGGTGATGCAGTGATTGAGCAGGCGCCCGCCGGGCCGCAGATAATTGTGCAGCCGGGTGAAGTAGTCGTGGTAGTTCTTGCGGCCGATGTGCTCGGTGATGCCGATCGAGCTGACGGCGTCGAAGTCGCGTTCGGGTACGTCCCGATAGTCCTGCAACCGGACCTCCGCGAGGTCACCCAGTCCGTCGCGCGCGATCGCGGCCTGTCCCCACTCGGCCTGCTCCTTGGCCAGGGTCACGCCGATCACCCGCACGCCCCGCGCGGCGGCGTAGCGGACCATGCCGCCCCAACCGCACCCCACGTCGAGCAGCCGGTCGCCGGCCTGGAGACCCAGCTTGTCGAACACCAGCCGGTACTTGTTCTCCTGCGCCTCCTCGAGGGAGGTGTCGGGGGCGGTGTAGCAGGCGCACGTGTACGTCATGGATTCCCCGAGGATCCACTCGTAGAAGCGGTTCGACACGTCGTAGTGGTAGCTGACGACCTCGGAGTCCCGCTCCTTGGAGTGTCGGCGCATCCCCGACACCACCCGCTTCCACGCGGGCTTGACCTCCATGGGCGGCGTGGGGAGGAATCTGATGTTCTCCGTGCCCACCGCCCGGGCGATCCGGGCGAGGGTCCGGGCATCGGGGGTGCGGGTCATGTGTTTGCGGAAGACCTCGAGCGCCCCGAACACGTCGTGGGGCGCCCCGGGGTGGACACCGTCCATCTCGAGTTCACCCATGAGGTAGGCCCGCGCGAGCCCGAGGTCACCGGGGGCGGTGACGAAGTACTGCAGCGCCTTCTCGCTCTTCAGCCGCAGCACCAGGTCACTGTTCTCCGGTCCGATCGAGGACCCGTCGTAGGCCTCGATCCGCAGGGGCGGTTCACCGGCGGCGAAGGCGCCGATGATCTCGCCGATCGTCATCTTCCCCGGGGCACCAGCGGTCCCCGCACTCGTCGTGGTCACCGTGCACCCACCGCCTTGTCGTAGAGGGTCGCGAACCGGCCCTCGGGATCGAATTCCGTCTTGAGCCTGCCCGCGTGGTCACCGCCGTAGAGCTGGGCGAACTCCTCGCGGGAGTAGAAGACCTCCGAGTACAGCGACTTGTGACCGCCGAGTGCGGAGACCTCCTCCTCGATGCGCCGGTTCCACGCCCCCTCGGCCGTGCTGGGTCCGATCGGCGCGGACGACCAGAAGCCGATGTTGACGTAGGTCGTCTCCGGGGCCAGCGGGTACAGCGGCCAGGGCCGGTCGGAACCGGGGCCGCCGCCCACGCCGGGCGAGGGGCTGGACTCGCGCAGGCGCAGCGGGCAGATCCACAGCGGCTCGATGGGCACCTCGCGCAGGAACCACCCGAGGAAGTCGGCGGTGTGGTCGATGGTGACCTCCACGTCCTGCACCACCCGCTCGCGCGGGCCCTCGCCCTTGAGCGCGCCGATCCTGTTGCCCAGGTCGTATTTGTGGTCCAACCCGATGATCTTCCAGTACGCCGCGCTCCTCAGCAGCTGTTGCGGCCAGAACCTGCGGATGCGCGGGTTCTGCACGCCGAACGCCCGCGAGCACCAGAACCAGTCCGTGTCCCAGCGCCAGAGGTAGTCGCGGATCGTCAGGCGGTCGCGCTCCACCGAGCCGGCGGGACCGCCGTGCTGGATCGAGCGGTAGAAGATCGCCTGCTTGTCGGCCACCCCGGTGTAGTCCGAGACGGGCCCCGGCTCGTCGGTCCGCCGACCCAGGCACAGGTACGACTCGTCGGCCGAGAACACGACCCCGTCGAGGAAGTCGACCTCCTCGTCGTCGTATCGCTCGTCCTCGCTGATCCGCGCCAACGCCGCCTCGAGCGCGGTGAGGGAGTCGAACCGTACGTGTCGCAGTTCCACGAAGCGTCCCACCGGCTCGAGTGCGATCCGCAGCCGCACCGCGTACCCGAGCGAGCCGTAGGAGTTGGGGAAGCCACGGAAGAGCGCGCGTTCGCGCTCGGTGCCGTCGGGGCGGGCGGTGACGATCTCGCCGGTGCCGGTGAGCACGTCCATCTCGAGCACGGACTCGTGCGGTAGGCCCAGGCGGAACGAGGAGGACTCGATGCCCAGCCCGGTGACCGCGCCACCGAGGGTGATGGTCTTGAGCTGCGGCACCACGTACGGCATCAGCCCGTGCGGCAGCGTCGCGTCGACCAGGTCCTCGTAGGTGCACATGCCCTGGACGTCGGCGGTGCGCGCCCCGGGGTCGACGGAGATGACGCGCGTGAGACCGGAGGTGTCGAGACCGGGCGACGACGACGAGGCGCGCGGCCGGAACAGGTTGGACGTCCGCTTGGCCAGCCGAACCGGTTCACCTGCGGGCACGGCCCGGAAGCTCTCGACCAGTCGCCGCACGCCTTCGTCATGTCGGGCGGTACCCACGACGAGTGGGTCGGCGAGGCTGGTGGCAGTTCCCATGCGCCCCACCCTAGTGCGGCTCGGGGACCCCGGCGCATGATCGGGGGATGGGTGCCGGCACCGGGGCGGGCCTCCACCCCGGTGGGCCGAACGCGTAGCCGAGCCGCTCGCGCCAGCTCGCGGCACCGCGGAGGTCCCGCCAGATGGCGACGTACTCGTGCGTCTGGAGCCAGAACGGGTTGTGCGAGGTCACCGGCGTCGTGAGCCCGTAGGTGGGCCGGTGGGTCTCGGGGCGGAAGGTGCCGAACAGGCGGTCCCAGATGATGAGGATCCCGCCGTAGTTGCGGTCCAGGTATTCGGCGTCGCTGCCGTGGTGCACGCGGTGGTGAGAGGGGGTGTTGAACACGAACTCGACCGGTCCGGGCAGCCGACCGATGCGCTCGGTGTGCACGAAGAACTGGTAGACGAGCGAGATCGAGAACCCGGTGAAGACCATCCACGGCGGCACCCCCAACAGCGGTAGAGGCAGCCAGGCGACGATCTCCCCGGAGTTGTTCCACTTCTGGCGCAAGACGGTCGCGAAGTTGTAGTACTCACTCGAATGGTGGGCCTGGTGGGTGGCCCAGACGAGCCGGATCCGGTGCCGAGATCCACTCGATGGCGACGAGCGCGATGAACACCGGAAGTGCCAGCAGAACCGGCTCGTGCAACGGATCCGCGAGGGCCCCCAGCGACTCGGAGTACCCCATCTCGTTCAGATCTCGATTGTGACACCACTCACAGACAATCGGGGCATCAGGCCCGGTCGGGCCGCGCAGGTGCAATACCCTCGCGACAGCACCGGCCCCGAGTGCCTGTGTCGCGCAACCGACTCGAAGAGGAGGACCCACCGTGGCCGTCACACCCCGGTCCGTACGCACCCGTTCCCGCACCCTCGCGGCCGCATCCGGCCTCGCAGCTCTGGCCCTCGTGCTGGGGGCCTGCGGCGAGGAGGGCGAGGCCGAGCAGGCCGTCGGCGAGGCCACCAGCGCGGTGGGGTCCGTCGCCGCCGAGGCCACGTCGGCGGTGGGTGACGCGATGAACGACGGCGGCGAGGGCGGCGAGGGCGGCGCCACGACCGGCAACGGCCCGCAGCCCGAAGGCTCCGAGGAAGGTGGGGGCGAGAGCCCGAACCCGGACGAGGAGTTCCTGAACGACATCCAACGCGTCGGCGTGGACACGCCGGACGAGCAGGACTACATCACCCGCGGCCGTGACGCCTGCGCGTCGTTCGACGAGGGCACCGGCTACATCGACGTGCTCCAGATGTACAACGACGCCCATCCCGATGCTCCCGTGATCGAGGCACCGGCAGTGGTGACGGCCGCGGTCAAGGCGTACTGCTCGCAGCACCTGCCGCTCGTCGGCGACGGAGGCGAGAACGGCGGTGGCGAGAACGGCGGAGGCGCCTAGGACCGACCCCGTCAGATCCCGGCGCGGTCGAGCGCCTCGGCGGTGAGGCGGCGGCCCAGCGCGATCAGCTCGTCCGCCCGGTGGAAGTCGAACGTCGAACACGCGTCCGAGGGGACCTCCACCAGGACATCGGGGCGGTTGCCGGCCATGCGGTAAGCCGTCACGATGCTCTCCATCGCCTCGATGGTGTGGGTGACCACGTCGAAGATCCGTAGGGACCCGGGAAGGGATTCCTCGGCATCGGCGGCGACCTCCTGCTCGCCCTCGTCGACCACCTCTTCCACCACGTCAGACGGCTGACCGGGCACCCGGACTCCGGCCGTCCCGTCGTAGACGCCGTCGACCGCGTCGTCGGCCACGTCACCGCCGGCATCCGATGAGTCCTCGTCCTCCGGGACAGCCGGATCCTGACCGAATCGCGCGGCGATCAGTCGCACCAGGTCGCCGTCGCGGACATCCGCTGCGGCGGTCCGGATCCGGCCTGTCAGCGTGCCCGCCGGCCTCGCCCCGGCCGCGGCACCCCTCCGGGAGATCTTCGGCTCGGCCTCGGGGGACACCTCGTCCGGATCCGAACTCTCCTGGAACGTCGACCCTCGGATCCCGGACCGACGCCCCGTCAGCGAGACCGCCAGCAGCAGGTCGCTGTTCACGGGCGCCAACGGTTCCAGCGGGACGGGGTTGGTCACGCCACCGTCGACGATCAACCGCCCTCCGACCAACGCCGGGGTGATGACGCTGGGGATGGCGAACGAGGCCCGCACCGCCACGTCCGCGGGGCCGCGGGTGAACCAGACCTCCCGGCGGGCCCGCAGATCGGTGGCGACGGCGGTGAACGGGATCTCGAGATCCTCGATGCGGACGTCGTCCAACATCGCCCCGATCACCGCCATGATCCTGTTCGCCCGGATGGCGCCGCCGCCCGCGAAGGAGACGTCGAGGAGCCGCAGGACGGCGGGCTGGGTCAGGCCCCGCACCCACTTCTCGAAGTCGTCGAGCTTGCCGGCCGCGTAGAGGGCACCCACTACGGCACCCATCGACGCCCCGGAGACACCGACCACCTCGTGTCCACGTGCCTGTAGCTCACGGATCACGCCGATGTGCGTGTATCCACGCGCCCCGCCCGAGCCCAGTGCCAACGCGACCCTCACAGGCGCCCCTTCCGGTCGAGTCCGACCACGCGTCCCCCGCGTGTCCGCCCCCAGTGTGCACCCGTCCCGTCCGGGTACAGGACGTCAACTCCACGGTCCGTGTCGTAGGTGGGATCTACCGTCAGCATCGCATCGAGCACCTGTTCGACGCCGGGCCCCGGGCCCGATACACCCGCACGAAGGAGATCCCATGTCCCACACCGCCATCCCGCCCCGTACCGGCTCCGCCTACGCCCCCACCGTCGACCGCGACATGCTGCGGGTCGCCGCTAACGTCGAGCGCTCCGGGATGCACGTCGTCCACGTCGGCGAGGGCTGCGACTGCGGCGACTGCGCCGCCACACCACTTCCTCCGGACGAGAGGTTCGGCTACACCATCGGACTGACCGACCTGGGGCACCCCGAGTTGCTCGTGCGGGGCCTGTCGGCGCGGGAGACCGCCGATCTGCTGGGCCGGTGGGGCGAGACCGTCCTGGCCGGCCAGGTCTTCGATGCCGGGCACCTGCTGTGCGAGGGCTCCGGCGGCCCGACCTGGGAACTGGTCCCCGTACGCCGGCCGTCCCGCACCCTGCGCTGGGCGGGCAGGTACTACCGCACCTCCGGAACCGGGGGTCTGACCGCGCTGGAGTTGATCCCGGCCCGCCGGCCGTGCCCCTGCGAGGGGTGTAGCTGACGGTCCGGACCCGGCGGGGGTCGTCGTAGGGTCTAACCATGCCCCGTCACCAGCTGCACCTGGATGCGCGTTCGCCGTCGATCATCGTCCCGATCACCGCCGGCGATCGCACGCAACTGGAGCAGCAGGCCGCGGCGTTGGCCGACGATCCCGTGGTCGATCTCGTCGAGTGGCGGGTCGACCTCTACGAGCCCGCCCCCGCCCGGTCCGGGGCGGCCGCCGCCGAGGCCGGGACGTCGACCGATCCCGGCCCGGCGGTGGCGGCGCTCGAGGCCCTGGCCGGGCTGCTTCCGGACACCCCGATCCTGGCCACGTTCCGCACCACGGCCGAGGGCGGTAGTGCCGGGATCGCCGACGACGCCTACGTCGCGCTGGTGGCTTCTCTCGCGGCGACCGGCCTGGTGGCGGCGGTGGACGTCGAGTACAGGCACCCGCGGGCGGCACGGGCGATCGAGGCGGCCCACGCGCACGGCACCTCGGTGGTGGCGTCGAACCACGACTTCGATGCGACGCCGCCGGCCGCGGAGATCGTCGCTCGACTGGAGGCCATGGAGGCCGCCGGGGCGGACGTGGCCAAGATCGCCGTCATGCCCCGCTCGGCGGCCGACGTGGTGACGCTGATCGCCGCCACCGAGAGTCGCCACCGCGTCGCCGGTATCCCGCTGATCACCATGTCGATGGGCGCGCTCGGGGCGGTGACGCGTATCGGCGGCGGCACGTTCGGATCGGCGGCCACCTTCGCCACCGTGGGCGAGGCCTCGGCGCCCGGGCAGTTGCCGGCGGCCGGGGTGCGGGCAGCGCTCGATCTGCTGGGCTAGCCGTAGCGCCGGAGGACCTCCTTGCGGAGGCCGGAGGTGGCCACGTCCGCGATGTGCTTCTGGGCCTTCTTGAGCATCACTCCGGGAAATTTGATCTTGAGGTCCACCTCGAGGTCGAAGACCACCTCGGTGGTCCCACCACCCTTGTCCGTCAGCACATAACGCGCGTTCTGCACATTCTGGGTGCTGCTCTCGACGAGGGACCAGCTCACCTCGCCGTCGTACCACTCGTACCGCACGACCATCTCGTCGGTCACGCCGTACTGCGCGATCTTCTCCCACACCACGATCGGCCACCCCTCGTCGTCGGCCTCGCGGATCTCGACCTCGCGGTGGGCCTCCGACCAGTCGACGAGGGATTCGACGTCGGCGAGGACCTCCATGATCTCAGGGATGCCGGCCTCGATCGTGGTCACTGACTGCACTGACACTGCCATGGTCGCCAAAGTTACCCTCGCGGCCCGCCCGTGGTGCGAGGATCGGTCCATGAACGCCGCAGCCGGTCCCGGCGGGTCGAGCGCAGACCGCAAGGTCGCGTTGCTGCGGGGGATCAACGTGGGCAGGTCGGCCAGGATCGCGATGGCGGACCTGCGGGCCTGCACCGAGGAGTCGGGCTGCACGGAGGTGAGAACCGTCCTCGCCACCGGGAACGTCGTGCTCACCGACCCACGCACCGAGGACGAACTCCGGGCGGTGCTCGAAACCGCCTACGCCGACAGGTTCGGCTACGACGCGGTGGTGCAGGTACTCACCCGCGATGCGGTCGAGGAGGCGGTGGCGGCGTACCCGTTCGAGTCGCTCGACGAGCACCACGACTACGTCGTGTTCTCCGATGACCCGGCGGTCACCCGGGCGGTCGCCGAGGCGATGGGCGCGGCGATCGAGCCCGGCGGCACCGAGGTCGTGACAGCGGGATCAGGGTGCGTGTACTGGCGGGTCCCCAAGGGGGCGACGCTGAACTCGGCCGCCGGCAAGGCCTCCGGGGGCCGAGCGCATGACCGTAACCTGACGAGCAGGAACCTCCGGACGCTACACAAAATCCTCGCGGTGGGCTGAGACGCGTCAGGGCCCTTGGACGGACGCGCCGATCGTGTCGACGAAGGCAGCGAGGGGCCCGAAGATCGCGGGGAAGATCCCGTCCCACATGGCCTGCAGCTGGGAGAGGTCGAACGGGGGCATCGGTCACGCTCCTTCTGTGGGAGGGGTGGCGTGCGGGCTCTCCGCCTGCGCCGGGTTCCCTTCCGCAGACAGGATCCTCTGCACACGTGCTCGGACGCAACCCTTTGCCCGTGGCAGACTGCGAGCGATGTCCCACCGCCCGCCCACCGGATCCACTGCCGCCGCACTCGGCGCCGTGCTGTTGGCGGCCATCGCGCTGGGTGGGTGCTCGTCGGAGCCGCGGGAACCCGCGCCCGGGGACGCGGGGGCGACGACGTCCGTGTCCACCTCCGCGGCGCGGGTGCCGACGGCCGCGGCGCGGGTGCCGACGGCCGCGCCGCGGGAGTCCCCGCCCCCGGCGCGGTCGTCGTCCCCCGCCACCGACAGTCCCGTCCCCTCGGAGCGGGGCTCGCCCCCGCCCGTCCCGCCGTTCATCGACGCCGCGACCTGGGGCGACTCCGACTACGGGGTGACGCTCGAGGTCGCCCCGTCCACCGCCGGCCGCCAGGCGTGGGGGGACGACGATTCGCGAACGGCCTGGCGGGAGGTCGTCCGGCTCGTCCCCGAGGCCGACAGCCCGGGGATGTGGGAGCAGTTCGACTGCCACTGGACCTGGGCGCGACTGCTCGAGCCGGACAAGCCCACCTGGAATCTCGAGCCGTGGCGGCCGGTGGTCTCGCCCGAGCGCATGCTGGCCGAGGGGTGCAACCCGGGAGGGCCGGAGGTGTGAGGGCGATCCGCCGCGCCACCGTGGCCGACGCCGCCGGTTGTCTGGACGTGTACGCGCCGTACGTCCGCGAGACCACGACGACGTTCGAGACCGAGGTGCCGCCGGTCGACGAGTTCGCGGCGCGGATCGACCGGGCGTTGGCGGGGTACGACTGGCTGGTGGCCGAGCTCGACGGTCGGATCGTCGGGTACGCCTACGCCGGGCCGGTCAAGGACCGCGCGGCGTACCGCTGGTCATGCGAGGTTAGCGTCTACGTCGATCCGGGCGCGCACGGCCTCGGGTTGGGGCGGTCGCTGTACCGGGAGCTGTTCGCCCGGCTCGAGGCGGCCGGGTTCCGCCGACTGCTGGCGATCGTGACCCTTCCCAACGAGCCGAGTGTGGCTCTACACCTGGCCATGGGGTTCCGCGAGGCGGGCCGGCTGGAACGGATCGGGTTCAAGCACGGGCGGTGGCTCGACGTGGGGTGGCTGCAGGCCGACCTGGGACCGGAGTCCGGCGCGCCGCCCCACTGACCTGCTCGTGGTCTGCCTCGACCTGCCCGCCCGGCCCGGTGCGACCGGCGGCCGGGGTGGCGCGGCGGACCAGCCCGGCGCACAGCTCGTCGAGCCAACCCCCCACCGACCCGCGGGCGGCTTCGGTGCCCGGATAGCGGCAGCGCACGTGCAGCCCCGAACCGCTGACCACGAACCACACCATCACCCCGTCGGTCCGGATCGCGGCCGACACGTGCTGCGGGCTGAGGCTCAGGTCCACGTCAACCGGCAGGCGGCGGTGGTCGAGCCACGAGATCGCGAACATCCCCGGGGTGTGCGGCATCCCGCCGTACGGGGCGAGTATCGGCCCCAGTGCGTGCGAACCGAGGTCGACGGCCTCGCGCACGGCCACCGCGCACGCGGCCGGGTCGGGGTCGTCGCACTCGATCACGGAGTTGGTGATGAACCACCCCACCGAGTCGTTCCAGCGGGCGGAGCGCACATCGTGGCGGGAGTGCACAGGCAGGACCGCGCGCAGGCCCACCCCGGCGCGGCGGTGGAGTACGGCCGTCATCTCGGCGATCGCCAGCGAGATCATGCGTACTCCGCCGGCGGCGGCCGCCTCATCCAGGGCGGCGACCCCGGCCGGGTCGAGCACGTCGCGCACCTCGACCACCTCCTCGCGCGGGGTGGAGATGTCGCCCAGGTCGAGCGGGAATACCGGCATCTCACCGCCGCCGCGGGCCAGGATCGCGGCCCAGCGTCGGTGCACCTCTTCCGGCGCGGGCGGGCGGGCGGCGAGCTCGGCGGTGTGGGCGGCGAACGCCGTCGCCGGCGGCAGGCAGGTGCCCGGTTCGAGGCCGCAGGCCAGGTCGTCGAGGCACGAGCAGAAGTCGCGCATCAGCACCAGCAGCGACCAGGCGTCGACGTGGCAGTGGTCGAGCCCGATCACCACGACCGGCCGCTCCCGCTCGTCCAGCGGCTCCACCAGGCACAGCGCGTGCGCCGGCCGGGCGAACGGGCAGCACGCCTCGTCGAACACCCGGCGCAGGACGGCCCTCGGGTCCTCCCCCGGCTCCGCGGGCGGGGTCCGCCACCCGAGTGGCCGCACGGTCACGGGCCGAAGGCGCAGCTCGTCGTCGTTGTCGTCGTCACGGTCGTCGCGGTCGTCGCGGTCGGTCCTCCCCTCGTGCTCGTCGCGGTCGTGCCCGCCTCCGGTGAGCACCGCGCGCAGCGTCTCGTGGCGCGCGACCACCGCGAGCCACGCCCGCGCGACCTCGTCCCGGTCGGCCGGGAACGGCAGCGTGAACGCCACGGCCATCCACGAGCCCGGGCGGGGGCCGAGCGAGGCGTGGCGCGCCTGGTCGAACGAGGGGGATCGATCTTCGCCGTGAGCTGGGGTGACATCGGTCGCAAACCGGTGCACGACGCCGTCGGGGAGCGACATCCGCGTTACGGTGGTGAGCCTCATGGCCCGGACGGTAGGGGCGGCGTGTTACGGGGAAAGGCGCGAAGTGTGACGACGACGAGACGGCTCGACGCCCGGCCCGGCGGGGACGGGCCCGCGCTCGCCCGCGACGTGCGCGGGGACGGGCTGCCGGTGGTGCAGTTGCACGGGCTCAGCTCGAGCCGGCGCCGCGACGAGGTGTTCGGGCTCGACCTCACGGCGGGCCGCGACGGCCTGCGGGTCGTGCGCTACGACGCCCGCGGTCACGGTGAGTCCCCGGGCACCGCGGACCCGGACGACTACACGTGGCCGGCGCTGGCCCGCGATCTGCTCGCCCTGCTCGACGAGGAGTTCGGAGGCCAGCAAGTCCACGGCGTGGGTCAGTCGATGGGGTCGGCGACGCTGCTGACCGCGGCGGTGGCCGAGCCGGAGCGGTTCGCGTCGCTCACCCTGGGCATCCCGCCGACGGTGTGGCAATGGCGGCGGGAACAGTCGCGGCTGTACGAGTTGGCCGCGCGGCAGGTGGAACGCTGGGGCGGGGCCCGGTGGTCCGAGGTGACCCGGCAGCCGCCCACCTCGCCGGCCATCGACCCGGCCCGTCCGGTCACCGCGCCCGATGTGGCGGACGAGTGGCTGCCCGCGGCGTTCCGGGGCGCGGCCGCGACCGACCTGCCGCCCAGGGAGGAGGTGGCCCGGCTCGGGATTCCGGTGCTGCTGCTCGCGTGGCCCCTGGATGCCTCGCATCCGCTGGAGGTGGCCGAGGAGCTTGTGGAGTTGCTGCCCGACGCCCGGCTGGAGGTGGCTCGCACCCCGGCCGAGGTGGCCTCGTGGCCGCGGGTGGTGGGTGACTTCATGCGTGCTGGCGGCGGCTGAGCGGGGCAGCGCCCGGCGACCCGACGGCGCCCGAGCGGTGGCACCGCGGCGCCGGCCTCGCACAATGGGCCCATGCGCGAACTACAGCGAACGATCATCGACAGCCTCGGGGTCCGGCCCGACATCGACCCCGCCACCGAGGTGGAGCGACGGGTGCGGTTCCTCGTGGACTATCTCACCACCAGCGGCGCCAAGGGCTTCGTGCTGGGCATCTCCGGCGGGGTCGACTCCACCCTGGCCGGGCGCCTGGCCCAGATCGCGGTGGAGCGGGTGCGCGCGGACGGCGGCGACGCGGTGTTCGTGGGGATGCGCCTGCCCTACCGGGTGCAGCACGACGAGGCCGATGCCGTCGCCGCGGTGGAGTTCGTCGACGCCGACGAGACCGTGACCGTGAACGTCGCACCGGGGGTCGACGCCCTCAACGGGGCGATCCGGGAGGGCACGGGGGCCGAGCTCACCGACTTCACGAAGGGCAACGCCAAGGCGCGTCACCGCATGGTCGCCCAGTACGCGCTTGCCGGGGACCGCGGACTACTGGTGATCGGCGCCGACCACGCCGCCGAGAACGTCACCGGGTTCTTCACGAAGTTCGGCGACGGCGCCGCGGACGTGTTGCCGCTGTCGGGGCTGAACAAGCGGCAGGGTCGCGCCCTGCTCCGCCAACTGGGCGCCCCGAAGCGACTGTGGGACAAGGTGCCCACCGCCGACCTGCTGGACGAGAACGAGGGCCAGACCGACGAGGACGAACTCGGCCTGCGCTACGACGACATCGATGACTACCTCGAGGGCCGCGACGTCCCCGAGCACGTGGCGCGGACGATCGAGACGGTGTGGCACCGCAACCGGCACAAGCGCACCACGCCGGTCGAGGTCTCGGACACGTGGTGGCGTCCGGGCGAGCAGACCGCCCTCGTGGTGATCGACATGCAGAACTCGTACTTCGAGTTCCCCGAACTGGCGAAGGTGCGCGACGAGCTGGTGCCGCGGGTCAACGAGCTCATCCGCACCGCCCACGACGCCGGACGACCCGTCGTGCTGGTGCGCACCGAGCACTCCCGCGACAAGTCCACGTGGACGCTCAACATGTGCGAGGACGGCCAGGGCTTCGCGTTCCCCGGCACCGAGCAGGCGCAGTTCCTCGACGAGTTGGCCACGGGCGACCACGTGGAGGTGGTCAAGACCCGCGACAGCGCCTTCTTCGACACCGAGCTCAAGGCCCGGCTCGAGCAACTCGGCGTGGACCACCTGCTGCTGTGCGGGGTGTCGACGCACAGCTGCGTGTCGCAGACGGCGATCGACGGGTTCGCCGAGAACCTCCACGTCGCGGTCGCCCGCGGTGCCATCTCGTCGGATAACTCCGCCCTCTCGGAGGCGCTGCTGGACTTCTGCGCCGACCAGATGCGCCAGCCGATCATCGACCAGGAGGCCAGCCTCGAGCTGCTGCGGACCGGCGCCTGGCCCGACGGGGACTGACCCGACGGCCGCGGCCTGGCCCGACGGCCGCGGTCTAACCCACCGGCCGCGTGACGCGGCCGTCCGGGTAGCGGGCGAAACGGGTCTCGCCGCGCGGGTGGACGGGGTCGTTCTGCGGCAGGTCCCAGGTGCCGAACACGCCGGCGCGGTACTCCTGCATGGCGGTGACGATGTCCTCGCGGGTGTTGCCGACGAACGGACCCTGCTGGACGACCGGGGCGCCGATCGGCCGGGCCTGCAGGACGAGGAACGACGCGCCCTCGTCACCGGCGGTCACGGTGACCGTCTCCGGGGCGAGGACGGCGGCGTCGTACCCCAACTGCTGGTGGTCGACCGTCAGCGGCCCGCCGTAGTTGTAGAGCACCCGGTTCGCGGAGGGGTCGGCACCGGGTAGCTCCGTGCTCACGCCGGGGTCGAGCGTGACGATCCAGATGGCCAGGTGGTTCTCGGGTCGCGCCGCCCAGGAGTGTGGCGGCGGGTCGAGCGCGCGCACGCCGTCGATCTCCCCCGCGATCAGGCGGAACCGCGCGGCTGCGCCATCGGCTCCGCGGACGACGACCGGGGTCTTCTCGGACCAGAACATGTCGAAGTGCGGCTCGGCGGACTTGTCCTCGGGTGCGAGGTTGAGCCAGATCTGGAACAGCTCCATGGTGTTGGGACGCTCGGTGTCCAGAAGCGGGAACATCTCCGAGTGCGAGATCCCGGAACCGGCGGTGAGCCACTGGGTGTCGCCGTGGCCGAAACGGGCCGCCGCGCCGAGGGAGTCGGCGTGGTCGACCACGCCGTCGAGCACCACGGTCACGGTCTCGAACCCGCGGTGCGGGTGCTGGGGGAAGCCGGGGACGGTCTCACCGTGGTACATCGACCACCCGTCCTTGCCCGAGAAGTCCTGCCCCAGGGACCGGCCTGCGAGAGAGGCGGCGGGACGCATGGTCTCGCCCTCGGCCGGAGGGAACTCGTCACGGTGATGGACGGCGAACAGGAACGGGTCGAGGCCCGGCCACTGGCCTCCGAGCGGGACGACCTGGCGGATGGCGGACATGGTTTCCTCCTGGGGTGCACGGGTACTGGGGTGCACGGGTGAGCTGACGCGATTGCTTTTGCTGTCGCATCAGTTAACCGCGTGGGGCGTCGCCGTGTTCCCGCTCCCTGAACTCCAGGTAGGCACGCCGCCCCAGGAACACCACCAGCAGCACCACGATCGCCGCGACGACGGCATTGGAGGCCCATCCCGCCACCGACTCGATCCGGTGCCACTGCTCACCCAGAAGGTACCCGGCCACGACGAACAGCGAGTTCCAGATCAGGCTGCCAGCCGTGGTGAGCAGCACGAACAGCAAGAGGTTCATCCGCTCCACACCCGCCGGGATCGAGATGAGGCTGCGCACGACGGGCACCATGCGACCGAAGAAGACCGCGCCCCGGCCGTGGCGGGTGAACCAACCCTCGGCCTTGTCGAAGTCCGCGACCTGGATCAGGGGGACCCGGTCGAACAGCGCGCGGACCCGCTCGGCACCGAGCCAGAAACCCAGACCGTAGGCCAGGACCGCCCCCAGCACGGACCCGAGGGTGGTCCAGAAGATCGCACCGGCGAGGGTGAACGTGCCCTGAGCCGCGCTGAACCCCGCCAGCGGCAGGATGACCTCACTGGGGATGGGCGGGAAGACGTTCTCCAGACCCACCACGAGGGCCGCGCCGGGCCCGCCGAGCGCCTCCATGACGCCCACGGCCCAGCCGGCGACCCCGCCGAGATCACCCTCGGCCGCCAGGACCACGGGAGCAGCGACCTCGATCAGCCCCGCGCGACCACGCCGGTGACCGGGATCCGGCCGTCCACGGCCTGTCGGAAGTTCAGCACCGCGCGCTTCACGTGGTCACCGGTGGTCACGACGACGGCGCCGGTGGTGCCGCGCTCACGGAAGATCCGGTCGGTGAACTGCGCATTCTGCACCGTGGAGGCGGAGTTCCCCTCCTCGGTGATCCGGAACGGCGCGATCCCGGCGCCACGCAGCCAGTCACCCATCGCGCGCGCCTCGGTGCGCCCGTTCTGCGGCAGGCCGCCGGTGACGATGATGCGGGAGGTCGGGTACGCCTGCGCCAACCGGTAGCCGGTCCGCAGTCGCTCCTCGAGCACGGGGCGGATGCCGCCGTCGGGGAGCAGTCCGGCACCCAGGATGACGATGTCGGTGGTGAACGGGTTGACGGTGAGCACCGCGGGATCGTCCACGGTGGGGACCTCGAAGTCCCCACACACCGCCAGGAGCTTCTGGCCGACGTTCTGGCAGCCGAGCATCGTCAGGCCGCTGTACAGCGCGACGCCCGACGGCACCTCGGCCGACCCGGCGGAGGCGGTGCCCGCTCCGGCGCCCAGCGCGAGAGCCGTGGCGGCCGCGACGGCGGCGAAGCGCCTCTGAGTTCTACGCACGATAACGGTCCTCTCCCGAGCAGTGTCGTGACCCGTTGGTTATCGCATTGTGCGTGAAGGTCGTTACCTGTGACACGGGGAGGTCACGCGCGACCCGCGTACCCTTCACGGCATGCCGGAAGGATACGACAGGGTCACGGCCGTGCGGTACCTCCACGATGCCGACCCACACCTGCGCGCGCACATCGACGCCGTCGGTCCGTGCACCCTCACCCCGACGCCGGACACGGGGCCGCACACCCTCTTCGACCGGTTGGCCTCGTCGATCCTGTCCCAGCAGCTCTCGGTGAGGGCCGCCGCGACGATCGCGGGCCGGCTGCGCGGGCGGGCGACGAGCGACGCCCAGCTCGACCCCGCGCTCGTGGCCGCACTGTCCGACGAGGAACTGCGGGCGTGCGGGATCTCGCGGCCGAAGGTGGCCGCCCTGCGGGACCTCGCCGACGCGGTGCGTGGGGGCCGGATCCCGACCCTGGGGGAACTGAGGGACTACGACGACGACGAGGTCATCAGCTCCCTGACGACGGTCCGCGGGATCGGCCGATGGACCGTGGAGATGCTGCTGATCTTCCTGTTGGACAGACCCGACGTGTTCCCCGTGGCCGATGTCGGGGTGCGGCGGGGATTCGAACGGGTGCTGGGTCTGGACGACAAGGCCTCCCCCGCGATGATGCTGGACCACTCGGCCGGCTGGGCACCGTACCGGTCGGTGGCGTCCTGGTACCTGTGGCGGGCGGTGGACCAGACGGGCGAGGCGGCCCCGGCGCCCACCTCCTCGTCCTAGGCTTCACGACCATGGCGAACCTCTACTGGGAGCGGGTGCGGACGGCGACGGCCCGCGCCGCGGCGGGCGCACGCGACGTCAACCGTCATCCCACGTCGGTCGAACTGCTGCGGCGGGCCCGGCGGGCCCTGCCCGGGGACGCCGGTTTCGGCGACCCGCTCTCGGCCGCCGGCCGCGACAGCGCGGGGACGATCGCCCGGGTGGCCGGCCGACTGTTCGACGAGCAGCCCACCGCGTCCCGGGAGGTGACGCTCGGCGGGCTCCAGGTGTGGCACGCCGTGCTCGAGCGCACGGGGCGGGCCGGCGGCGGGAGCGAGGTGACCATCGTGTTCACCGACATCGTCGGGTTCTCCGACTGGGCGATGCGCGCCGGCGACGAGGAGTCGCTGCAGCTCCTCCGACGGGTCGCCGCGGCCACCGAACCCGAGGTGCTCGCCCACCGTGGCGCCGTCGTCAAACGTCTCGGCGACGGACTGATGGCCACGTTCCCGTCTCCCCAGCTGGCGCTGGACGCGGTGGCCGCCTGCCTGGACGGGGTCGCCGGCGTCGAGGTGGCCGGCTGGCGTCCGCGGTTGCGGGTCGGTGTCCACACCGGGCGCCCGCGCCGGATCGGGGACGACTACCTCGGTATGGACGTCAACGTCGCCGCGCGGCTCGCGGAGAAGGCCGGCGCGGGCGAGATCCTCATCAGCGAGTCCACCCGCGCCGGGCTGGACCCCGACAGCGTGGCGACCCGCCCCAAGCGGACCTTCCGGTGGGGCGGGGTCAAGGGCGTCCCCGACGGGATCGCCGTCTACGTGGCGACCCCGCGCTGAGGAGTTCGGCGGGACCGGGAGCGGGGAACCCGCCATCCGCCGCCCCACCCCGGAACCGGCCGGACCACCGCCGACCGCCGCCATCCGGTAGAACGGACGCATGGCAACCACCAATTTCAAGGGCAACCCCGTCAGCACGTCCGGCGAGCTCCCCGCCGTCGGCTCCAAGGCCCCGGATTTCGAACTCGTCGGCACCGACCTCGCTCCCGTGACCTCCGGGTCGCTGGCGGGCAAGAAGCTCATCCTCAACATCTTCCCCAGCGTCGACACGGGCGTGTGCGCCCAGTCGGTGCGCACCTTCCACGAGAAGGCCTCCGGCCTGGAGAACACCGAGGTCGTCAACATCTCGGCCGACCTGCCGTTCGCCCACAAGCGCTTCTGCGCCGCCGAGGACATCGAGAACGCCACCGCCGGCTCGACCTTCCGCAGCGACTTCGCCGCGGACTACGGCGTCAAGATGACCGACGGCCCCATGGAGGGCCTGCTGGCCCGCTCGGTCGTCGTGGTCGACGCCGAGGGCAAGGTCGTCTACACGCAGCTCGTCGACGAGATCACCACTGAGCCGGACTACGACGCCGCGCTCGCCGCCGTGAACTGAGCGCACCGCAGCGAACGACGAGGCCCACCCCCGAAGAAACGGGGGCGGGCCTCCTTGCTCAACTACTGCGTCCGGCTACTGCGCCTGTGTACCGCGCCGCGACTCAGGCGCTCGCGTCCACCAGGGAGAAGCGGCGGGTGGCCTGCTCGAGCTGATCGAACAGCGTCGCCAGCTCCTCGGAGCGGCGCTCCGCGGGCTGCACGCCCTCGGGGCCGAACTCGGTGAACAAGCTCAGCGAGATCTGCTGACGCACGCCGTACATGTGGAAGTTGGCCACTATCTGCCGCCAGTGCTCCACGGCGCGCACACCACCCTCGGCTCCGTAGGAGACAAAGGCGACGGGCTTGTTCGCCCACTCGCTACCGAGCGAGTCGAAGGCGTTCTTCAGGCCGCCCGGGACACTGTGGTTGTACTCGGGGGTGACAAAGACGAAGGCGTCGTAGGAGTCGATGGTCGAACTCCAGCGCTGCACCCGCTCGTCGGAGTACTGCTTGTTCGCCGCGCCCGGCACCGTGGCCGAGGTGAGCAGCGGGACGTCGAACGACTTGAGGTCGACCAGCTCATAGGTGGCGTCCTGCCGCGCCTGCGATTCCTGCGCGACCCACTCGGCCACGGTCTGCCCGGAACGCTCCTCTCGGATGCTGCCCAGAATGATGCCGATCTTCACGTACGGTCCCCTCTCGTCGTGCGGGTTACTGACGACGAGAACACTACTTGATTGACGTGACACCTACTACCGGTGGCCGTAGACCGTGACCGTCGCCACGGCACAGACACGCCCCCGCTCGTCCCTCGTCGTCACCTGGGCGATGCCCCAGCTCCGCCCGTCGTGCAGGACCTCGGCCCGGACCGTCACCGGCTGCACCAGCGGGATCTGACGCACGTACCGCACGTCGAGCGAGGACGAGCTGACCTCGCGTTCGTGCGGGAACACCGCCGCCCCGGCGACCTCCGCGGCCGCCGCGAACACGCCGCCGTGCAGATTCCCCAGCGGGTTGGCCAGCGTCGGCTCCGGCGCGATCACGCCCTCCACGACGCGGGTTCCGCCCGGGCCGTCGTCCCGCTCGTCCAGCGTCAGGCACAGGACCTCGGCCAGCGTTCCCGGCGCGAGCCTGGACGGCCACGGCGGCTCGTCGTCGTACCCGCCCGGGTCCACGGCTCCCGCGATCTCCATGGATTTGACCAGTCCCGAGGCGATCACCTCGCCGTCGTCGTCGACGACCTCACCGCGCGTCGTGAGGCAGTGACCGTCGTCGCCCAGGTGGTCCGTGCGGATGCCCAGTCCCGCCGATCCCGCGCGCGGTCGCGCCAGCAGGTCCATCCGCAGCTCGGTGGTGACCGTCCACATCCCCTCGGGGCGCCGACGGTGGTTCTCCGACCCCAGTCCCGAATCCACCAGGACCGCCAGACCGCCGGTGGCGAAACGCCCCGACGGGTCGACGAACTGATCGGCGACCGGCTGGTGCCAGCTCACCGACCCGTCCGGGTTCGGGCTGAACGTCAACCCCAGGCGGGGCTCCGGACCGTCGTGCTGCGATTCTCTCACCCGCCGACGCTAACACGTGTTCTCGTTCACTCCCCGCGGCCGCGCGCGCCGCATCGCGTCCGCACAATGGAGACGTGCCACTGAACCGCGAGGCCCTCACGACCCCCCGTCGCTGGCCCATCCGCGTCGCCACGACCGTGATCGCCACCGGCATCGTCATCCTCGTGCTGGCGGCAGCGGCCGGCGGTGCGTGGCTGCTCCTGCGGTCGGCCGTGCACGGCGCGATCGACTCCGCCGACCGCGCCCGGGCGGTCGAAGTGGCGGGTGGGCTGGCGGCCCGGGGTCCGCAGGCGTCCCTCGAGCTGGTCTCCGAGCCGCTGTCCGGGGTGGACCTGGTGCGGGTCGTGGCGCCCGACGGCCGCGTCCTGGCCGGTCAGGTCACCCGCGGCCTCGAGAACGTCCCCGCGCTCCCCTCTCCCGCCCCTGGTCAGGTCATCCAGCGCGACCTCGACGCCCCGAACGGCGCCGACCTCCGCCTCACCTCCGTCGGCGTGGAGGTCCGCGGGGGAACGTTCGCCGTGGACGTGGCCACCGACACCGACCGCTACGACTCCCTCCTGGCCACCGGCGCGGTGCTGTTCCTGGCGTTCGTCCCCGTCGCCGGCCTGGCCACCGCGGTGTTCGTCCACTACGCGATGGGACGGGTGCTGCGGCCGGTCGAGTCGATCCGCTCCCGCGTCGCCGAGATCTCCGCCTCCGGCCGTGGCGAGCGGGTCCCCGTGCCGGAGGCCGAGGACGAGATCTCACGCCTGGCCCGGACGATGAACGCCATGCTCGCGCGCCTCGACGCCGCCCGCACCGCACAGGTCGCGTTCGTCGGTGACGCCTCTCACGAGCTGCGCAGCCCGCTGTCCACGCTGTCGACGATGCTCGAACTGTCCTCCACCTCCGGCACCCCGGTGGACGTGGAGACCGTCGACGAACTGCTCCTGCCGGAGGTGCAGCGGATGCGCACGATGGTCGAGGACCTGCTCCTGCTGGCCAAGAACGACGAGCGCGGCCGGCCGCTGCGCCGCGACGACGTGGACCTCGACGACATCGTGCTCTCCGAGGCCGCCCGGCTCCGCGGGCTCGTCGGCGGCGGCGACGGAGGCGGCGGCGGGCTCGAGGTGGCGGCCTCGGTGGAGCCCGCGCGCCTCGTGGGCGACGCCGATGCCCTGCAGCGCGTGGTGCGCAATCTCGTCGACAACGCCCGCCGCCACGCGCGCGACCGGATCGCGCTGCGGCTCACCGTCGACCGCACGACCCCCGGGTCGCCGCGCGCGGTGGTGTGTGTCGACGACGACGGCGAGGGCGTTCCGCCTGATCAGCGGGATTCGGTGTTCGATCGCTTCGCCCGCCTGGACGCGGACCGCGCGCGGGGCAAGGGCGGATCGGGCCTGGGCCTGGCGATCGTCGCCGAGATCACCCGCTCCCACGGCGGCTCGGTCCGGGCGGAGGACGCCCCCGGCGGTGGCGCGAGGTTCGTGGTCGAGCTGCCGGTCGAGTCACTGGACGACGACGTCGACGACATCCCCACCGGCCCGGCCCGGCCCGCCTGAGCGGTCATCCCGCACAGGGTCCCGCCTCCTGCGCCGGCGGGCGGCTGTGGCAGGACGGATGGCCACGCGCAGACGCCGGCGAGGAGTGGGCGAAGTGGCCCGGCTCAGGGGCGCGCCGCGACGCTGTCGACGAGTCGGTAGCCCTGCCCGCGGACGGTTTCGATGGCGCGGGCCCCGAACGGGGCGTCGATCTTGCGTCGCAGGTAGCCGACGTACACCTCGACGATGTTGTCGTCACCGTCGTAGGCGGCGTCCCACACGGCCCGCATGATCTGGACCTTGGACACCACCTGGTTGCGATGGCGGATGAGGTACTCGAGCACCGCGTATTCACGCGCGGTCACGGTGATCCGCGTATCTCCGCGGCGGACCTCCCGCGCGGCCGGGTCCACCACGAGGTCGCCGGCCTCGAACGTCGCCGGGCGCTCCGGCGCCCCCCGCCTCACCAGAGCCCGGAGTCGGGCCTCGAGGACGACGAACGAGAATGGCTTGACCAGGTAGTCGTCGGCGCCCAGGTCGAAGGCGTCGGCCTCGTCGTATTCGCCGTCCTTGGCGGTGAGCATGAGCACCGGGGTCCAGACCTCGCGGCGTCTCATCTCGCGGACGACCTCGTACCCGCTGCGCCGCGGCATCATGATGTCCAGCACGACCACGTCGAAGTCGTCGGCGCAGGCCATCTCGAGGCCCGCGTCACCGTCGGCGGCGGTCTCCACGGCCCAGCCGCCCGTGACGAGTCCCCGGCGCACGCTCTCGCGCAGCGCCGGCTCGTCGTCGACCACCAGGACCCGCATCGGCGTGTTTCCCTACCCCTCGGGGTCGATCTCCTGGTCCATCCGCTCTGCGGGGACCAGCGAATCCGCGTGCCGCCGGACCACCTTCGCGGGGACCCCGGCCACGGTGGTGTGGGGCGGGACCTCGTGCAGGACCACCGATCCCGCGGCCACCCTGGAGCAGGCGCCCACCCGGACGTTGCCCAACACGATCGATCCGGCGGACAGCAGCACGCCGGAGCCGATCTTGGGATGACGGTCGCCGTCCTCGTTGCCGGTGCCGCCGAGGGTGACGCCCTGCAGGATGGACACGCCGTCGCCGATCACGCAGGTCTCGCCCACGACGATCCCGGTGGCGTGGTCGACGAGGATGCCCGAGCCGACACGGGCCGCGGGATGGATGTCCATCGCGAACACCTCGGAGATCCGGCTCTGCAGGAACGACGCCGCCATGACGCGCCCGGAGTTCCACATCTCGTGGGCCACGCGGTGCACCTGCAGGCCGAGGAAGCCCTTGGCGAAGAGGTAGGGCACCAGGTAGTTGGGGTACGCGGGGTTGCGCTCGAAGCTCACCACGAGGTCGGCCGCGACGGCCTCCAGAACGTGGGGATGCTCCACCAGCACCGCCCGGATCTCCTTCTCCAGCACGTGCCGACCGATCTCGGGGGTCGCGACCCGGGAGGCGGCGAGGCGCGCGAGGGATTCGCCGAGGTCATCACAGCCGTCGATGAGGTCCAGGACCAGTCCCGCGATCAGCGGTTCGTTCCTGCTCGAGGTCGCGTCCAGCGACAGGCGGTTCCAGACGGCGCGGACGGAGGAGTCGGCCTCTGCCCGCGGGACGCACGGGTTCTCGGTGCTCATCTCGATGGTCACCTGATACAGCGTATGCCTGCCCCGGCGGTCGGGGCGAGTCACACCTCCCTCGACGGCCCGCTCCCCGCGCGGCAGGATGGGGCCATGATCCTCATCAACGTGCGTTTCGACGTCAAGCCCGAGTTCGCCGAGTCCTGGCTCGAGTTCACCCGCGAGTTCACCGAGGCCACCCGCGCCGAGCCGGGCAATCTCTTCTTCGACTGGTACCGGTCGCCGGAGTCCCCGAACACCTTCCTGCTGTGCGAGGCCTTCCGGGAGGGCGACGCCCCCGCCCAGCACGTGAACTCCGACCACTTCGCCGAGTTCACCGGCTCGGCCGCCCCGCACCTCGAGCGGACCCCGCGGATCATCAACACCACCGCCGAGGGCGAGGAGTGGGGGACGATGGGCGAGATCACCGTCGAGTAGGCGACGACCCCGCCGGACGTCGCGTCAGATCGAGCTGCCGAGCGCCGACTGCGCGAGAGCGATCGGGTCGACCGGCCACCACTGGCCGTAGTCGAGCGCGTAGACACGGTTGAGGTCGGACACGACCCCGCCGACGGTGACCTGCTGGCGGACCGGCAGCTGGTGGATCGTCGCGCTCGGGTTGAGGCGCCCACCGGAGCCCCAGTCGTGCTGCCAGAAGTACCGCCCGAGGCCGGTCTGACGGCACCAGTCGATGGTGGGGGCGTTGGCGTACACGCCGAGCTCCATCCCCGCGCCGTGGAGCTGGGCGCGCCAGCGCTCGAGGTACGGGCGGATCTGGTTGTCGAACTGCCACCGGGTGGGGTTGTCGTCGATCGCGACGTACATCGGCACGCCGGACGGCCCGCCGGCCTCGCGGTGGATCCGGATCCCGATCGGGGCGTGGCGGTCGCCGCCCGCGGCGCCTTCCCTCCAGTCGGCGGTCTCGGCACGCCCGTACTGGTAGCAGGAGACCATGTTGAGGCCACTGCGGCGGAAGTCGTCGACCTCGCGGCGCAGCAGCGGCTTGCCCGTCATCCACTCGGCGCCGGGGCGACGGTTGGAGCAGTACCGCACGGCGCCCATGTGGCCGGCCGCGCGGATCGACGCCGCCGACGGCGGGCCGGAGGCGTAGTCGAGCAGGGTGCCGATCGGGACGCCGACACCCGCCCCCGGCAGCGCACCGAGCCCGGCGGGGATCGAGGACTGGGCACCCACCGCGGGTGTGATGCCCGCGGCGAGGGCGCCCGCCCCGGCGGCGCCGATGCCGGCGCGGCGCAGGAAGGTTCGGCGGTCGAACGTCATGGGGCTACTCCGGGATCTCGAGGAAGGGGCACGAGGGGGCACCTGTGACACGTGGGACCCGCACACCCGACGAGTGTGTCACAAGGAGATCGCGAAGGATATCCCGGCGTTACCACACGGACGGACCACCACAGGGCAGGCACGGCTGGTTGACTGACGTTCATGACTCGCGCGCACAGATGGTCCGCCACCGACATCCCCGACCAGACGGGCCGGACCTTCGTGGTCACGGGCGCCAACGGCGGGATCGGGCTGGCGACCACCGCCGCACTCACGGCCCGGGGCGCCCGGGTCGTCATGGCCTGCAGGAACGAGGAGAAGGCGCAGGAGGCGCGCGCGACGCTCCCCGCCGGTGACCGGGAGCGCGCGCAGGTTCGCCTGCTCGACATGGCGGACCTGGACTCCGTCGACGCGTTCGTGGCGGCCACGGCGGCGGAGGGTGCGCCGGTCGACGTGCTGATCAACAACGCCGGCGTGATGAACATCCCCCACGCCCGCACCGCGCAGGGACACGAGATGCAGTTCGGGGTCAACGTGCTGGCACATCACGCGCTCACCCTGGGGCTGGAGCAGATGCTGACGGACCGGGTCGTGTGGCTGGGCTCGCTCGCCCACCTGCGCGGACGACTCGACACCGACGATCTCGACATGGACGTGCGCGGCTACCGCCCCATGGCGGCGTACGCGAACTCCAAATTGGCGTGCATCATGCTGGGCTACGAATGGCAGCGCCACTTCGAGCGGTCCGGCAGCGGGCTGCGGTCGGTCGCCGCCCATCCCGGTTACACGGCGACCGACCTCACCCGCCAGAGCGGCAACCCACTGGCGGACCGCTTCTTCGAGTTGGGCAACTCCATCACGTGGGCGGGCCTGACACCGGAGATGGGCGCACTGTCCGTGCTGTACGCGGCGACGGTGCCCGGCCTCACCGGTGGCGAGTTCGTCGGCCCCGATCGCCTCGGGGGCCTACGCGGGCATCCGCAGCCCGCCCGGTCGGGTCGCCGTTCGCACGACCGGACCACGGCCGCCGCACTGTGGCGGCGGTGCACGGAGATGGCCGCGTTCCAGCGGTCATGACGAGGGTCACGACGACGACGAGGTCATCCCCCGCAGAGTGGTGACCGTGGTCGGCCGGTGGCCGGGATGGGTCAGCCGAGCCCGGCCGCGGCCAGCCCGTCGCGCAACTTGGCCCGGTGCTCGGGCGGCCCCTGGAGGAGGGGCATGCGCAGGCGGTCCGAGCCGATGAGGCCGGCCTCCTTCAGCGCCGCCTTGACCTGGATGGCGCCCTGCGAGGTGTGCATGATCGCGTCCACGGCCGGGATGAGGCGGGTGTGGATCTCGCGGGCCCGCGGCAGGTCGCCGGCGTCGACGGCCTCGATCATCGCCCGGTAGTCGTCGCCGGCGACGTGGCCGACGACCGAGACGATGCCGGTGGCACCGAGGGCCAAGAAGGCCAGGTTGAGCACGTCGTCGCCGGAGAACCAGAGCAGGTCCGTCTCCGCCATGAGTCGACTGGCCTCGAACAGGTCACCCTTGGCGTCCTTGACCGCCAGCACCCGGGGGATCTCGGCCATCCGCCGGATGGTGTCCGTGGCCAGGGCGGTGCCCGTGCGGCCGGGGATGTCGTAGGCCATGATCGGGCGGTCGGCCGCCTCGGCGATCATCCGGAAGTGCTCGACGATCCCGTGCTGGGTGGGCTTGTTGTAGTACGGGGTCACCACGAGCAGGGAGTCGGCGCCACGGGCGACCATCTCGCGCGCCGCGCGCATCGAGTGCTCGGTGTCGTTGGTGCCGCAACCGGCCATGACCTTCACCCGGTCGCCGACGGCCTCGACGACGGCGGCCACGCTGTCGTAGTCCTCGTCGTCGGTGGTCGTCGCGGACTCGCCGGTCGTGCCGTTGACCAGCAGACCGTCGTGGCCGTGATCGGCGAGGTGCACCGCGAGCCGCTGCAGGCCGTCGAAATCGATCGAGCCGTCGTCATGCATGGGGGTCACCATCGCGGTGATGACCCGACCGAAGGGATTGTCCGACATGCGCACCAGACTAAGCCACGGTGACGCGGTCGGGAGATTCCGACGTGAGGGGTGCCCACGGGACTAGGGTCGTCAGCACCCCGGCGCCGGGGACCGGCGCCCACCACCGAGACCGCGGAGGCGATTGTGACCGACCAGACCCGACCCGACGACCCCGCGCGCATCCCGGAGGAGCCCCCGGAGTCGTTCGGCAACACCATCGACGGATCGGGGGCCGGCGACGGCAGCACCTCCCGGGGCGGGGACGAGGCGGACACCGCCACCGAGCCCGCCGCCACCGAGTCCGCCACCGACCGGGCCGCCGGGGGCGCGACCCCGCACGACTCCGCGGGAGCGGCGAGCTCAGCTGCGACGTCCGGCGCGGGCGGGGACGGCGCCGCCGAGCGCGCCGAGCAGAAGAAGGTGTACCAGACCCCCGAGCAGCCGGATCACGCCGTGGGCGGCTCGGACGGTACGGCAGACGGCCAGTAGTCGGGCCTGACGTGGCCATCGCCCTGACGCTCACGCTGGCGTTGGTACTGCTCATCAGTGCCAACGCCCTGTTCGTGGCCGTCGAGTTCGGGTTCCTCACCGTCAACCGGGACGACGTCCGCGCGGCCGGCTCGGAGGGCGATCGCATCGCCACGACCCTCGACGGGTCCCTGGCCAGGACCTCGACGAACCTGTCGGGGGCCCAGCTGGGCATCACGGTCAGCAGCCTCCTGGCGGGATACCTCACCGGTCCCTCCGTGGGCGAGCTGATCACCGGCGCCCTCGGCCTGTCGGGGATGGGTGAACCGGCGGCCCGCGGCATCGCGATGACGGTGGCCTTCGTCGTCGTCACCTTCCTCCAGATGGTCTTCGGCGAACTGGTCCCCAAGAACTGGGCCATCGCCGCTCCGATGCGGGTCGCGCGGCTGGTCGTGATCCCCCAGCGGATCTTCATGGCGGTGTTCGGCTGGCTGGTCAAGGGCCTCAACACCACCGCCAACGTCGTCCTGCGGCTGCTCGGGTTCACCCCGCAGGAGGAACCCGGCGAGGCACGGTCACCCGAGGAGCTGCGGGCGTCGGCCGCGCGGTCGGGCCGCCAGGGCGCGATGGACCCGCACACGGCCGAGCTGGTGACCCGCTCGATCTCGTTCGGGGAACACCGCGCGGCGGACGTGATGGTGCCCCGTCCGCTGGTGACGTTCCTGCGTGACCACACCGCACAGGACCTGCTCGACACGGTGGCCGCGACGGGCCGGTCGCGGTTCCCCGTCCTCGGCGCGACCGTCGACGAGGTGGTGGGCGTCGTCCACTACCGGCAGGCGTTGGCCGTGCCTGTCGACGAGCGCGCCCGGACGCCGGTGCGGGAGATCGCCACCGAGGCGACCGTGGTGTCGGAGGTGATGACGCTCGACCCGCTCATGCGGCTGCTCCGTCAGACCGATCTGCAGATGGCCGTGGTGGTGGACGAGTTCGGCGGGACCGCGGGGATCGTCACCCTGGAGGACCTGGTGGAGGAGATCGTCGGCGAGATCGATGACGAGCAGGACCGTGCGTCGCGCACCCACGAGTGGGTCGACGACGACACCGTGCTCGTGGGCGGGATGATGCGGCCCGACGAACTGGGCGCCATCCTGCGACTGGAGATCCCGCCGGTGGAGACGGTGTCCACCCTGTCCGGGCTCCTGTCCGAGGCGGTGGACCGACTCCCCCGGGTCGGCGACGAGACCGAGTTGGACGCGCACGACCACGAGAACCGCGACGACGACGACCTGCCGACGCGGGCGCGTGTGCGCCTGCGGGTGGAATCACTGCGCGCGCACCGGGCCGAGCGGGTGCGTGCCACCGTCCTGCGGGACGAGCCCGAGGCGGTGGACCCGGATGAGTGACGGTGTGGCGTTGCTGGTCCTGGTGGCCCTCCTGCTGGGCAACGGGTTCTTCGTCGCCGCGGAGTTCGCGATGGTCTCCGCGCGGCGCGACAACCTGGAGCCGCACGCTGCCGAGGGCAGCACGCGCGCACTGTGGTCGCTGCGCGGCATGGAGAACGTGTCGCTCTCGCTGGCGGCCACGCAGCTCGGCATCACGGCCTGCTCGCTGCTCATCGGCGCGGTCGGCGAACCCGCCATCGCCCATCTCATCGAGCAGCCGCTGGGCTGGTTGGGCGTGTCCACCGGGTTCGCCCACCCGATCGCTCTGGTGATCTCCCTGCTCATCGTCACGTTCCTGCACATGGTGCTCGGCGAGATGGTGCCCAAGAACATGGCGATCGCCCGGCCCGCGGCCGCGGCCCTCCTGCTCGGCCCGGTCCTGCGGGTCTTCGTGCTGGTGTTCCTGCCCGCGATCTGGCTGATGAACAAGTCCGCGGACGCGGTGGTGAGGTACGTACTGCGGGTGGAACCGCGTTCCGAGGTGGAGACCACTTTCACGGTGGACCAGATGCACGGGATGGTCGCCGCGGCCGGGGACTCCGGCCTCCTCGACGAGGACGAGACGCTGCTGCTCGAGGGCGCGCTCGAGTTCGATCACATCACCGCCGCCGACGTCCTCCGGCCGATCGCGGAGGTGGACTCGATCGAGGAGGACTGGTCCACCGGAGACGTGCAGCAACTGTGCGTGCGGACGGGGCACTCGAGGTTCCCCGTGCGCCGCGGCGGCGCGTACGTCGGCTACGTCCACGTCAAGGACACCCTCGGCGACGACCTGTCCCAGCCTCTGCGCCGGGATCGGATCCGCGAACTGGGGATCGTGCCCGCGGAGACCCCCCTCGACGACGTCCTGGAGGCGATGCAGCGGGCGCGGGCCCACCTCGCGGTCGTCGACGATCGCGAACCCGGCGAACCCGACCCGCGTGGGCTGCTGGTCCTGGAGGACGTCCTGGCAGAACTCGTCGGCGAGGTCAGGGATGCGACGCCCGGAGCCGATCAGTAGGGCGCCCGAGCAGTAGGTCGCTTGAGCAGCAGGAAGCGCCCCGACGACCTACCGGACCTTGTCGGGGTTGGTGTCGAGCACCCGCCCGAGAGTGTTGTCCACGACGATCTGCGCCACCCCGCTGTACGTGGCCACGCCTACTCGCACCGTGGCGGCCAGCGCGTTCTGCAACATCGTGGAACCTCCTGCTAGTCGGTGTGACTCCCGTCACTCTACGCTCGTCGGCGGCGGGCCGCTGACAGATAAACAATCTTTCTGGACGGGCGTTCTGAACGATCGCCCGAACAGTCGTTTCGAACCCTAAAGTGCCCCCTCCATCGCCGCCACCGAACGCGCGAGAGCGCCATCCCGCCACCGGCCGGTGCTATAGTTGATGCGTCATCCACCGCTGGGGAGGGGGCGCAGAGCCCATGTCCGACATCCGTATCCACCGGTCCCGGTCGCGCTCACACGACGCCGGCGGGTGGTTGGACTCCCGCCACTCGTTCTCGTTCGGCAACTACCAGGACCCGATGAACACGCACTTCGGCCGCCTGCTGGTGAACAACGACGACCGCATCGCCGCCGGCTCCGGCTTCGACACGCACGGCCACCGGGACATGGAGATCGTCACGTGGGTCCTGTCCGGCTCGCTCGTGCACCAGGACTCCGAGGGACACAGCGGGATCATCTACCCCGGACTCGCGCAGCGGATGAGCGCCGGCACGGGAATCCTGCACTCCGAACGCAACGACGGCTGGCGCGACGGCCCGGTCCGCCCCGAGGCCGCCCCCGCCGACCCGGTCCACCTCGTCCAGATGTGGGTCGTCCCGGACTCCTCCGGTGGGGATCCCGGCTACGAACAGCTGGAGATCGAACCGGCGGAGCTGGAGAACCAGCTCGTCGTCGTCGCCGGAGGGCTACCCACCCACGCCGACCGCGCCGCCATCCGGATCCGCGACCGCTCGTCCGCGCTGCACGCCGCGCGGCTGGCACCGGGCCGGTCCGTCCAGCTCCCCGACGCGCCCTACGTCCACCTCTACGTGCCCCTGGGCTCGGTGACGCTGGAGGGCGAGGGCCTGCTGGACACCGGCGACGCCGCGCGGATGACCGCCGCCGGGGGCCGACGCGTCACCGCCGGCGACCACGGCGCCGAGATCCTCGCGTGGGAGATGCACGCGGGCATGACGATGCTCGACGTCCGCGGCCACTAGTCCTTCTCGGTTGCCGTCCCCTTGTCGTCGCCGGCCGACAGGGGGGCACCGTCGTCCTGCTCCCCGTCCCCCGGGATGTGGTACAGCGGGTGCACCGGCTCGGGCGAGGGCGCCTCCTCGTGCTTCTCGAGCTCCTCGGCCGAGTAGGCACGGCGCCACTGGCGGGTGATCGTGGGCGGCCTCTCCCCCATGTCATTGCTGATCCCGCGCACCAGGCTGTACATCATGACGAAACCCATGATGAAGAACGGCAGGCCGATGACGGTGATGACCTCCTGAAGCGCGGTCAGTCCGCCCTCGCCCGTGCCGGCCAGCAGGGTCGCCGCGACCGCGCCCATGAGCACGCCCCAGATGACGCGCTGATGGGTCGGCGAGGGCTCGAAGTCGTCGTCCTTGCCGGAGGCCATCATGTCGACGACCATCGACGCCGAGTCGACGGACGTGGTGAAGAAGACGACGACGAGCAGCACCGCGATACCGGAGAGCAGCGTGGCCAGCGGGTAGTTCGACAGGAACGCGAACAGCGCGCCCGGGATGTCGCCGTCGTCGACCACCGCCTCGGTGAGGCCACCGGAACCGAAGAGTTCGATGTGGAACGAGGCCATGCCGAAGATGCCGAACCACAACACCGAGAAGCCCACCGGCAGGGCGAGGACGCCGAAGACGAACTGGCGGATCGTGCGGCCGCGGCTGATCCGGGCGATGAAGATGCCCACGAACGGCGACCACGTGATGGTCCACGCCCAGTAGAAGACGGTCCACGTGTTCTGCCACGAGGCCAGGTCGTCGTTGGCAGGAAAGACGTTGTTCCACAGCGCCAGCTCCGGCAGGGTCGACAGGTAGATCCCCAGCGACTCGACGGTGCCCTTGAGCAGGAACAGGGTCGGCCCGGTGGCCACGACGAAGATCAGCAGCGCGACCGCGACCGCGATGTTGAGGTTGGACAGCCGCTTGATGCCCTTCTCCAGGCCCAGGGCCACGGAGATGCACGCGATGGTGGTGACCACGACGATGACGAGGACCTGGACGACCGGGGACATGGCGATGCCGAACAGCTCGTCCAGGCCGGCGTTGATCTGCAGCGTGCCCAGGCCGACCGAGGTGGCCACACCGAACACGGTGCCGACGAGTGCCACGATGTCGATCGTCTTGCCGAGCGGACCGAAGATCTTGTCACCCAGCAGCGGGGCGAAGATCGAACTCACCCGAGGCGGCATCTTGCGCTTGTAGATGAAGTAGGCGAACGCCAGGGCGGGCAGCGCGAAGATCGTCCACGTGTGCAGGCCGAAGTGGTACAGCGTGAACGCCATCGCCTCGGTGGCCGCGTCCCGGCTGCCGGGCTCGACGCCCCCGCGCGGCGGGGTCGCGAAGTGCGAGATGGGCTCCGCCACGCCCCAGAACATGAGGATGGTGCCGATCCCGGCCGCGAACAGCATGCCGAACCAGCTCAGCGTGGAGTGCTCGGGGAGCTCGTCGTCCCCGCCGAGACGGACGTGGCCGAATCGGCTCAGGGCGATCCAGATGAGGAAGCCGAGGAACGCGGTGACACCGAAGATGTAGAACCAGCCGAGGTTGGTCATGATCCACCCGGAGGCGGAACCGAAGACGCTGCCCACCCAGTCGCCGGCGAAGAACGTCACCACGACGAAGAGAAGGATGACCCCGACGGTCGTGAAGAACACCCCCGGATCGGTCTTGAGCCTCAGTGCTCTCAGTATCCGTTCGGACATGGTCTCCCCCGTCGTCTCGGCTCTACCCGGGCGCCGGTGCCGCCGGATCGAGTGGTTCAGTCAGAGTGCTGCTTCTATTAGTGGTCGGGCTTCTACCAGTGGTGGTGCTTCTACTTGTGGTCGTGCTTCAACCTGTGGTCCTGCTTCTAGTACGCGAAGTTGTGTACCACGAATACCTTCCCGCCGCTCGAATAGGCGATTCCCATACCGGCGGACCGGTACCCGGGATCGAGGAGGTTTTCGTTGTGTCCGGGCGAGTTCTTCCACAGGTCGACGAGGCAGGTCGCGCCGCAGTGGGTCCCGGCGGCGACGATGTTCTCCCCGTAGCCACGGCCGATCAGGGCGGTGTTGTGGACCACCTCGTCGCGGGCGGCGAGTCGGTCGGCCCAGGCCTGGGCCTCACGGTCGAGTTCCGGGTTGGGCGCCAGCGTCCCGAGCGCGCGGCCGATGCGGTACGCGTCGATCTCGCGGACGATGCCCTCGCGCAACCCGCCGCCGACGGCCAGGGCGGTGATGTCCTGGTAGGCCATCTCGCTGGAGCCGACCGCAGCCCACGCCTCGGGAGGCAGTGCGGCCCGCACCTGGGAGACGAGACCGTCCACCTGGGGGACCAGGTGGGCCGGGATCAGGTGCTGCGGGATGAAGGACGGCAGGGTCCGGTCAGCCGTCTGGGCAGAGGCGGTCGCGGCCCCACCCAGAAGGGTGGCGGCGGTGACGGCGATCGTCGCGAGTGACGCGATGGGACTGGTGCGCATGGTGGTGATCATGCCGTCTCGGTGCGCCTGAAGCGAACCGATTGGCCGATGAGGTAACAGGACGGGCGCGGGACGGCGTCAATGCTGTGACCAGCAGATATCAGCGATGCTGGTGTGACTGGAGTGGCTCACGGGGTACGAGGAACCGACCCGCTCCGGGGAGCACCTCGACGGTCACCGGAAGGGGCGCGATGGCGTCCCCGTCGGCGAAGGCCTCGACGTCCGCGGCCTCGAGTCGGACCGTCCGGCACCGCCTCGTCGACACGCCGCGCAGACCCACGTGGGCACCGGAGTAGATCGAGGGGAAGTGCCGCATGAAGCGGAGTTTGGAGATCTTCCCGACGTAGCAGACGTCGAACAACCCGTCGCTCCGGTCGGCGTCGGGTGCGATCTTCATGTCCCCGCCGTAGCTGCGGGTGATCGCGAACGCGCTGAGCAGGACCTCGGTCTCGACGGTGTCCTCGCTCGGCAGCCCGGCGTCGAAGACCATCCGGAAGCGCCGGGGACGGTAGGTCGGGAACTCGATGATCGAGGCGAGGACGTAGCGCAGGGGCCCGCGGAGGAGTCCCATCTCGTTGACCCGCCGGTTGACCTTCGAGTCCAACCCGGCGCACAGCACCGAGGCGAACACCGTTGGTTCCCCGCCGTCCGGGGTGGCCCGGCCGAGGTCAACGGTCTCGACCCGGCCGTCGGCGACGACGTCCGCGGCGGCCTCGGGATCGCCCAGGGGGATGCCGTATTCGCGGGCCAGGTCGTTGCCGGTGCCCGCCGGGATGATGCCCACGGGCACATCGGTGAAGGCCTGCGCCTGCACGGCGATCGAGACCATCCCGTCTCCACCGCACACCACCAGCGCGTCGGTCCCGTCGGCCACCGCCCGCCGCGCCAGCGCGAGGGACTCGGTCGCCCCGCCTCCGGCTAGCCGGGTGACCTCGAGACCGTGCGCGCGCAGCCGGTCGGCGGCCCGGCCCGCCACCTTCTCCCCGCGCCCACCGCCCGCGGCGGGGTTGACCAGCAGCGTGACCGCGCCGATCCGGCGGTCGGACAGCTGCGCGCTCATGGGATGAGTGTGCCCGGGTTGCACACGCCGTGGGGGTCGACGGCGTTCTTCACCGCTCGCAGCATCCGCAGGCCGACCTCGCCGATCTCCGACTCCAGATACGGGCGGTGGTCCACCCCGACCGCGTGGTGGTGGGTGATCGTGCCGCCGGCCGCCACGATCGCCTCGGAGGCCGCCCGCTTGGCATCGAGCCACTGGGCGGCGGGGTCCTGCCCACGCTGACCAGCGACCACGGTGAAATAGAGGGACGCACCCGTCGGGTAGACGTGGCTGATGTGGCACATGACCAGCGCCGGCGTTCCGGAGGCCTCGAGCGAGGTGGTCAACGCCTCCGTGACCGCAGCCCGCAGTGCCGGCAGGCGCGACCAGTCGGTGGCGGTCTCCAGGGTCTCCACCAGCGCGCCGTTGTCCAGCAGCGCATCGCGCAGGACCGGGGCCCCGAAGCGTCCGTGCTCCCACGACTGCGCGGGCTCCGCGCCCAGGGAGATAGCGCCGTGGGCGATCATGACCTCCCGCGTCTCCGCGTGCCGGGACCCGGCATGGGCGGCCGTGCCCTCGAACAGGCAGAGACACAGGCACCCTCCGGAGCGGTCCTCGTCGTCCGCGGCCCGCTCGCCGATCGACTCGGTCGCGGTCGCGAGGTTCACCATGGTCTCCGTCTCGTCGGACAGACGGATGACCGTCGGGCCCGTCCCCTGCTGTTCGACCGCGCGCAGCGCCGCGGCGCCGGTGGCGAAATCGGGGAAGCGGAACGCCTCGTGCCGCACCACCTCCGGCACCGGATGGATCCGCACGCGCACCCGGGTGCACACGCCGAACGCACCCTCCGATCCCAGGAGCCACTGCCGCAGGTCCGGGCCCGCGGCCGATGCCGGGGCCCGGCCCGCCTCGATCACGCCGACCGGGGTGACCACCGTCAGCCCGCGGACCATCTCGTCGAAGCGCCCGTATCCGGCGGAGCTCTGTCCCGAGGACCGGGTCATCGCGTAGCCGCCCAGCGTGGCGTAGGGGAAGGACTGCGGGAAATGCCCGAGCGAGAAACCGTGCTCACCCAGCAGTTCCTCGGCCCGAGGGCCCGTGACACCCGCCCCGAGGACCGCCTCCCCCGACTCGGGGTCGATGGACTCGAGACCATCGAAATGGGCCAGGTCGACGCTCAGCACGGCCCTGTTCGTCCCGGTGTCCGGGTCCAGGCCACCGACGACGGAGGTGCCGCCACCGAAGGGGACCACCGCGACCTTCTCGGTGGTGCACCAGTCCAGGAGGGCGGCCACCTCGTCGTCGTCCCCCGGGGCCACCACCGCATCGGGGCAGTCCACGGCCGGTCTCGTCCGCCACGCCAACAGGTCGGGCGTCGACTTGCCACGGGCGCGCGGCAGGCGCTGCGCGTCGTCGGCCGAGACGTCGTCGGGGCCCACGATGTCGGCCAGTGCGGCGAGATCGGCGTCGGTCAATCGCGACGGCGAGGCGGTCACCGCGGACGGGTCGAACGTCCGCCCGGTCTCCGCGGTCACGCCGAGCACGTCGCGCAGCAGGGCGCGGATGCTCTCGCTCAGCTCCGTGGCCTCGGCGGCCGTCCCCCACCTGGACAGGTCCATCGGTGGTAGCGGCAGGCGGCCGGATCGGTGCTTGTCAGCGGGGTTCACGTCGCTCATACTGGGACACTAGAGCACGATCTGTTCCGCTCACGGGTTTTCGTCGGGTGTCCCGGCACCGACCCGCACGCCGCGGGACCCGCCGCGAAGGAGGCCTGATGACCGTCTCCTCCCCCTCGCGTCACACCACCCGGGACCGCGCGCTCACCGCCGCCCGCGCCGCGATCCTCGAGATCGGCCCCAGCCGCACCACGATGGTCGAGGTCTCGCGCCGATCCGGCGTCGGACGCACCACCCTCTACCGGCACTGGCCCGACGTCAGGGCACTGGTCGCCGACCTCCTCACCCGCGAACTCACCGGCGTGGTCGAGCGCGTCGGCCCGGACCTGCTGGAGGGCGCGGTCCACGATGCCGGCGAGTTGGCCCGCCTGCTGTGCGCGATGGCCGACGAGGTGCGCACCGACCCCCTGCTCGACGCGCTGCGCCGACACGAGAGCGGCATGCTCGCCGAGTACGTGTTCCGCCGGCTCGGCACGTCCCAGCACCGACTCATCGGGTTCCTCCGCGACGTCCTCGCCCGCGCCATCGCGGCCGACGCCCGCCTCGCCGGCCGCGACCCCGACCGCATGGCCACCATGCTCTACCTCGCGGTCCAGGGCGCCGTGCTGTCCGCTCCACTGGCCGACCCGCCGCTCGACGCGGACTCGTGGCGCGCCGAGCTGCACCTGCTCGTGACCGGGTACCTGGGCCTGTGACCGGGCACGCGAAAGCGGACCACGGGCCCACCGCGCGCCCCGGGCCCACCGATGCGAGGGCCCCGTCCACCGCGCTGTCCGCCGGTCGACGCGCGCGCGAGCTCGCCGAGCTGCGCGGCCGCTCCACTCCCGTGGACCTCATCGTGATCGGCGGCGGCATCACGGGCGCGGGGATCGCGCTCGACGCCGCCTCCCGCGGACTCGAGACCGTATTGCTGGAGGCCCACGACCTGGCGTTCGGTACCAGCCGGTGGTCCTCCAAGCTCGCCCACGGCGGGTTGCGCTATCTGGCGACCGGCAACGTCGCGATCGCGCGCCGCTCGGCCGTCGAGCGTGGCATCATGCTCGAGCGCACCGCCCCCCACCTCGTGCGCCCGCTCGCGCAGGTGGTGCCCGTCTACCGCGACACCCAGCCGGTGGGGGCCGTGCTGCCGGGCCTCGGGTTCGTCGCCGGTACCGTGCTCTCCCGTCTCGCCGGGACGCGCGCCGACCGCCTGCCGGGCGCGCGGGTGCTGGGCCCGCGCCGGGTCGCCGAGTACGTGCCGGGCGTGCGCCGCGACGGCCTGCGGTTCGGCCACCTCAACTGGGACTGTCAGCTCGTCGACGACGCCCGCCTGGTCACCGCCGTCGCGCGCACCGCGGCCGGGCACGGGGCCCGGGTGATCACGCGGGCGCGGGTGCTGGAGACGAGCGGCACGCGGGTCACCGTCCGCGACGAGCTCGGCGCCGGGGTCGCGGGCGGCGCCGTGGTGGGCGGCGCGGCGCGGAGCGACGACGCGGGGGGCGGCGGCGCGGGGGTCGGCAGCGCGGGGGTCGGCAGCGCGGCGCGGAGCGACGGCGACGGCGACGGCGACGGCGAGTTCACCCTCTCCGCGCGGGCCGTCGTGTCGGCGACCGGCGTGTGGGCCGGCCAGACCACTCCCGGGGTGCGCGTGCGTCCCTCGCGTGGCACCCACCTGGTCCTCGACGCGGCCGCGTTGGGCCATCCCGTCGGCGCCCTCACCGTGCCGGTGCCGGGTGAGACCAACCGCTTCTGCTTTGCCATCCCGGCCGAGTTCGGGCGACTGCACGTGGGGTTGACCGACGTCGACGCCCCCGGCCCGGTGCCGGACGTCCCGGTGTCGACCGAGGCGGAGATCGACTTCCTGCTGGATGTGGTCAACCGCGCCCTCGAGGTGCGGCTGACCCGCGATGACGTGCTGGGCACCTTCGCGGGCTTGCGCCCCCTGGTCGACTCCGGCGACGGAGACACGGCGGACCTCTCCCGCGATCACGCGCTGCTCACCGCGGACAACGGCCTCGTCACGATCACCGGCGGCAAGCTCACCGAGTACCGGCTCATGGCCGAGCAGGTGGTCGACCTCGTCGTGGGGCGCGCAGGACTCCCCGCCGGTCCGTGCCGGACCGCCGACCTCCCGCTCGTCGGGGCGCCGGGGCATCCCGTGGCCGCGGTGTCGGCCACCTCCGCCGGACTCCTCCCCGCCTCCCTGGTCGCGCGCTACGGCCAGGAGGCCGGCACCGTGGTGGCGGCCAGCCTGCTGGACCGGCCGCTGGAGGCGGTGGCCGAGGGCCTCGACGTCACCCGCGCCGAGTTCTCCTACGCGGTCACCCACGAGGGGGCGCTGACCGTCGACGACGTCCTCGACCGTCGCAGCCGCATCGGGCTGGTGGCCACCGATCGGGCCGCCGCCGAGCCGGTCGCCCGTCAGGCCCTCGCCGCAGGGCTGGCCGCTTCGGGCTGACGGCCGGTACGCCTACCGCGCCTGCTGCGACCCGACTGGAGCCGACCGGCGCCGGGAGGCCCTAGTCGAATCTCCGGACCAGCTGCAGAAACTCCGTGCCGTAGTCGAGCTGGGTCTGCAGGTCGCGATAGCGGGCCTCCGCCTCCGAGCGGATCTCCTCGACCGTCGTCCGGGCCGCGTGCCAGTCATCGAGCTCCACCGAACCCGAGCCGCGGCCCGCCGAGAGGACGTCCGTCGCCCGGAGGAACTGCCTCATGCGTTCCAACGAGAACCCCAGGGGCTTCATCCGCCGCACCAGGAGCAGTCGCTGGACATCCGCATCGGTGTAGAGCCGGAACCCACCGGCGGTGTGACCGGAGGGCACCACCAGGCCGAGCTCGTCGTAGTGGCGGAGGGTGCGGATCGACAATCCGGTGATCTCGGCGACCTCGCCGATCTTGCGCACCGCGTCGTCCGACATCGTTCTCCTTGTGGGCTTGTTCACACTCATGGGCTCGGGTTCGCGCTCGGCCAACTCTACCGTTACGGTACATTCAGAATCTCCCGCTACGGGAGAGTGTGTCATGCCCCTACGTGGTGAGGAAAATTCTCCGTGACAGCTCCCGCGACCACGCCCGGGGCCGCTCCCGCTCCCGGCGTCGACGATGACGGTCTGGCGCCCGTCGGTGTCCTCGCGTCATTCAGGTACGCCCTTTCCTCGGCCCGGCGGCTGCGCACCGAGGTGCTGGCAGGACTGGTCGTCGCCCTCGCGCTGATCCCCGAGGCCATCTCGTTCTCGATCCTCGCCGGAGTCGACCCGCGGGTGGGGCTGTTCGCCTCGTTCACGATGGCCGTGACGATCGCCTTCACCGGCGGGCGGCCGGCGATGATCTCCGCCGCCACGGGCGCGATCGCTCTGGTCATCGCCCCCGTGGCGCGTGACTACGGAATGGACTACCTCGTCGCCACAGTGCTGCTGGCCGGCATCTTCCAGGTGGTCCTCAGCCTGATCGGCGTGGGCCGGCTCATGCGCTTCATCCCCCGCAGCGTGATGGTCGGGTTCGTCAACGCCCTGGCGATCCTCATCTTCACCGCGCAGATCCCGCACCTGCTCGGGGTGCCCTGGCTGGTCTACCCGATGGTCGCGGCCGGCATCGGCATCATGGTGTTCTTCCCCCGGCTCTCGGCCGCGGTTCCCGCACCGCTGATCGCGATCGTGGCGATCACCGCCGTCGTGGTGCTGTTCGGCTGGACCATGCCCAACGTGCGCGACCAGGGTGAACTGCCCGACTCGCTGCCGTCGCTGTTCATCCCCGACGTGCCGTGGACCATGGAGACGCTCCAGATCATCGCCCCCTACGCCCTGGCGATGGCCCTGGTCGGGCTCATGGAGTCCCTGATGACCGCCAAACTCGTCGACGACCTCACCGAGGTGCGCACCGACAAGACCCGCGAGGGCTGGGGCCAGGGTGTGGCCAACATCGTCACCAGCTTCTTCGGCGGCATGGGCGGTTGCGCGATGATCGGCCAGACCATGATCAACGTCAAGCAGTCGGGCGCCCGCACCCGCCTGTCGACCCTCCTGGCGGGCGTCTTCCTGCTCATCCTCGTCGTCGCACTGGGCGACATCGTCGGCCTGATCCCCATGGCCGCTCTCGTCGCGGTGATGATCATGGTCTCCGTGGCCACCCTGGACTGGCACTCCATCCATCCCCGCACCCTGCGTCTGATGCCGCTCAGCGAGACGGTCGTCATGATCGTCACCGTGGCCGCCACCGTGATCACCCACAACCTGGCCATCGGCGTCGTCCTCGGCGTCCTCACCGCGATGGTCATGTTCGCCCGCCGGGTCGCGCACATGACGAGCCTGGAGAAGGTCTCGGAGCTCGACGTGAATCACGACGGCACCATCGACATCCGTACCTACCGGGTCCGCGGGGAACTGTTCTGGGCCTCCAGCAATGATCTGGTCTACCAGTTCGACTACTCGGGCGATCCCCAGCACGCTGTCATCGACCTGACCGAGGCCGACNAATCACGACGGCACCATCGACATCCGTACCTACCGGGTCCGCGGGGAACTGTTCTGGGCCTCCAGCAATGATCTGGTCTACCAGTTCGACTACTCGGGCGATCCCCAGCACGCTGTCATCGACCTGACCGAGGCCGACATCTGGGACGCCTCCACCGTGGCCACCCTGGATGCGATCAGCCACAAGTACGCGGCCAAGGGCAAGACGGTCGAGATCATCGGCCTCGACGGGGCCAGCCAGGAGCGACTGGAGAAGCTCTCCGGCAACCTCGGTGAGGGGCACTGACCTGACCCGACCCGGCCTGACCAGACCGTATCCTGGTCGACCGCACCCCGTTCCGGACCGAAAGGAGCGCTACCCGATGCACACCCTCCCGAAGCCGGGGAGCGCGCTGCGCCTGGCAGGTCTGATCCTGACCGCGGCCGTGATCACCGCGGTCATGGTGCGAGCCGCGACCGAGTTCATGCTGGACCTCCAGGTGTTCCAGGACGCCGGACGGGCCCTGCTGGCCGGGGCGGACCTGTACTCCGAGGGCTTTCCCACCCGCTCGGGCTTCAGGTTCATCTACCCGCCGTTCGGCGCCGTCGTCTTCCTGCCGCTGGCGCCACTCGGAGCCACTGTCGCCCAACTCGCCTGGACCGCCGCCACGGTGGTCGCGGTCTGGGCGATCCTGGCCATGGCCGCGTCCCGGCTCCAGCTTCAGGGCGCACGGACCCTGGCCCTGGCACTGACCGGCGTGGCGCTGCTGTTCGAGCCGGTCCGCGCGAACATCGGCTTCGGCCAGATCAACATCTTCCTGTTCCTCATGGTCACCGCCGACGTCCTGGGCTTCACTCCCCGCCGCGCCCGCGGCGTCTTGCTCGGCCTGGCCGCCGGCATCAAGATCACCCCGGCCGCGTTCGGCGTTCTGTTCCTCGTCCGTAGAGACTGGGCGTCCCTGGCACGGGCGGTTGGGACAGTCGCGGCCACGATCGGCCTCGGGCACCTCATCCGCCCGGCCGAGTCCTGGCATTTCTGGACCGCCGAGTTCTTCCTCACCGAACGGGGCGGCACACGGCACTTCGTCCCCAACCAGGCCCTGAGCGGCCTGCTGGCCCGGGCCCGGATCCCCGCCGAGCACCTCGACCCGCCCGTCTACGGCTTCTTCCTGCTCGTCGCCGCGGCAGCCACCTGGGGAGCCTGGCGACTGACCCGGGACAACCGGCCCGTCGACGCCCTACTCCTGGTCGCCCTCGGGGTCTTCATCGCCTCTCCGGTGGCGGTGACCCACCACTGGTCCGGCGTGATCATCGCCATCCCGCTACTACTGACCGCCCGGCGCAGACCGGTCCGGATCGCGGTGGCGGTCCTGGTCCTCACCCACCTGATCGGCACGCACTACGCCTACGCGCTCACCGCGGTCGACCCAGCCGCCCACGTGCTGCAGTGGCTCATCGGCAACGCGCAGGGTGTGAGCGGAATCGCCGCGTTCGCGATGCTGCTCGGCGACGCCGCTCTGGGCGGCGCGGCTTTGGGCGGCGCCCCCGGGCGGCGTCAGCCGATCCGTTCGGGCGCCTGGAACTCGGCCTCGAACCTGTCGTAGGAGAAGGTGGCGAGGGCGCGGGCGCGGTCCAGCCCGAGTTCGCGTACCGCCTCGGCGAACCGCGCGACATCGGCGTCGCTGTCATCCGCGCCCGTCGCGATCGTCACGCGAGCGCCGCTCAGCGGACGCATCCGCCCACCTCGGGCGGTGGCCTCGGCCGTGACCCGCACCGGCTGACCGTCGAGGACCTGCACGCAGTTCATGGCGAGTGATTGGCTGCCGGGGATCGGGACACCGACGCGGGTATCCAGCCTGAGATCGACCCCGCCCGCGCCCGCCGACCCGACCGCCCCGAGACGGGCATCGTCGAGCGCCCCGCCGGCGGTGCCGACCATGTCGCCCTTCCACTTGGGAAAGCCCCACAGCTCGTTGCCCGCCGCGAGGGTGAAGTCCTGGTCCACCGGCAGTTCGTGGATGTGCACCAGCGTCCCGTGGCCCGGCACCTTGAGCTGGAAAGCCACTCCCATCTCGTGGTACGCACCCAGGACGTTGCCGGGCACGTCGTGGTACCGCACGTGGATCATGATCGCGGGGGTCCGGCCGCCGGGTAGTGCCACCGGCTCGGCGCCCGCAGCGTCGAGAACGGCGGACTGACGGCCGGCCGCGATGAGCCGGCGGACGACGGCTGCCCGGGTGAGGAACGCCGCGCCGGAGACCGAGGCGGACACGACGGGGACCGGGAAGGTGATCTCGCGCCCGGCGACGACGCGGGAGGTGGGAGAGCTCATGGTGCGACGGTAGCGGTCGCGCGGGCCGGAATCATCAGTTTGCGCGGCTAACGATCGGGGCGGCGGGTCCGATATCACCTGTGTAGGCCAGCTCACGTCCCGCCGCCCGGTTCGCGGCGCGACCACCGATCCATCTGGAGGCACTCATGCTCAAGGCCATCGCCGACTTCTTCGCCCAGTTCGACTACACCGTCGGCTCGTCCGCCGCCATCAACGCCGCGATCTCGGGCTCGTCCGCATTCATCGACCAGCAGTTCGGTTTCGACAGTTCGCTGGGGAACCTCGCCGTAAGCAGCATCGGCCGCGTCGGCGAGCCCCCCGCCTGACACGGCTCACCCTGACACGGCTCACCCGGGTCGGAGTCGGACCGCCCTGGTCCGACTCCGACCCGGCGGCTCAGGCCGTGGGGCCGGTCATGTCCTGCCCGGGCTGGGCCACGTCCCGCTTGTCGGCCTTCCCCTTGTACTTCGGCCGCAGGAGGTTGGACGGCGACAGGATGTCATCGAGCTCCGCCGCCGACAGCAGCCCCATCTCCAGCACCACCTCCCGGACCCCGCGGCCCGACCGGGCGCACTCGCGGCCGACCCGGTCGCCGTTGTGGTGTCCGATGATCGGGTTGAGGTAGGTGACGATCCCGATCGAGTTCATCACGTTCTGTCGGGCCACCTCGACGTTGGCGGTGATCCCCTCCACGCACTTCTCGGTCAGGGTCTCGATGGCGTTGGTCAGCAGGGAGATCGACTCGAACATCGCCTGGGCGATCACCGGCTCCATGACGTTGAGCTGGAGCTGACCGGCCTCGGCGGCCATGGTCACGGTGACGTCGTTGCCGATCACCTTGAAGCACACCTGGTTGACGACCTCGGGTATCACCGGGTTGACCTTGGCGGGCATGATCGACGACCCGGCCTGCAGCTCCGGCAGGTTGATCTCGTTGAAGCCGGCGCGCGGCCCCGAGGACAGCAGCCGCAGGTCGTTGCAGATCTTGGAGACCTTCACCGCGGTCCGCTTGAGGGCGGCGTGGACGTTGACGTAGTCGCCGGTGTCGCTGGTGGCCTCGATGAGGTTCATCGCGCCGGTGACCGGCAGTCCGGTGACGGCCCGCAGATGTTTGATGACGGCGCGACGATAGTCGGGCGGGGTGTTGACTCCGGTGCCGATCGCGGTCGCACCGAGGTTGACGTCGAGCAGCATCCGGGCCGCGGCGCCGAGGACGTGGAGTTCCTCGTCGAGCGTCACGGCGAAGCCGCCGAACTCTTGGCCCATCGACATGGGGACCGCGTCCTGCAGCTGCGTGCGCCCCATCTTGAGGACCTCGCGGAATTCCTCGGACTTGTCGTAGCAGGCCTCCCGCAGGGCGACGATCGCCGGTTCGAGCCGTTCCAGCGCGTGCCACAGGGCGATGCGGAATCCGGTCGGGTAGGCGTCGTTGGTGGACTGTGAACGGTTGACGTCGTCGTTGGGGCTGACGATGTCGTAGGAGCCCCTGGGGTGGCCGAGGCGCTCGAGGGCGAGGTTGGCCACGACCTCGTTGGTGTTCATGTTCACCGAGGTGCCGGCGCCGCCCTGGAACTGGCAGGAGGGGAACTGGTCCATGCAGCGCCCGTCGACCAGGATCTCGTCGCAGGCCCCGACGATCGCCTTCGCCACGGTCTCGTCGAGGACACCCATCTCGAGGTTCGCGAGCGCGGCGGCCTTCTTCACCATGACCATGCCGCGCACGAAGTCGGGGATGTCGCTGATGGTGGTGGCGGTGATCGGGAAGTTCTCGACGGCCCGGACCGTGTGGATGCCGTAATAGGCCTCCGCCGGGACCTCCTTGGTACCGAGCAGGTCATGTTCCACACGGGTCTGGCTCATTCGTCCTCCGCCTCTCGGGTCGCCTGCGGCCCACCCTAACCGCGCCGCACCCGACCTCGCGGCGATCCACCGGCGGGAAGGCCGCCGCTCTGCCTAGTGTGGTGGCATGTCGCGCACGACGACCTCCCGTCGCTCCCGAGCGTTCAACTCCGCACGGGACATCCTGCGGCAGCTGTACCCGTCGGACGGGGTGCTGGGGAGCATCGTCGACCGGCGCGAGATGCCGCTGCCGCGCGGGACGTGGACGATCTTCGGGGTGGCGTTCGTGGGGTTCGCGACCCCGGTGATCGGATTCGTCGAGCTGGCCGAGCGCATCCGCGGCGATGCGGGCCTGCCCTTCGACCGGCCCGTCATGCTGTGGCTGCAGAGTCGCCATTCGCCGCGCAACACGCGCATCGTCCGGGCCGTCACCGAACTCGGCGGAGTCACTGCGGTGCCGTTGTTCGCCCTGGCCACCTCGGCGTATCTGGTCTCCGTCCGGGGCAGTCGCCGGCCCGCCGCACTGTTGACGGTGTCCCTGGTGGGGTCGACGATCATCAATTCGGTGCTCAAGGCCCTGTACCGGCGGGGTCGGCCCACGTTCTTCACCCACATCGTGGAGGAGAAGAGCTACTCGTTCCCCAGCGGTCACGCCATGGCGAGCGCGGCGTTGGCCGGGTGCGCCTGCGTCCTGGCCTGGCCCACGGCGTGGCGTTACCCGGTGATCGTCGGGTCCGCGGGGTACGTCCCGGCCATCGGCGTCACCCGCATGTACCTGGGTGTGCACTTCCCGAGCGACATCCTGGCCGGCTGGTGCGTGAGCCTGGCGTGGGTGGGCGAGGTGGCGACCATCATGTGGTTGATGGACCGCCTCGACGACTCGCCGACGCCGATGATCACCCGCCGGAGGTCGGCCCGCGAGGCCGTGGCGCCCGGGGTGTCGGGATGACGACGACGAGGCGCGCCCGGATCGAGCTGGGCCACGGCGACATCACCCGGATGGCCGTCGACGCGGTGGTCAACGCGGCCAACAGTTCCCTGCTCGGGGGCGGCGGCGTGGACGGGGCGATCCACCGCGCGGGCGGGCCGACGATCCTGGCCGAGTGCCGGGAGCTGAGGGCGGGCCGCCTGCGCGACGGGCTGCCGACGGGACAGGCCGTCGCGACCGGTGCCGGAGATCTCCCCGCCCGCTGGGTCATCCACACCGTGGGCCCGGTCTACGAACGCACCGGCGGCGCCGAAGCAACGGGCGGCACGGGCGGCACCGGCGCCGGAGCGCTGCTGGCCGGCTGCTATCGCAATTCCCTCGCCGTGGCCGATGAGCTCGGCGCCCGCACGGTGGCCTTCCCGCTCATCTCCGCCGGGGCCTACGGCTGGCCGCGCGAGGACGCGATCCGCACCGCGCTCGGGACTCTCGCCGGCATCGACACCGAGGTGGAGTCCGCCACGCTGCTGCTGTTCGACGCAGCCACCCTGAGCTTGGCCGAGCAGTGCCTCGCCGAGATCCGGCCCCGCTGACCCGCCCCGCTCCCGGCCCGCCTCGCCCCGCACTCCGATCCGCCCCGGCCAGATCCGCTACTCTCCCTCCGGATCCGCTAGTCCAATCCGACCAGCGGATCCGTATTCGGGATAGCGGATTTTCGGGGGGTGGCGGAGAGCGTGGTGGTCGAGAGCGGTGCGTCGGCCCGGGGCCCGGTCGCGTCGGATGGGCGAGCGCGTGGCGTGCTCCCGGCGACGGTTCTGACGGAGGTCTGCGCCCCGTGGGTGGTGCTCACCGTCGGGTCGGTGCACCTCGGCCGGGCGGTGGGGTCGACCGGGTGGGGGCTCGCGACCGCCGCCGGCCTGGGCATCGTTCCGCAGGCCGCGATCACCTGGCGGGTCCGACGCAAGGCGCTGTCCGACCACCACGTCACCCGGCGGGAGGACCGCCCCCTGGTGATCGTCGGCATCGCCGGGTCGGTGGCGACCCTGCTCGCGGCCCAACGGTGGGGCGACGCCCCGGACGAGTTGCAGCGGATGACGCGGGCCGCACTGGTGGCGCTGGGCGTGACCGGGGCCGCGACGCTCCGGATCAAGGTCTCGTTCCACACCGCCGTGCTCGCCGGGGTCGCCACGGTCCTCGCCCGCGAACTCTCACCCCGCTACTGGCGACTGCTGGCCCTCGTACCGACGGTGGCGTGGGCGCGCGTGCGGATCAGCCACCACACCCCGGCCGAGACCGCGCTCGGGGCGGTGATCGGCGTGGCCTGCGGCTCCCTGGCCGGGGCCGGACACCGGTGATCGGGTAGTCGTCGCCCCGGCCGTCGCTGTGGGCGGGGAGGTCGACAACAACGCCCGTCGCGCCGCGGGAGCCCTGACGGGATCCTGCGGAGCGGCGGGCGTGCGAGCCGGGAAACCGGCGAGGCTGCTCGAGCCGACGAGGCCGCCGGGCCAGCGGCGCGGCGCGAGGGGCCGCTGGGGCGAGGTCAGATGCGGTCGACCAGCAACTTGGCGAACGCGGCCGGATCGGACAACGTGCCGCCCTCCGCGAGGACGGCCGCACCCGACAGCAGCCGGGCGGTATCGGCCAGGCCGGGCGCCGACGGATCCGAGGCGTACTGCTCGCGCAGTCGCCCGACCAGCGGGTGCGTGGGATTGAGCTCGAGGATCCGCTTGCTCGTGGGCAACTCCATGCCCGAAGCGCGGTACATGGCCTCGAGCTGCGGAGTCATGTCGAACTCGTCGCCCACCATGCACGCGGCCGACTCGGTGAGCCGGTGCGACAGGCGGACCTGCTTGACCTCGTCCGACAGCTCCTCGCCCAGCCAGGCGAGCAGGTCGGCGAACTCGGCCGCGTCGGGCTCGTCCTCGCGATCCTCGCTCTCCGAGCCGATGCCGGACAGGTCCACGTCACCCTTGGCCACCGACCGCAGGCGCTTGCCGTCGACCTCGCCGACCGCGTCGACCCACACCTCGTCGACCGGGTCGGTGAGGATGAGGACCTCGACACCACGGGCACGGAACGCCTCCAGGTGCGGGGAGTTCTCCACCGCCGCGCGGGACGTCCCGGTGAGGTAGTAGATCTCCTCCTGCCCGTCGGCCATCCGGGAGACGTACTCGGCGATGGTGGTGCCCACCTCGTCGTCGTCACGCTCGTCCTCGCGCGGGGCCTCGTCCGATCCGGACGCGGCGTCCCCGGCGCCCGCCTGGGCGGGACGCGTGGAGGCGAACGTGCTCACGGCGAGCAACTGCTCGCGGGCGTCGACGTCCGCGATCAGTCCCTCCTTGAGGACGGCACCGAAGTTGGCCCAGAAGCTGCGGAACTCCTCCGGCCGGTCGGTCTTGATCTGTTCGATCGTCTGCAGCACCCGCTTGACCAGGCGCTTGCGGATCGCCCGGATCTGGCGGTCCTGCTGAAGGATCTCGCGGGAGACGTTGAGCGACAGGTCCTGGGCGTCGACGATGCCCTTGACGAAGCGCAGGAACGGCGGGACCAGCTCCTCACAGTCGTCCATGATGAAGACACGACGGACGTAGAGCTGCACCCCACGTTTGGTGTCCGGGGAGAACAGGTCGAACGGCACCTGCGTGGGAAGGAACAGCAGCGCCTGGTACTCGAACGTGCCCTCCGCCTTGAGGGTGATCGTCTCCAGCGGCTCGTCCCACGCGTGCGAGACGTGACGGTAGAACTCGGCGTACTCCTCGTCGGTGACCTCCGAGCGGGGCCGCGTCCACAGGGCCTTCTGGGAGTTGAGCGTCTCCGTCTCGGTGACCGTGCCGGGAGCCTCGGGCGCGGCGTCCTCGGCGGCGGCATCGTCTGCGGCATCGTCTGCGCCGGCCTCATCCGTCGACTCCGGCGCCGGGCGCTCGACGTCCATGCGGATCGGCCAGGCGATGAAGTCCGAGTAGGTGCGCACCACCCGGCGCAGCGTGTGCTCCTCGGCGTAGTCCGGAAGCGCCGCGTCCCCACCGGCCGGCTTGAGCTGCAGGATCACCGAGGTGCCCTGGGGAGCGTCCGGGGCGTCCTCGATCGTGTACGTGTCCTCGCCGCTCGACGTCCAGCGCGTCCCCACACTCTCGCCCGCCTTGCGGGTGACCAACGTGACGGTGTCGGCGACCATGAACGTCGAATAGAAGCCGATGCCGAACTGACCGATGAGGTCCGCGGTGGCCTGCTCCGAGACCTCACCGGACTCCTGCGCCGCCCGGGCCGCGGAGAGTGCCTCCCGCATCTGCCCGGTGCCCGACCTGGCGAGCGTGCCGATGAGGTCCACCACCTCGTCGCGGGACATGCCGATGCCGTTGTCGCGGATCGTCAGCGTCCGGGCGGCGGCATCCGGGATCAGCTCGATGTGCAGATCCGAGGTGTCCGCGCCGAGCGAGGAATCCTGCAGCGCGGCCAACCGGAGCTTGTCCAGCGCGTCCGAGGAGTTGGAGATGACCTCGCGCAGGAAGGTGTCCGGATTCGAATAGATCGAGTGGATCATCAGATCCAACAGCTGCCGGGTCTCGGCCTGGAACTCCCGGGTCTCTGCTGCACCGGAGGTCTGCGGGCTCATGGCGGGTATCGGTCCTTTCTCGTCACGGCTGAAGGGCTGGCGCGATCTGTTCACACCGTCCCAGTCAACCTAGTGTGAAGCCCAGACATTCCTGGAGGTGAGGTGCCCGTGACCCCGACCCCGCTGAGCCCGGAGGACCTCGCGGTCCTCGACCGGGCCACCACCCTGTTCGGCCGCGCGCTCGCCGGCGGACTCGACGGTGACTGCGAGGCCTGCCCGGGATGGACCCGCCGCGACTGCGCCAACCACGTCTTGGGCGGTGGACTGCGCTACGCCGCCTACTTCCCACGGCTGCCGGAGTCGGAGATCGAGTGGACCCGCACCGCCGACCACGCCGGTGAGAAGCCGATCCCCGCACTGCACCGCACGTCCGCGGGTCTGCGCAGGGAACTCGCGCGGGCCCGGGACGCGGACGCGATCGTCCAGCACCGGCTCGCCGAGATCCCGGTCCGCGACCTCCTCGCCCTGCGCGTCTTCGAACTCCTGGTCCACGCCCACGACCTCGACCCCCCGACCTGGGAGTCGACGGAGGCGGAGGACCTCGCCGCCTGGACCCTCGACCACGCCAGGAGCGTGGTGGAGTTGATGCGGTCGTTCGACGTGCTCGCCGAGGCGAGCCCCGTGACGCTCGGGGCGGATTCTCGGGCCCGACTGCTCGCGCTGTCCGGACGGCGCCCAGAATTAACGTGACCGGCGCCGCAGACGGGTCTAGCGTTGCGTATACCGGGTAGCACCGGCACGCGGTCGCCCACGACGAGAGACTCCGACAATGGCCATGACCTGCGTCCCCTACATCTCCTTCCCCGCCAACGCGGCGGAGGCGTTCCCCTACTACCAGGAACTCTTCGGCGGGAAGCTCGAGGTGATGACCTACGACCAGTTCCCCTCCACCGAGGACTTCCCGTTCGACCCACCGCACGGTTCGGTCGCCCACGCGACCCTCGAGGCCCCCGGGATCAGCCTGACCGGCGGTGACGCCATGGGCGAGAGCCTCCCGCAGCCGCGCAGCGACGTCTACTCGTTCCTGCTGGGATTCGACACCGAGGACGAGGCCCGTGCGTTCCTGGACAAGGTCACCTCGAGCGGTGGCGAAACGGCGATGGCGTTCGAGGTCGCCCCGTGGGGTGACCGGTACGGGCAGGTCCACGATCGGTTCGGCATCCGCTGGGACGTCGTCGTGCTGGGCACCGGCGACTGATTACGCACTGACCCGGCCAAGCCACCCTTATCCAGCGCTCGTGCTTGTTACCGTTCTGGCATGGAAATCTCTGGAGCAAGTGCCATCGTCACGGGCGGTGCGTCGGGAATCGGCGCCGCCGTCGTCCGTCAGCTCGCCGCCAAGGGCGCCAAGGTCGTCGTCGCCGATCTCAATGCCGAGAAGGGTGAGGCCCTGGCGAACGAGGTCGGAGGCGTGTTCGTCTCCGTCGACGTCACCAAGACCGACCAGAACGAGAAGGCCGTCGCCGCCGCTCTCGAGCTCGGTCCGCTGCGCTACCTCGTCAACTCGGCCGGCATCGGCTGGGCGCAGCGCACCATCGGCCGCGACGGTGAGTACTCGTCGGCCTTCGACATCGACTCGTTCCGCAAGGTCATCGACATCAACCTCATCGGCTCGTTCGACATGCTGCGGCTGGCCGCCACCAAGATGAGCACGCAGGAGGCCGACGAGGACGGCCAGAAGGGCGCCATCGTCAACATGGCCTCCGTCGCCGCGTTCGACGGCCAGATCGGCCAGGCCGCCTACTCCGCCTCGAAGGGCGGCATCGTCGGCCTGACCCTGCCCGTCGCGCGCGACCTGTCGGCCGCCGGCATCCGCCTCAATACCGTGGCGCCCGGCCTCATCGACACCCCGATCTACGGCGAGGGCCCGGACTCGGAGGCGTTCAAGGCCAACCTCGGCTCGAATGTCCTGTTCCCGAAGCGTCTCGGCTCGGGCGATGAGCTGGCGTCCATGGTCATGGAGCTGCTCACCAACCCGTACATGAACGCGGAGACCATCCGCGTCGACGGTGGCATCCGGATGCCACCGAAGTAGCACGCCCCCGGAATCGACCACGCCCCCGGGCATCGAAAAGGACGTTCCGCGCACTCCCCTCTCGGGCGATGTGCGCGGAACGTCCTTTTCGACGGTGCGGTTCTCGACGGTGCGGGCTTTCGACGGTGTGGGCGCGGGTCAGGCCTTCGCGCGGCGCTTCTTCATCCGGCCCTCGAGGTACACGGCGAACTTGGTGAGTGTGTAGTTGACGAGGATGAACAGGATGCCCGCCACGATGTAGGCGGGGACGGTGTTCGCGTACGCCGAGCCCAGGGTCTTGGACCAGTTGAGCAGCTCCAGGTAGGTGATGCCGTAGCCCAGTGCGGAGTCCTTGAGGACGACGACGAGTTGGCCGACGAGGGCCGGGAGCATCGCCGTGAGTGCCTGGGGGAGCTGGATCGAGCGCAGCACCTGCCCCGGGGTGAGGCCCACGGCCAGTCCCGCCTCGGACTGCCCCGCGGGCAGTCCGTGGACACCCGAGCGGACGAGCTCGGCGATGACCGCGCCGTTGTAGAGGGTGAGCGCGGTGACGACGGCGGCGAGCGGCGCGTGCTGGTTGGGCACGATGTCGGAGGTGGCGAAGTAGCCGAAGTAGGCGAAGACCATCATCAGCAGCACGGGCACGGAGCGGAAGAACTCCACGATCACGCTGCAGAACCAGCGCAACGGTGCGAACGGCGAGAGCCGCCCCATGCCGAAGAGCAGTCCGAAGACCACGGCGAGCACGATGGAGATCGCCGCCGCCGTGAACGTCCCCTTGAGGCCCGGGATGAGGTAGGACGTCCACACCTCGGGGTCGGTGACGAACGGTTCCCACATGAAGGCCTTGAGCTGGCCGGCCTTCTCGAACTGGAGATAGATGACGTAGGCGATGGCGACCACGAGGACCACGCCGACAGCGGTGAGGATCCTGTGCCGCAGCCGGGCCTTGGGGCCGGGTACGTCGAAAAGTACCGCCTGTGTGCTCATCGCTTCACCGACAGCTTCCGGGAGAGGGAGGTGGTCCACAGTCCGATCGGGAGGGTGAGGACCACGAAGACCATGGCGAAGAAGAAGAACGTCAGCAGGCTCGCGCCCTCGTTCTCCGTGATGACCTGGAGCAGGCCGGCGGAGTCCCCGACGCCGATGACCGCCGCGACGGTGGAGTTCTTGATCAGTGCGATGACCACCGACCCCAGCGGGGCGATGGACCCGCGGAACGCCTGCGGGAGGATGACCTCTCGCATGGACTGGCCGAAGGCCAGACCGATCGAGCGGGCGGCCTCCGCCTGCCCCACCGGGACGGTGTTGACGCCGGAGCGCAGGGCCTCGCAGACATACGCGGCGTGGTAGACGGCCAACATGATCGCGGCCCACCAGAAGGCGTTGCGGGCGAAGTCGTCCGAGACCGACAGCTGGAGGATGAAGGACAACCCCAGGATGCTGAAGACCATCAGCAACGTCAGCGGGAGGTTCCGGAACGTGTTGACGTACGAGGTACCGAGGCCGCGCAGGACAGCCACCGGGGACACGCGCAGGACGGCGATGATCGTCCCCAGGACCATGGCCCCGATGGTGCCCAGGACCGAGAGCTGGATCGTCACCCAGACCGCCCCGAGGACGTCGTAGTCGGCGAAGATGTCGCCCATGGTCCACCTTCCGTGGTGAGGTGCCCGCCCTCCTCCCCGCGCCGGTGGGTCGGCGCGGGGAGGGAGGCGGTGGTCGGCCGGATCGGGTGCCGATCCGGCCGGGTCGGATCAGATCAGGCGCAGGCCTCCGGCTCGGGCGGGTTGCCCTCGCCCGGGGTGAAGCCGGCGGCGCCGAGGTTCTCCTCGACGGCCGTGTCCCAGCTGCCGTCGGAGATCATCTCGCGGATGGCCTCGTTGATCTGCTCGCACATCTCCGTGTCACCCTTGGCGATGCCGACGCCGTACCGCTCCTCGGAGAACGGCTCCCCGACCACCTCGAGCTGGCCCTGGTACTGGTCCTGGGCGGCGTATCCGGCGAGGATCGTGTCATCCGTGGTCAGGGCGTCGACCGCGCCGGACACCAGTGCCGAGACACACTCCGAGTACGTGCCGAACTCCTGCAGGTTCACACCCGGCACCTGCTCCTTGACCGTCTGGGCCGAGGTCGACCCGGTGACCGAGCACAGACGCTTGCCGTCGAGGGAATCGGGACCGGTGATCGAGTCGTCGTCGGAGCGGACCAGCAGGTCCTGGCCGGCGATGAAGTACGGGCCGGCGAATCCGACCTTCTCCTTGCGGGAGTCGGTGATGGAGTAGGTGGCCACGATCATGTCGACCTGACCGGTCTCCAGCAGCGTCTCGCGCTGGGCGCTGGGGGCCTGCACCCACTCGATCTCGTCCTCGGGGGTCCCGAGCTTGTCGGCGATGTAGCGCGCCACGTCGACGTCGAGGCCGGTGTAGTCGTTGCCCTCCTTCAGCCCGAGTCCCGGCTGGTCGAACTTGATGCCGACCTTGAGCTGGTCCTCGCCGCCGCCATCGTCGCTACCGCACGCGCTCACGCCGAGTGCCAGGGCGACGGCCGCCGTGGCCGCTCCGATCCGTCGGATGTTCATGGGTTCTCCTCGTGGGATGGGTGGATGGGTCTCGTTCGGGTCCGCGGACGGGCCCGACTAGTTGGTGAGGATCTTGGACAGGAAGTCCTTGGCCCGGGCGCTCTGCGGATTGGTGAAGAACTCCTCCGGGGTGGCCTGTTCGACCAGTTCCCCGTCCGCCATGAAGATCACGCGGTCGGCCGCCTTGCGGGCGAAGCCCATCTCGTGGGTCACCACGACCATGGTCATACCGGTCTTGGCCAGCCCCGTCATCACGTCGAGGACCTCGTTGATCATCTCCGGGTCCAGGGCGGACGTCGGCTCGTCGAAGAGCATGACCTTGGGGTCCATCGCCAGCGACCGGGCGATCGCCACCCGCTGCTGCTGGCCACCGGACAACTGCGCCGGGTACTTGGACGACTGCTCGTGGACACCGACTCGCTCGAGCAGTTCCATCGCGCGCTTCTCGGCCTCCGACTTGGACTGCTTGCGGACCTTGATGGGGCCCAGCGTCACGTTCTCGAGGATCGTCTTGTGCGCGAACAGGTTGAACGACTGGAACACCATCCCGACGTCGGCCCGCAGTCTCGCCAGCGCCTTGCCCTCCTCGGGCAGCGGTTTGTCGTCGATGGTGATGGAGCCGGATTCGAAGGTCTCGAGCCGGTTGATCGTGCGGCACAGCGTCGACTTCCCGGAGCCCGAGGGCCCGATCACCACGACGACCTCCCCCTGCTCGATGGACAGGTTGATGTCCTTGAGCGCGTGGAAGTCACCGAAGTGCTTATTGACGCCTGAGATCTCGACGAGAGCCATGGTGGGATCATAAAGGTCCGGTGAACACTTACCGGCCAACTCGGCAGTAGTTGTTCGCGGTTCGGGTTTCCCGGAACGGTCGACATGACGCTGACCGCTACGTACCGTTCTTACATGGCGATATCTGATGTAAGGGAATACGCCCATCTCTCCGCCGAGGACGTCGATGCCATCGGTGAGGAACTGGACGCGATCCGCCAGGAGGTCGTCGACTCCCTCGGGGACGACGACCGCCGCTACGTGCAGAACACCATCCGCCTGCAGCGCGGACTGGTGACCGGCGGCCGGGTCGTCCTCCTCTTCTCCGGGTACCGACCCGCGTGGCTGGTGGGCACCGGACTACTGGCGGCCGGGAAGATCATCGAGAACATGGAGCTCGGGCACAACGTGATGCACGGGCAGTGGGACTGGATGAACGACCCGGTCATCCACTCCAGCTCCTGGGAGTGGGACATCGTCGGCACGTCCGAGCACTGGAAGGCCACCCACAACTACCACCACCACAAGTACACCAATATCGTCGGCATGGACGACGACGTCGGGTACGGCGTGGTGCGGGTGACCCGCGACCAACCGTGGCACCCGGCGAACTCGCTCAACCTGGTGTGGAACACGATCCTCGCCCTCGCCTTCCAGTGGGGCGTCGGCGTCCAGCACCTGGAGATCGCGCCGGCGACGATCAACTCCTCCGGGCGGGCCGAGCGCAAGAAGCGGATCGGCCAGTTCCTCCGCAAGGCCCGGCGCCAGGTGGGCAAGGACTACGTGTGGTTCCCGCTGCTGTCGGGGCCCAACTGGAAGTCCACCATGAGCGCCAACATGACCGCGAACATCATCCGCAACCTGTGGTCCAACGCCGTGATCTTCTGTGGCCACTTCCCGGACGGCGCCGACAAGTTCACGCTCGACGATCTCGAGTCCGAGACGCAGGCGCAGTGGTACCTGCGCCAGATGCTCGGCTCCGCGAACTTCACCGGCAGTAAGCTCACACACTTCATGTCCGGCAACCTGTCGTTCCAGATCGAGCACCACCTCTTCCCGACGCTCCCGTCGAACCGGTACGCGGAGCTCTCGGAGAAGGTCCAGGACGTCTGCCGGCGGTGGGACCTGCCGTACACCACCGGGCCGCTGTACAAGCAGTACTGGCAGTCCTGGCGCACCATCGCCAAGCTCTCGCTCCCGAACCGGTTCCTCAAGGCCACGCCGGACGACGCGCCGGAGACCCGCTCGGAGAAGATGTTCGCCGGCGAGCCGACGACCTACGACGACGCCGTGGGTCCGCGCTCCGGCCTGGTCACCGCGCTCAAGCACCACACCGACCCCGACCAGCTCCGCCGTCTGACCCGGACGGTCTGAGCGTGGCAGGCCCGGGACCCGGCGACCGGACCCCGAGCGTCGACGGGACGCATCGCCGACCCGACGGCGCGACCGACGCCGAGATCGAGGCGGCCGGGACCGTCGGCGAGGCGATGGAGTACATCGAGCGCGCCCGCGGACACCTGTACGACCTGCACCAGCTGATCGGCCGGGCGGACATCCTCTTCCAGGAGGCCGCCGACCAGCTGGACGATGCCGGCCGGTCCGAGCTCGCCGCGCGCATCCGTGAGGAGATGGTGGGGGTCAACGTCCTGCACGGGCGCTGGACGTTCCAGATCGTCGAGGAGTTCGACGACGGGTTCTGGAGCACGGCCCGCGCCCTGGACAGTGCGGTGCGCGACGAGCTCACCGGAGGACGACGGCATGTCCACGAGGCGGAGATGAAGGAGGCCAACCGGAGCGGCGGCCGCCGGGGGCACGAGGCCACCCCGCGGGATCGCAACTAGGTCCCGCGGACCGCCAGCCTGCCACCCGGGTACACGGCCGCCGACTCGCCGCCCGGGTCGTCAGCCGGTGCGGTGGCGGCCGGAGATCCTGTGCCTCTCGGCCTCGGTGAGTCCGCCCCACACTCCGTAGAGTTCACCGGAATTGAGGGCGAACTGCCGACAGGTATCGAAGACCGGGCACGTGGCGCAGACCGACTTGGCCTGCTCCTCCTTCTTGCGCCGCTCCCCCTTCGACTCCTCCTCCAGGCTGTAGAACAGGTCTTCGTGCCCGATGCACGCGGCGTTGTCACGCCAGGACCAGAAGTCCGAGGTGGGTTCGAGGTTCCTGTATCTCGGCATTCATCCTCCGTCCCTGCGCCTCGCGAAGTGCCCTGCCTCGAGCCCTGAAAGTTCGTCGTTCGCAGTCGATGACGCAATACTGTCAGGGTTCCGGGGACGTCGCGCCGCACTTTCGGGGTCGTGAGATGAAGTATCGCCCCCGGGGACGGCATGTGTGCAGCAGTTATCAGCCTTCGTGATGGCATCGTGAGAAAACGCCTAGGCGTGGTGGGGTGGCGTGGATCACCCGAAAAGGGGCCTACTTCGTCGTCGTCGTCGCCCGGATTACCTCCGCGGCGCGGTGTGCCGCCCCGTCCACCCCCCACCACGACCGGATCCCGGCGGCCTCGCCGTCGAGGGCGCGGTCCACCTGTGCGCGCACCTCGCGCGCGACCGCCGTCGGGCCGTCGCCGTAGCGCAGGACCGACGCGCCGGGGATGGAGCCGAGCGCCTCGGCGGTGGCGTCGTGTTCGCCGTACTCGTGCTTCCCGGGGACGACGACCAGCGGCACATCGGCGCAGGCCGCGTCGGCGACGGACGCCTGACCCGCGCCGGTCACCACGACGTTCGCAGAGCTCAGCACGGGCCAGGGGTCGGAGTGCCACTCGCCGTCGGGCCCGCCCAACTCCACCCAGTCCGTCACGCCCAGCTCCGCCGCGGTGGCCCGCACGGCGCGCCAGAAGCGGTGGTCACCGCCGGTGCCGGAGGCGTTGAGGTGGACGACACGGGGGCGACGACGAGCCCGCTCCTCGCGTCCGCGTCGCTCGAACCGAGAGACGCCCCCGATCTCGCTCACCCGCTTCTCCGCCCGCGCCACGGTCTCGCGGTGCACGCCCGGCGGCCAGGCGGCGATGAGCCTCTCGGCCGCCCGGCACCGCAGCAGATGCGGTTCGTCGTCGCGCACGCCCGGGGGAAGGGTGCTCACCATGGGTGTACCGGTCATGCGGGCGGCCAGCGACATCGCCGGGGAGCCGTCGACCCACAGCGCGCGGGGGCGTTCACGGTCCATCCACGCCACGGCGGCACGACGGGCGGCGAGGGTGATCTCGTCCCGCGCCGGCGGTCCGGCCGCGTGCGCGGCGGCGGGCCCGGTCCGTGCGTCCGGCTCTGTCGGCAGGTGGACCACGCGGGTCCCGGGGGGACGCTGGGTGTCGTCGAAGGGGCCGGTGACGAGCATCGTGACCTCGTCGCCCCGGTCGCGGAGCGCGGCGACGACCGGCAGCACCCGGTGCAGGTGCCCCCGTCCACGGTTGTGGACGTACACGCCGATCATCGCCCGGTCGCCCCTAGGCCGACCCCCGGGCGGCGCCGACGAGCGCCTCGCAGAAGGCCGGGAGATCGTCGGGCCGGCGGCTCGTGAAGACCCCGTCGTCGCTGACGAGCTCGGAGTCGACCCACTCCGCGCCGGCGTTGACCAGGTCGGTCCGCAGGCTCGGGAAGGAGGTGACCTTCCGGCCGCGCACCACGTCCGCCTCGATGAGGACCCACGGCGCGTGGCAGATCGCGAACACCGGCTTGCCGGCCTCGACCATCTCGCGCACGAGGGTCACCGCGTGCTGGTCCCCGCGCAGGGCGTCCGGGTTCGCGACGCCGCCGGGCAGGACGAGCACGTCCACGTCGGCCGCGGAGATGTCCGCACTCGTGCGGTCCACGGGCCGGGTGCCGGCCGGGCTGAGGTGATCGACCAGCCCGACCTCGCCGTCCTCCGTGCTGACGAGGACCGGCCGGAAGCCGGCGTCGGAGACGGCGTCCCACGGTTCGGTGAGCTCGACGCGCTCGATCCCCTCGGAGGCCACGAGGAAGGCGACGGTACGGGTGTCAGTGAGTGCATCCTGTGTCTCGGTCATGATCCCGATCGTGAGGTCCTGCCCGCCGCGCCGCAACCGGTCCGGCGACGGTAGACCCGGCTTCTCCGGTCCGGCACGATACCCCCATGGGCAGACGAGATCGGATGGACCGCAGAGGGCGTCGCGACAATAGGCGCGGTGGGTGCGGGTGCGGGTGCTCGCTGGTCCTGCTGCTCCTGCTTCTGGCGGGTCTGGTGGTGGCCGCGGAGTTCGGCGCGCGCTGGTACCTGTCGGACCGGGCCGAGCGCGAGGCGTCGGCGGAGCTCGGGGCGCCGGTGTCCGTGGAGTTCGGGACCAGCCCCGTGTTGTGGGACCTGGCCACGCAGCAGGCCGTGGGCACGGTCCGCCTGACCTCCCCCGGTGACGCCACCGTGCCGCGGATCGACGTGACCGGCTACTCGGTCTCGCAGGTCGACGGCGGTATCCGCGCCGAGTCCGCGGACGGCACCGCCACACTCAGCGCCGACCAGCTCGCGGCGGCCGCCGCGGAGGGCAACCCAGCGGAGGGCTCGCCGATCGCGGGCATGACGGAGGTGCGCTCGGTGCGCCCCGACGCACCGGCCGGCCTGCTGCGCGCCGACATCGGCGGCATCGCGGAGATCGGGGTGCAGCCCGGGGTGAACGACGGGCAGCTCACGCTCACGCCGCAGCAGACCTCGCTGCTGGGGTTCCCGCTGCCGGACGGGCTGTTCTCCGGCATCACCGGCACCGTCGACACGACGATGGCCTCACTGCCCGAGGGTGTGGTGATCGAGGACGCGCGCGTGGTGGACGACGGCCTCGAGGTGATGCTCGGCGGGCGTGACGTGGTGCTGCGCTAGGGGTGGTCAGTCGGTCGCCGGCGCGCACAGCCGCGTGGGCTCGGTGCGGCCGCGCACCACCTCGGACCCGACCTCCTGCCAGCGGCCACGCTCGGACTCCGCGGCGGCGTCGGCCGCCACGCCGGAGGCCAGCACCAGGCCGGGCTGCTCCTTGGCCAGCTCGCACAGCCGCGAGGCCTCGTTCACGGCGTCGCCGATGACGGTGTACTCGAAGCGGTCGTCCGAGCCCACGTACCCGGCCACGACGTCCCCGTAGGACGCCCCTATGCCGGCGCGGCAGTCCGGCACCCGCGCGGGCAGGCGCTCGGCCAGCACCCGCGCGCAGGCCAGGGTCGCGGTCGCCGGGTCCGCCATCGACCGGGGCGCGCCGAACACGACGAGCGCGGCATCGCCGAGGAAACTGTCGACGATGCCGTCGTACTCCTCCACGGTCTCCACGACCACGGAGAAGAACCGGTTGAGCACGTCCACCACCTCGCCGGCCTCGGACCGCACGGCCATCTCGGTCGAGCCGATGAGGTCGACGAACACCACGCCGACGCGGGAGTCGCGCCCGCCCAGCTCGGGATCGTCGAGCTCCGCGGCCTCCGCGACGTCGCGACCGACGTGTCGACCGAACAGGTCGCGCAGCCGTTCGCGTTCCTGCAGCCCCGAGGCCATCTCGTTGAACCCGCGCTGCAGCTCACCGAGCTCGGTGGCGTCGTAGACCACCACCCGCCGTGACAGGGTGCCGTCGCTGATGTCCTGCATCGCCCACCGGACGCTGCGCAGCGGGGCGATCATCGAGCCCGTCGCGAGGGAGATGAGGAGGAACCCGGCCAGGAGGGACGTGGCGCCCAGGACGATGACGACGACGGCGAGGCGTTCCAGCGACAGGGCGCGACCCGCGAGTGTGTAGATCGCGACGATGATCAGGCCCGTGACGGGCACCCCGCTACCCAGGGCCCACGCCACCCGGAGCCGCGTCATGGCGCCGAGGAGCCGGGTCCGCGGTGCGCGGCCCGTGGACAGTGCGACCGCCGCCACGGGCCGCAGGCCGAAGTCGGCGAGCAGGAACGCGGCGCCGCACACGACCATCCCGGCGAAGACGATCGTGAACCCGACCACCGGGATCGAGGACGGGTCGACCACGCCGTACGCGGGGGTGACCACGGCCGCGCCGAGCAGCCACAGGAACGCCTGGATGACGGTGACGCGGCCGGGCAGGCGCAGCGTCGCGACCCGCTCGCGATCGGTGGGGTCCCGCCCGTCGAGGAACCACCGGACCCGGCGGTAGACGGCGCCGGTCACCCAGATCGTGCCCACGATGATCGCCATCGTCACGTAGACGGGCACCACGATCACCGAGGGGACGAGGAACTCCCGCGACAGCACCGCCGGGCCCGGCAGCACGAAGAAGACCAGCACCACGGCCACCGCGACGCCCACCAGGTTGGAGGCGAGCAGGGTCAGGACCAGCAGGATCCGGACGCGCAGCGCGCGAAGGCGGGCGGACTCCTCCTCCCGGCCGAGAAGCACCGACCCCAGTTCCGGTCGACGCAGCAGGGACAGGTCTATTCGCACGCCTCGTATCGTGCCACCACGGGGAGGCGATAGTGATGCCCTCGTCACACCCGGGCCGCGGGGCTGGGGTGTGGGGCCCGCTACGCGTAGGGTGGTCCTCGGACGGCCCGCACCACTCTTGCCTCGGGCCGTGCGGTTGTCGACCTCCCCGTGGTCGCGCACCGGGCGCATCGCTCACCGAAGTGGATGCGACTCCCCGCGAGCGCGCCGGGCAAGACGCCATTCTCTATGTACGGAGCCTTCTCCCTTGTCACGTTCTTTCGCCGATCTCGGCGTTCCTTCCCCCCTGCTCGACGTTCTCGGCAGCGCGGGGATCACCACCCCCACCCCCATCCAGTCGGCCACGCTGCCGGACGCACTGACCGGCCGTGACGTGCTGGGCCGGGGCCGCACCGGCTCCGGCAAGACCTACGCGTTCTGCATCCCGCTGGTCGCCCGCCTCGCCGCGTCCGGCGGCCGCCGCGCCCGCAACTCCCCGCGTGGGCTGATCCTGGCGCCGACCCGTGAGCTCGCCCGGCAGATCAACGAGACCCTCGAGCCGCTGGCGACCTCCATGGGCCTGAAGACCACCGTCATCTTCGGCGGCGTCTCCCAGGGCCGTCAGGTCGAGGCGCTCAATCGTGGCGTCGACATCGTCGTGGCCTGCCCGGGTCGACTCGAGGATCTCATGGGACAGAAGCACTGCCGCATGGACTCGATCGAGATCAGCGTGCTGGACGAGGCCGACCACATGGCCGACCTGGGCTTCCTGCCCGGCGTCACCCGCATCCTCGCGGCGACCCCGTCCGGTGCGCAGCGACTGCTGTTCTCCGCGACCCTGGACTCCGGCGTCCAGAAGCTGGTCACCAAGTTCCTCACCGATCCCGTGGACCACTCGGTCGACGACGGCACCGCCACCTCCGGCCCGACCGCCCACCACGTGGTGCGCGTCGACGCCGACGACCGCGTCCGCGCGCTGGCCGACCTGGCCGTGGCGCACCCGCGGACCGTGATGTTCACCCGCACCAAGCACGGTGCCAAGCGTCTCGCGAAGCAGCTCACCGGCCGCGGCGTCGTGAGCGTGGACCTGCACGGGAACCTGTCGCAGAACGCCCGCGTGCGTAACCTCGACGCGTTCTCCTCCGGTGCCGCGACCGTGCTCGTGGCCACCGACATCGCCGCCCGCGGCATCCACGTCGACGACGTCGGGCTGGTCGTCCACGCCGATCCGCCGGCCGAGCACAAGGCCTACGTCCACCGTTCGGGCCGCACCGCCCGCGCGGGCGCCATCGGCACCGTCGTGACCGTCGCCACCTCCGACCAGGTGCGCGAGGTGCGGTCGCTGCTGCGCGCGGCCGGGGTCACCGCCGGCGAGATCGAGCTGCCCATCGGCGCCGATGCCGCCGTCGCGTTGGCCGACGCCCCGGAGCCGCCCGCGCACGTGCCGTCCGACGACGGCGCCGAGGGCCAGTCCGTTCGCGGGCAGGCCCGTCGCAGCCGCGGCCAGGGCCGTCAGAACCAGAACCAGCAGCGTCAGGGCCGCGGTGGCGGTCAGGGCCGTGACGGCGAGCAGAGCCGCAGCGGCGGGCAGGGTCGCGACGGCGGCCAGAGCCGGGACGGCGCCGGCCGTGGTGGTTCAGAACGCGGTGGTTCGGAGCGCGGTGGTTCAGAACGCGGTGGCCGTGATCAACAGGGCTCCGGCACCGGCGGCGCTCGTCGTCGTCGTCCCCAGACCGCCGACGCCCACGGTGCGCCCCGCCAGGGCTCCGCACGTCAGGGCTCCGGCACCCGGGGCTCGGGCGGGCAGCGCTCGGGCGGCCAGGGTTCCGCGACCCAGGGCTCCGGCGCACGCCAGTCGGTCGGCCAGGCGGCCGGGCGGCCCCGCAGCGACCAGCGTCGCCGCTCCACCCGCACCGCCGGCTGACCCGAGGGGAGCCGCCCTCCCCTCCCCTCCCCTCCCGGAAATCCGCTACTCGGAATCCGGATCGGCTACTCCAATCGGACTAGCCGATCCGGATTTCGAGTAGCGGATTTTGGCGTTGGGGCGCCGGTCAGCCGAAGACGGTGATGGTCTGCCGGCTGATCGCCGCCAGCTCGCCGTCCGGCCGCCACAGCATCGCGTGGGTGTGCGCGTAGCCGTCGCGGGCGGCATCGGTGGCGGCGGCGTAGCCGAGGATCGACTCGGCCGGGAACGCCTCCGGGCCCACCTCGGCGATCAGCTCCAGCGTCCACGTCAGGCTGCTGCCGGGCGCGAAGCCGTCGAGCATCTGGATGGGAGCCGGCGGCCACGCGTCGGCCAACACCACCAGGTGCTCCTCCTCGAACCGCTCCGGGGCCTCGCGCAGTGACGCCCACCCGGACAGGTCGGCCGTCTCGGAACCGGAGAACGGCAACTGGCCGCCGACCTGCCGCAGCTCGACAAACTGGTAGAACTCCGGAGTCAGCTTCTCGATGTAGGGGAACGCCTCGATCGCCGTCGGATCGCCCAGCGCAGGCATCGGATGGGCGGGCGCGACCGAGATCGACGACTGCCGGTGCTTGCCGAAGGCGGCCAGCGCGGTCGCGACGATCGCGCCCTCCTGCCGAACGGTCGCCTGGCACTGGACGACGTTGGAGCCCACGCGCAGGATCTCGGCGTCGACCTCAACGGGGCCGGTCGTCGCGGGGCCGATGAACGACACGGTGATCGACCGCAGCGGGTGGACGACGGGGGCCGAGCCGTCTCCGGTATCCCGACTACGCAGGCACCCCTTCATCGCGGCCAGCAGCAGGGCGCCGGTCAGGCCCCCGAAGATCGCCCTGCCCTGCGTCCAACCCTGCTCGACCTCGACGGTCCCGCCGCGCGCGGCGGCCTCCAACATGCTCGTCAGCGACATGCGGTCATTCTGTCACCGGGGGTCAGCGGCTCTGGTGGGCGCGTCCCTTCCGGACCCCGGCCAGCGCGGTGGCCAGGCCGGGCATGCGCGGCCCGAGGGCGAACATCTTCTCGCTGCGGGTCTCCGGGGCGTTGTCGGCGGTGCGGCGGAGGAAACGGTCCGGCAGTGACAGCCGCGCGATGGTGCGCCATGACTGCAGGTACTGCTTCCACAGCGGCCCGCTGACGTACGGCAGGTCGTAGCGCTCGCACAGTTCGCGGACCTTGAGCGAGATCTCCGAGTACCTGTTGGACGGCAGGTCCGGGAACATGTGGTGTTCGATCTGGAACGACAGGTTGCCGGACATGAGGTTCATCGCCGGGCCGCCGTCGAGGTTGGCGCTGCCGAGCATCTGCCGCAGGTACCACTCCGCCTGCGTCTCGGTCTCGATGTCGTCCATGGTGAACTTCTCGGCACCGTCGGGGAAGTGCCCGCAGAAGATCACGGCGTTGGTCCAGATGTTGCGGATGATGTTGGCCGTGATCGTGGCGGTGAGGGCCTGGCGGCCGCTCGGTCCGGCGAGCACCGGGAACAGGATGTAGTCCTTGAGGATCTGCTGGCCGGCCTTGCGCAGGAACGCGCGGGCGCGGCGGCGGTCGGCAGGGGACGCCTCGCGGTCGAACGCGTCGGCCGTGTCGACAGCCTGCAGGCCGATCCCCCACTCGAAGCCGAGCATGAGGACGGCGTTGACGAGGACGTTCCCGGCGAACCGGGGCTCCCAGGGGATGTCGCGGGTCACGCGCAGGACACCGAACCCGACGTCGTCATCGATGCCGACGATGTTGGTGTACTTGTGATGCAGGTAGTTGTGGGTGTGCTTCCAGTCGGCGGAGCTGCCGACGAGGTCCCACTCCCAGTTGGTCGAGTGGATCTCCGGATCGTTCATCCAGTCCCACTGGCCGTGCATGATGTTGTGGCCGAGTTCCATGTTCTCGAGGATCTTGGCCACGGCGAGTGTGCCGGTCCCGAGGGCCCACACGGTGCGGTTGCGGGCGCCGAGGTACAGCAGCGCGCGGGCACCGAACTCCAGGCCTCGCTGGAGTTTGATGATGCTGTGGATGTAGCGGTAGTCGCGCTCACCGCGGGAGGCGATGACCTCGGCGCGGACAGCGTCGAGCTCCCGCCCGAGCTCCTCTATCTGGTCGGAGCTGAGGTGGGCGTATTCGCCGACATCGGAGATCGCCATACATCCAGGATAGGCCGGTTCGGGTGCCCGCGGCTACGGCTGCGGGTCCGGCAGCCCTGCTTTCGTGATCAAGGGCACCCGATCCGACCACGTCAGTCACTCCAGGCGCGCCGCAACACTTCCAGGGAGCCGTGGACCCGCTCGACCGTCGATCCCACCGGCGCGATCATGAGTTCGTCGGCCCCCGCGGTGCGCGCGAAGTCGGTGAGGTACTCGCGCACCGCCGGCCCGTCGCCGACCGCCGTGTAGTGGATCATGTGCAGAATCTGGCGACCGCCGGCGGACTCCATGATCATGTCGAGTTCCTCGTCGGAGAACTCTCGCCCGCGGCCGGCCATGAGCTTGACCCGCTGGCGGCGGTACCACTGCAGTTCGCGCTCGGCCCGCTCGGTGTCGTCGTCCGCCACCACGTTGACGGCGGCAATCATGTACGGCTCTGCCAGCTGCTCGCTGGGCTGGAAGCGCTCGCGGTAGACCTGCGAGGCCTGCTCGAGGGCGTCGGGCGCGAAGTGCGAGGCGAACGCGTACGGCAGCCCGTAGGCGGCGGCGAGCTGCGCGCCGAACAGGGACGAGCCCAGGATGTACAGCGGCACCTTGGTGCCCCGCCCGGGAATGGCGGCGATCCCGCGCGTGCGGGCGAAGTCGGAGGGCGAGTCGCCGAGGAACGCCTGCAGCTCGCGGACGTCGTCGGGGAAGTTCTCGGCCGCCGACGGCTCGCGGCGCAGTGCACGCAGGGTCTGCGGGTCGGTGCCGGGGGCGCGCCCCAGGCCGAGGTCGATGCGTCCGGGGTGCAGCTCGGCGAGGGTGCCGAACTGCTCGGCGATCACGATCGGGGAGTGGTTGGGCAGCATCACGCCGCCGGAGCCGAGCCGGATCCGCTCGGTCTGCGAGGCGATGTGCGCCATGAGTACCGCCGGCGCCGAGGAGGCGATGGACGGCATGTTGTGGTGCTCGGAGTACCAGACCCGCTCGTAGCCCAGTTCCTCCGCCTTCTGCGCCAGCGCCACCGAATCCTGCAGTCCCTCCCCGATGCTCTGGCCGGGGCGGACGGTCGCGAAGTCGATGACGGACAGAGGCAGGGCAGCACCGGACTGGGGGGAGGTCATGCCCCGTGCAACCCGGTCCCCCGGCAGGCTATTCCTGTTGGCGCCCGGGCGGGGGCGGCAGACTGGGGGGCATGTCCCCCGCCGCTGACCGCCCCACCGACAACCCCACCGACGGCCCCGACAGCCCCGCCGGCCGTCCCGTCGACCTCGCCCGCCTCGTGACCGTCATGCGCGAGACCGGCCCGCTCGTGCACTGCCTGACCAACTCGGTGGTCCGGCAGATCACCGCGGACGTGCTGCTCGCCGCCGGGGCGGCGCCCGCGATGGTCGACCACCCCGACGAGGCCTCCGACTTCGCCGCCATCGCCTCCGGCGTACTCATCAACGTCGGCAACCCGACGGCCGAGCAGGTCGAGGGCATGCACGCCGCGATCGCCTCCGCCCGCGCCGCCGGCACCCCGTGGGTGCTGGACCCGGTGGCGGTCGGCGGTCTGGTCCTGCGGACGGGGCTGGCCACCGACTGGCTGGAGGCCGGGCCGGCCGCGATCCGGGCGAACGCGTCGGAGACCATCGCGCTCGCCGGCACGGGGGCGGGCGGCCGGGGCGTGGATTCCACGGAGGATGTCGTCGCCGCCGAGTCCGCTGCCCGGGACCTCTCGGCCCGGTCGGGGGCCGTGGTCGCCGTGACGGGGCCGCGGGACCTCGTCGTCACCCATCACCCCGGCCACCGCGGCGAAGCCGCGCCTCCCACCCGCACCACGTGGGTCGAGTCGGGTCACCCGCTGCTGCAGAAGGTCATCGGCACCGGCTGCGCCCTCGGCGCGCTCACGGCGGCCTATCTCGGGGCGGCGCGGTCGGCCGGGATCGCGGACCACGACGCGGTGGTCGCCGCTCACGCCCACGCGGGCGCCGCGGGGACGGTCGCCGCGCGCGCCGCCGCGGGCCCGGGCAGCTTCGCGGTGGCGTGGCTCGACGCCCTGTACACGCTGACCCCGGAGGAGATCGCGGGCCTGGTCACGGTGTCGGAGGCGTGAGCGGCGCCGGTGTCGACTGGCGGCTCTACCTGGTGACCGACCCCCACCTGGGCGGCGGGCGCGACGCGGTGCCGTGGATCGTCCACGAGGCGGTGCTGGGCGGGGTGGGTGTGGTCCAGGTGCGGGACAAGGAGTGCGACGACGACGAGTTCGCCACACACGCCGCCGCCGTCGCCGAGTCCGTCGCGCGGGCGTGCACCGAGACGGGCCGTGACGTGCCGGTGTTCGTCAACGATCGTCTCGACGTCGCGCGGGAGCTGGGACTGCACCTGCACATCGGCCAGCGGGACGTGCCGTTCGCGGCGGCCCGCGCGGCGCTGCCGGGCGGGCTGATGCTGGGGTTGTCGATCGAGTCGGACGCGCAGTTGGCCGCGGCGATGACGGGGCCGGGACCGGCACCGGACGTGATCGGGGTGAGCCCGGTGTGGTCGACGGCCACCAAGACCGACACCGCCGAGGCGCTCGGTCCCGAGGGTGCGGACCGGTTGGCCCGGGCCGCGCACTCGTACCGTCGAGCCGGGGGCGTCACCGGCGGGACCGACGCGGGCATCCGCGCGGTGGGCATCGGCGGGGTCACGCCCCTGACCGTCGCGCGGTTGGCCGCCACCGAGCTGGACGGGGTCTGCGTGGTCTCGTCGATCATGGCCGCCCCCGACCCGCGGGCCGCGGCCGCCGACCTGCTCGCCCGCTGGGACGCCGCACGCCGCTGATCCGGGCACGGGTGCAGGATGCGGGCCCGGGGCTCAGGTCCGACCCGGCCCGGCCTTCCGGGCGCGTGGCGCTGGTTATCTCTTGCGCTCGGAGAAGTCCGCGAACCGCTCCAGGTCGCGGACGTGGCCGGACACGATGATGACGTCGTCCGGGCCGATGATGGTCTCCGGCTGGGCGTACTGGAACGGGCTGCCCGGGGCCTTGATGCCGACGATGTTGACCTTGTGACGCTTGCGCGGGTGGCAGTAGTCGATCGACTTGCCGATGACGTCCCGTGGTGGCCGCATCTTGACGATGGCGAAGTCCTCGTCGAACTCGATGAAGTCCATCATCTGGTTGGCCACCAGGTGGGCCACGCGGACGCCGGCGTCGTGCTCGGGGAACACCACGTGGTCGCATCCGATGCGGGTGAGGATCTTGCCGTGGGCCTGGTTGATCGCCTTGGCCCAGACCTGCTCGATCCCCAGGTCGACGAGGTTCACCGCGACCAGCACGGACGACTCGATAGAGGTGCCCACGCCGACGACGGCGGTGGAGAAGTCCTGGGCCCCGAGCTGTTGGAGTGCCTCGAGGTCGGTGGCGTCGGCTTCCACCACGTGGGTCAGGGAGTCGGCGTACCTCTGGACGAGTCCGTGGTCGCGTTCGACCGCGAGGACCTCCCGGCCCTGGCCGACGAGTTGGGTGGCGAGGGAGACGCCGAACCGGCCCAGGCCGATGATGAGGACTGGGGACTGGCGGCGGGTGCGATCAGCCAATGATCGGCCTCTCTGTGGGTAGGCGATACCTGGTCCGCTTTGCTCGCATGGTCAGCGCGGTGGCGAAGGTGATGATGCCGACTCGTCCGGCGAACATCAGCCCGGACAGAAGGTACACCCCCGCCGGCTCGAGTTCGGCGCTGAGACCTGAACTCAACCCGCAGGTGGCGAAGGCGGAGATGGACTCGAACAGGGGGCGTCCGAGATCCTCACCGGTGAGGATCATCAGGGCCAGGGCGGATCCGGCGACCAGCGTGAGCCCCATCCCGGCCACGGACACCGCGACCCGGATCGACGAGGTGGGCAGCGCGCGCCCGTGTGCCGTGGCGTCCTCCCGGCCCCGGGCCTCGGCGAGGAAGGCCAGGAAGATGACGGCCAGGGTGGTGACCTTGACGCCGCCGGCGGTCGAGACCGAACCGCCCCCCACGAACATCAGGGCGTCGGTGATGAGCATGGTCGACGCGGTCGTGTCGACGGGGTCCATGATGGCGAATCCCCCGGAGCGCATCATCACCGACGCGAACACCGAGTGCTGCAGTTTGTCGACCACGCCCTCGCCACCGAGGGTGGCCCCGTTGCTCCACTCGAGCGCGGCGAACCCGAGTGCGCCGACGAGCATGAGCAGCACGCTGACCTCGACCGTGAGGCGGGTGTGGAGGTTCCAGCGTCCCAGGTGCCACTGGTGCTTCCACAGCACCAACAGGACGGGGAAGCCCAGACTGCCCAGGAACACGGCGCAGATCAGCGCCCAGAACACGACGGGGTCGTCGGCGACGGAGGCCAGGCCGTCGGGGTGGAGGACGAACCCGGCGTTGTTGAACGCCGACACCGCGTAGAACACCGCGCGCCACAGCCCGTCCCCGAACGTGCCCTGCTGGGCGATGAACCGGGGCGCGAGGATGAGCGCGATCACGAGTTCCACCAGGGCGGACGAGACGACGATGGTCTTGATCAGCGATCGGACCTCGCCCAGCCCACCCGCCGACACGCCCGTCTGGGCGAGCAGCCGGGTACGCACCCCGAACTGCCGGGTCACCGAGAGCGCCAACAGGGAGGAGATCGTGACGATCCCCAGGCCACCGAGCTGGATGCCCGCGAGGATCACCACCTGCCCGGCCGTGGACCAGTGGGTCGCGGTGTCAACGGTGGTCAGGCCGGTCACCGACACGGCGGAGGTGGCGGTGAACACCGCGTCGTGCAGGTGCGCGTGCTCTCCCGAGGAGGTGGCCCAGGGCATCATCAGCAGCACCGTGAAGACCACGATCGCCGCGGCGAACGCCAGGAGCGCCGAGCGCGCCGGGGAACTGTAGGTGAACGCCCGGGCTGCCTGCGCGCCCGAGGACAGGACCCCCGGAATCGTCGAGACCATGCCGAGAGGGTAATCCCGGCCGCCGCGTCGGCCACAGTTGGTGCGGGAAGTCATTACTGAACGGCGTCAACACTCGTAACGTCGGCGGTATGCCACGGATCCCTCTCGAAATCACGCTGGTCGAGTTCCCCAGTACCTCGATGTCCGCCACGAGCGATTTCCTCGCGACCGTCTGCGGCTGGGAACCCACCGTGTACGGGGGGTCGTACACCTGCTTGGCCGGCGGGGGCATCGACGTGGGCGTGCAGGGGGACGACGACGAGCAGTCCCCCGCCCCGCTCATGGTGATCCGCGTGCCGGACCTCGACGAGGCCCGCGAGCGGGTCGAGGCCGCCGGCGGCGTGGTGACGTTCGGGCCGTTCGACTTCCCCGGTGGCCGTCGTTTCCATTTCCGGGAGCCCGGCGGGAGCGAGATGGCGATGTGGGTGCCGGCGCCGGTCTAGGACCGTCCGGCCGGCGCGAACCCCTCGGGCAGTGCGAGCCGGGTGAGCTTGTCCGGGTTGCTGTGGAAGTAGAGGCGTGAGATCTGGCCGTCGACCACACCGACCTGCGCCACCCGCAGGACCCCGCGGGCGAGGACCGCCAGCGCGACCTCGCCGTTGACCTCGACGGGCGCGATCATCCCGCCCGAGAGTTCCGTGGCCTTGATGAGGAAGTAGGCGCACTTGCGGGCCCCCACGATGTCACGCCGGGCGGCGTTGACCTTGCCACCGCCGTCCGAGATCACGCGGGCGTCCGCGGTGAGGGCGGCGATCGTCTGCGTTAGATCGCCGGCCAGGACGGCCTCCACCAGCGTCGAGATCACCGCGTCCGAGGCGGGTTCGGGTGGACGCAGGTCGGACGCCAGGCGGTGCCGGGCCCGGCTCACCCACTGGCGGACGGTGGCCACGGCCGCGCCCAGGGTGTCGGCGATCTCCGCGTAGGGAAGGTCGTACGCCTCACGAAGGACGAACGCCGCGCGCTCATCCGGGCCCAGCTGTTCGTAGGCCAGCAGCACGGCGATCCGCAGATCGTCGCGGCGCTCGGCCCGGTCCGCCGGCAGCAGGGCGGTGTCGACGGGCTCGGGCAGCCACTCGCCCACGTAGTCCTCCCGCTTGCGCCTGCGCAGCCGGTCCAGACACAGCCGGGTCGCGACAGTGGTCAGCCACGCGTCGACATTCCGGGGCGCGGACGACGGATCGAGCGCCACCCATCGCGCGAGCGCCTCGTCGGCGGCGTCCTCGGCGTCGGCCCAGGTCCCGGTGATGCGGTAGCCCACGCCGAGAAGTCGGCCCCGCACCCGCTCCAGCGCGGCGCGGTCCGGCAGCACGGTGCCGGCCGTGCTGGCCGCGGCACGGTCAGCCACCGGCGCCGCCCCATCGGCCACGGGGGTCGCGGGTGGGGCCACGGTCATCGCCGGGTCGCCGGTTCCAGGTCGCTCGGGACGAGTCCGCGCAGCGTCGCCGGGTCCTTGCGGGTGGCGATCGCTATCCGGTTCCATGCGTTGATCGTGACGATCTCCATGACCAGCTGTCCAGCCCCACCTTCGCCCCGGTGGCGGACCACCTCGTCCCACAGCTCGTCGGGCACGGAGTCCTCGCCGTCGATGTGGGTGACGGCGTCCGCGAATGCCAGGACCGCCCTTTCGGCCGGGGACAGCCCCTCGGCGTGGGCGGGCCAGTTCTCGGAGACCGCGATCCGGGCCTCGTTCCACCCGTCCTTGCGGGCATCGCGTCGGTGCATGGCCAGGCAGTAGCGGCAGCCGTTCACCGCGGAGACGCGGAGCCGGATGAGGTGGCTGTCCTCCCGGGACACCCGCGCCCGCGAGTAGGCCTCGAGTGCCAGCATGGGTGCCATCGCTCCCGCGCTGACCTGTTTGCGCTGTTCGGTACTGCGTCGTGGTGTGCTCATGTCTCGTCGACGCACGAGGCCGGCCCGATGTGACAGACACGGTGGGAAGTGTGATGCGAATGTAATAGTTTCCTTCGAAATCTGTGGTGTGGTGGACCGTAAGGCGGTTGTCGTCTATACGCTCCGCGTCCCCCTACCCGCACGAGAGGCCCCCATGGATCCCTCAGTTCTCGGCCCTGTTTCCGGCTCGCTCATGGCTCCGATCGACTTCCTCGTCGACACCCCCGCGGAGCCGCTCGCCCATGTGTTGTACGACATGGCCATCGGCGTCATGGAACTCGGTCTCGGCCTGTAACCCCGGACCCGACTCGCTCACGTCAGGAGCATCGTCATGCCACACCCTGCTTTCCTCGACCCGATCTCCACGGCCGTGATGAACCTCGTCGACGGGCTGTCCCGGATGAACGCCCCGGTCGAGACGATCACGTCTCTGACCATGTGGGCCTGGGACATCGCCGACCTCGGGAGCTGATGCGCCCCCCGCCCCGCCGCGTCGAGCGGGTTCGGGGCAGTAGCCCGATGATGCGGATCGGGACGATCCCCTGTCGCGCCCGGCGTCGTTCCCTTCTACCCTGAGCCCATGACCGACCCGGACGATCTCCTGCTCTCCGATGCCGAGCGGCTGCAAGCCCTCACTGCGCTCGGGGACCACTACGCGTCCGGCCGACTCGACGATCCCGACTTCCACGCCCGCTCCGGCGACGTGGCTGCCGCCCGCACGCTGGGTCAGTTGCACGGCTCGTTTCGCGATCTGCCCGGCGGCACCCCCCTGACCTCGGTCGACGGCATGATCGTCCAGTCGGCGGCCGCCGGGCGCGGCGAGCTGATGCCTGCCTCGTCGTCGTCGTCTTTATCTCCCACGCAGTCCTCGGCTCCCGCCACCCGCGACCCCGACGCCGACCTGGACGACCTCCGTAAGCGCGGCAAGCTGGTCGAGTCGCTCGACGGGATCGTCTTTGGCGTCACCATGATCGCGTTCCTGGTCCTGCAGTTCATCGTGGGCTGGCAGTACGCATGGATGGTGTGGCCGACGATGATCGTCACGCTGGGCGCACCGCGGGCGATCCTGCGCTTCACCGATTCGGACGAGAAGACCTACGAGAAGATCAAGAAGGCTGATCAGAAGGCGCGCGAAGACCGGCTGCGCGCAGCGGAGGACCGCATCCGCGAGCTGGGTGACGGGCGCGAGAACCGGGGCTGATCCGTCCCTCCGGGCGCGGGCGGGGCGTGTGGTGCGGGCGCCAGGCGTCTGCGGTCAGGTGTCCTCGAGTGCGTAACCCTTGCGCTCCGGGAGGGTGAAGGCGGCGAGGGCGGCGACGACGAAGGCCGCGGCGAAGACCCCGAAGACCATGACCGTGTCGCCCAGATCGAGCAGGAGCGGCACGAGCAGTGGCGCGATGATCGAGGCGATCCGCCCGAACGCCGCCGCGGCGCCGGTGCCGGACCCGCGGGTCGCGGTGGGGTAGAGCTCCGGGCCGATCGCGTACAGAGCGCCCCACGCGCCGAGGTTGAAGAACGACAGCGCCATGCCCGCGGCGATGATCGTGGCCGGGGAGTCCGCCAGGCCGAACAGTCCGGCCGCCACCGCCGAACCGGTGAGGAACACCGCGAGCGTGACCCGCCGACCCCAGATCTCGATGAGCCACGCCGCCACCGCGTACCCCGGCAGCTGGGCGAGGGTGATGATGAGCGTGTAGCCGAACGACTTCACCAGATCGAAGCCCTGCGAGACGAGCAGGCTGGGCAGCCAGATGAAGGCGCCGTAGTAGGAGAAGTTGATCCCGAACCACACGATCCACAGGGCGGCGGTGCGCCTACGCAGGCGCGCGGACCAGATGGACTCGCCGGGCTCGCCGGGCTCGGCGGTCTCGGCGGTCTCGGCGGGCGATGCGGGTCCGACGCCGTCGGCGACGGGCGCGGCCGCGTCGGCGCCGGCATGAGCGGGCGCGGCCGTGGACGGCGCGGCCGGCGGCTCGACCCCTGCGGACGCCTCGTAGTCGCGGACGATCCGCTCGGCCTCGTCGACGCGGCCCGTCGATTCCAGGTAGCGCACCGATTCGGGCAGTCCGAATCGCACGACCAGCGCGTACGCGGCCGGGATGACCCCGATGGCCAGGGCCCACCGCCACCCGTCGTCGCCGACCGGCACCACGAAGTAGCCGATGAGGGCGGCCAAGATCCAGCCGACGGCCCAGAACCCCTCGAGGATCACCACCACCCGGCCACGGATCCGCCGCGGCGCGAACTCGCTGACCAGGGTAGACGCCACCGGCAGTTCGGCGCCCAGGCCCAGGCCGACGATGAAGCGCAGCACGATGAGCATGGCGATGCCGGTCGACAGGGCCGCCGCGCCGGTGGCGAGGCCGTAGACCAGCAGGGTGGCGGCGAAGACCTGGCGTCGACCGATCTTGTCGGCGAGCAGTCCGCCGAGGGCGGCGCCGATCGCCATCCCCACGAACCCGATGGACCCGACCCAGGACAGCTCGGTGGGCGAGAGCGACCAGTGGACCGCCAATGCCGCCATGACGAACGAGATGAGGCCGACGTCCATGGCGTCGAGTGCCCAGCCCACGCCGGAGCCGAGCAGCAGCTTGCGGTGTTTGCGGGTGAACGGCAGGCCGTCCAGGCGCTCCGTGCGGGTCGTCATGGCGGCCACGCTACTCGGCGACCCCGACACAGCCCGGCGCCAACCTGGGCTGGACGTGGACGAATGTCCGAGTAACCTGTGGGTAGCTGTGTTACACATCACAACAAGAGGAGCTCCTCGTGAGCATCACCGAGAACGCCGATCGCGCCGAGAGCGCTGAGAACGCCGAGAACGCCAGCCCGGGCGGGACGGACTTCGACGTCGTCATCCGCGGGGGCACGGTCTTCGACGGCACCGGCGCCCCGGGCGTCCGTGCCGACGTCGGGATCCGGGCCGGCGTCGTGGCCGCGATTAGCCCTGCGCCGCTGCCCGTCTCCTCCGGCACGCGGGTCGTGGAAGCCGAGGGTCGGTGGGTGACGCCCGGGTTCGTGGACACCCACACCCACTACGACGTCGAACTGCTCGTCTCCCCGGGCCTGGGCGAATCCGTCCGGCACGGGGTGACCACGGTCCTGGTGGGCAACTGCTCCATCTCGGGCGTGTACTCGGGCGCCGTCGACGTCGCCGACCTGTTCAGCCGCGTCGAGGCCCTGCCCCGCGACTCGGTGCTGGCGGCGCTCGAGCAGAAGAAGACCTGGTCGGGCCCGGCGGACTGGCGGCGCACGGTCGAGAACCTGCCGCTGGGGCCCAACGTCGCGTCGTTCCTCGGCCACTCCGACGTCCGCGCCTCGGTGATGGGGTTGGGCCGGGCGACCGACCCCAAGCAGTCCCCCAGCCGCGACGAGTTGCGGAAGATCGACCGCCGCATCAACGCTGCTCTCGACGAGGGTTTCCTGGGCGTGTCCACCATGACCAATCCGTGGGACAAGATGGACGGTGACCGCTACCGCTCGCGGACCCTGCCCTCCACGCACGCCTCGTGGGGTGAATTCCGTCGGATCAGTCGACTTCTTCGTCGTCGTGACCGGGTTTTGCAGGGCGTACCCAACCTCAACACCAAGGTGGACGTGGCGTTCTACGCCGCGACCAGCACCGGTCTGTTCCGCAAGCCGCTGCGCGTCTCGCTGCTCTCCGCCGCGGACACCCTCGCCGAGCCGTGGGTGCACCGCATCTTCCGGCCGATCGCGTGGCTGGCCAACACCGTCGGTAAGGGCAAGTTCGTGTGGCAGCACCTGCCCACCACGTTCAAGGTGTGGGCCGACGGGATCGACCTGGTCGTGTTTGAGGAGTTCGGCTCCGGCCGCGAGGCCCTGCATCTGGTGGACGAGATGGCCCGCACGGATCTGTTGGAGCAGGAGAGTTACCGGCGCTGGTTCCGGCAGGATTTTGAGAAGCGGTTCAGCCCGCGCGTGTGGCACCGCGACTTCGACGACGCCCTCATCGTGGCCTGTCCCGACGAGTCGCTGGTCGGGCAGACCGTCGGCGACGTGGCCCGCGCCCGCAAGCTCCACCCGGCGGACGCCTACCTCGACCTGGTGGTGGAGTTCGGCACCGACTTCCGCTGGACCACCACCATCGCCAACGCCCGGGAGAAGGTCGCGAACCGTCTGGTCAACACTCCGGGCGTGACCATCGGCTTCTCCGACGCCGGGGCGCACCTGCGCAATATGGCCTTCTACAACTTCGGGATCCGCCTGCTCGAGCGCGTCCACCAGGCGCAGCTGGGCGGCAAGCCGTTCCTCACCACCGAGGAGGCCGTGCACAAGCTGACCGGCGAACTGGCGGACTTCTATCGCCTCGACGCCGGGCGCCTGCAGGTGGGCGCGCGCGCCGACGTGGTGGTCATCGATCCGTCCGGCCTCGACGGCGAGTCCCTCGAGTACCACGAGGAGGCCATGGAGGCGTTCGGCGGAATTCGCCGGATGGTCAACCGCAACGACCGTGCGGTCGCGGCGACGATCATCGGCGGCCGCGTTGTCTGGAGCAACGGGGAGTTCGCCGAGGGCTACGGCCGGGAGTTCGCGGCGGGCCGGTTCCTGCCCTCGGGCGAGGCCGTGGCACCGCGCCCGATGGCGGCGCCACGGCCTGCCGGTCACTCGGTGGGCATCCCGGCGTCCTCCCAGGCGGAGTAGCTGCCCTCGAGCTCGGTGACGTCGTAGCCGACGCTGCGCAGTGAGCTGGCGACCACCGAACTGCGGGTGCCGGACTGGCAGTAGGTGACGATCTTTCCGGAGTCGGGCAGTTCGTCGCGCTCCCACATCACCTGGCCGCCGTGCAGCTGGGTGGCGTCGGGGACGTGGCCGTCGGAGTACTCGGAGGTGGCGCGGACGTCGAGCACCATGGCGTGCTCGTGGGACTCCAGGTCCTTCGGGTCCACGGTCTCCGGGCGGAACGTGGGCAGCCCGTCGGTGGAGGTGACGTACCCGCGCGTGGTGTCGACGCCCACGCGGATGACGTGGCGCCGCAGCTCGTCGGCCTCCTCGGCGTCCTCGGCGAGGAACACCAGGCCGCGGGTGTCCTTCTCGGGGTCGATCGCCCAGCCGGCGTAGGTGCCCGCCTGGCCGGCGGGGAGGTTGATGGCGCGGTCGACGGTGCCGTCGTGGACGTCGTCGGCGGGGCGGGGGTCGACGACGACGAGGTCACCGGATTCGATGCCGGAGGCCACCTCCTCGGCGGGCAGCTCCCGCAGCTCTGGTAGGGGATTGCCGAGCACGGAGGGGCCGTCCCGGTTCTCGCGCTTCATTCGCCCGAAGTACGCCGGCGCGTCGGGCTGGCCGTCGAGGAGTTCGGAGATGAAGCCCTCCTCGTCGTCGTTCTCCACGTACGTCGGCCACCACGCGAACTTCCGTTCGTATCCCACCGAGCTAGACGGCAAGGCCCCCAGGGACTTGCCGCAGGCCGAGCCCGCGCCGTGGGCCGGGAACACCTGGACATGGTCGGGCAGGGTGAGGAAGCGCTCGCGCAGGCTGGCGAACAGCTGCTTGGCGCTCTCGAAGCGCGTCTCCTCGCCGTCGGAATCGCTGCCGCCGGCGGCCTCGTCGAGCAGGTCCGGTCGGCCGAGGTCACCACAGAACACGAAGTCGCCGGTCAGCGCGTAGCCGGGCTCGTCGGCGAACGCGCCGTCGGTGACGAGGAACATCAGGTGCTCGGGCGTGTGGCCGGGGGTGTGCACGGCCTTGAGCTGGACGTTGCCGAGCTCGATGGTGTCGCCGTCGCGGAGCCGCTCACCGGAGAAGCCGTAGCGCCAGTCGTCACCGCCCTCGTCGGAGAGGTAGACGGTGGCGCCGGTCGCGGCGGCCAGTTCGCGGGTGCCGGACAGGTAGTCGGCGTGGATGTGGGTCTCGGTGACCTTGACGATGCTCATGCCGTGCTGGTCGGCCATGTCGAAGTAGGCCCGCAGGTCGCGGCTGGGGTCCACGACGATCGCCTCGCTGCTGCTCTGGCAGCCGATGAAGTAGCTGGCGTGGGCCAGGTCGTAGTCATAGATGCGTTCGAAAAGCATTGTGCTGCGTCCTTTTTCCTTGGGGGAACTAGTACATCCGCCACCGTAAAACCCTGCGGGGTATCTGGCTACCGGTCGGTTCGTGCGCCGTCGCGGTCGGGCAGCGCACACTGGGAACGGACCGCAACGCCGATGGAAGGATCCCCGCCGTGACCGATTCCCACCTGGACGACGACACCCGCGCCGTCCTGCTCGCACCCAACCCGGCCGTCATGGCGACGCTGCGCAAGGACGGCTCCCCGGTCACCGTGCCGACCTGGTACCGACTCGTGGAGGGTGACCGGATCCACCTCAACCTCGACGCCGGCCGCGTGCGACTGCAGCACCTCCGGCGCGACCCGCGGGTGGCACTGTCCGTCATCGCGTCCGAGGACTGGTACACCCACGCGAGCATCCAGGGGCGGGTCGTGGAGATCGCCGACGACCCGGACCTGTCCGGCATCGACGCCCTGAGCACGCACTACACCGGCGAGCCGTACCCGGTGCGCGACCGCGCCCGCGTGGACGCGTGGGTGGAGATCGACCACGTCCACGTGTGGGGGCAGCTCCGCGAGTCCTGAGCGCGGGTGGGGCGCGCGTCCTACGCTGAGTCGACCCCTCGCCCGTCTACGCCCCGGAGACCTCCATGTCGGACCGCTATCCCCTCGCCGAGCTCAGCGACCTGCCCGATGACCTGCGCGAGCGGATCCTCGCCGAGCAGGAGAAGGCCGGGTTCGTGCCCGAGGTGTTCCTGATGTTCGGGCGCCGCCCCGCCGAGTCGCGGGCGTTCTTCGCCTATCACGATGCGCTGATGGAGCGCGAGGGCAACCTGTCCAAGGCGGACAAGGAGATGATCGTGGTGACCATCTCCGGGCAGAACAGCTGCCTGTTCTGCGTGGTGGCGCACGGGGCAATCCTGCGGATTGTCAAGAAGGCGCCGATGCTCGCCGACCAGCTGGCGGTGAACTACCGCAAGGCCGACCTCACGCCGCGCGAGCGGGCGATCTGCGACTTCGCGACCAAGGTCAACCTGCACTCCGACGAACTGGGCGACGCCGACTTCGCCGCCCTGCACGAGCACGGCCTCGACGACGAGGACGCCTGGGACATCGCCGCGATCACCGGGCTGTTCGGGCTGAGCAACCGGCTGGCCAACGCCACCGACATGCGCCCGAACCCGGAGTTCTACCTCATGGGCCGGGTGCCGCGGCAGAAGTAGTCAGCCCTGCTCGGTGACGACCCCGCAGGCCGCGCGGCTCCCGCCGTCGCCGGCGTTGCGCGTCTCCTCGTCAGCTCCCTCGGGCGCGTAGCGCTCGGGGATGTTGGCGAGGTTGTCGGAGTTCTCGTGGATCATGACGGCCGAGCCGTCCTCGTCCAGGAGCAGGTCGCGGTCCAGGCGGTCGGTGAGCGTGACGATCCGGGCCGTGCCGTCCTCGGTCACGTAGAGGGTCGGCAGGTCCCCGGCGTGCTCGGGATGGCCGGCTTCGCCGCCCGGTCCTGCCAGGTGGCCGCCGGCGGAGAGGAATGCCCCCCGCTCGCCCGGCTGGGTGGGGTTCTCACTGTCGGGCTCGCACAGGCCCGCGCCGTGGATGTGCAGGCCGTGGAAGCCGGGTTCGAGATCGGTCGCATTGACGGTGACGAGCGTGCCGCCATCGGCCTCGGCGAACTCGGCCATACCCCGCGATTCACCCTCGGGGTTCACCAACTCGGCGGTCGCGAACGCCTCGCCGCCGGCATTCTGCCCGGACGTCTGCGTGGTGGTCTCGGAGGTGCTGGTGTCGGAGGTGCTGGTCTCGGACGTGTTGCCCGCGCCGTCCTGGGGAGTGACGTCACCTCCTGCCGCTGGAGAGTCCTCTCCGGTTCCGCATGCGGCCAGCAGAAGCGCGGTTGCAGACAGGGCCACGAAGCTCGAACTCCTCCGGGCGCGGCGGGCGGTGGACACGGTGCGTGCGGTCATCACAAACCTCCTCGGACGGCGTCGTGAGGGTGACGGTACCGAGGCGGACCCGACGCGCAACCGCGTATGCGGCAGGCGTTTTCGCTGGCAGATCACACACCGGCAGCCCCTACCACAAAGTAAGAAGTCACTTGCACTTCTTACTCAGGTGCCGTTCACCTCCCAGCCACACTAACGGACCGACGTCCTGATTCCGCGCTCGAGCGGGCAGACCAGCGCATCCGAGACCCGTTGCGCTGGTCAATATCTCGCGGGGCGCAGGCCCGCGAACACGGCAAATGCGCGCCTCCTATGAAGTTCATCACGCAAACATATCTGAACGCTTGCACAACCTGAGAAGCGGGTGCATACTCTTCTCAGCCCCATCACAGACTGTTCCGACAGCCGAGGGGGCGTCCCTCCCCCTCGAGCCACCGGCTCAATCCCTCGCAAGAAAGGGTTCATCATGAACCAGGCGTACTACGCATATGTCACTCTCCAGGCCTTCTTCTCGGAGCGTCTGGACAACCGCAAGGATCGCGGTGCTACGGCTGTCGAGTACGGATTGATGATTGGCCTCATCGCAGTGGCAATCATCGCAACGCTCGTTCTTCTCGGCCCCAAGCTGAACGCTCTCTTCGCCGACGTCAACGCCAAGCTCCCCACGCCCCCCGCTGCGCCGACCACCCCGTAATTGGTTTGGGTCCTGGTGCGGTGCTGATCACGGCATCGCACCAGGACCCTGCTCTTTCCTCCCGATATCCCGACCTTCACTCTTCCCCTCAGGAACCACGATGCTCACGCCCTCACGTGATCGTGGGGCCGCAGCCGTCGAGTTCGCCCTCGTACTCCCGATCCTCCTCCTTCTAGTCCTAGGCATAGTGGAGTTCGGACGCGCCTACCACGTTCAGACCACCCTCTCTAACGCCGCCCGCGACGGAGTCCGAGTGATGGCGCTGCAGGACAGCGCCTCTGCTGCTATCGCAGCGGCTGAGACTTCCGCTAGCCCCCTCAACCTCGCCAGCGCCAGAATCACCGTCACGCCGACCACGGGCTGTTCGTCAGCTCTGACGGGCGCAGGACTAGCGTCGGTCACCATCGAGTACCCGTTTTCCCTGGTCTCCGGGTTCTTTCCCATCGACGCCTTCACCCTCACAGGGAAGGGGACCATGCGGTGCTTCGGATAAATGACGATAAGGGCGCGATCGCCGTTGTAATCGCGATCCTCATGGTCCCCCTACTCGGGTTCGCCGCCATCTCGCTCGACATAGCAGCCACCCATGCCGAGAGGCAGCAGCTCCAGACCGGCGCGGACGCTGCTGCGCTCGCGATCGCCCAGGACTGCGCTCGTAAGAACTGCGGCGCGCCTGCCGACACTGCGCAATCATTTGCCTTGCTCAACAGCAACTCGGGGGCCGCCATGGCAGACGTCGACCCGGTTCCTACAGAAGACTCCGGGCGGGTCACCGTTCGCACCTCGGCGGTTCGGCAACATTGGTTCGCTCCGGTATTGGGGGTCGATTCCACAGAGCTCACAACCTCTGCCACCGCAGGCTGGGGTTCCCCCACAGGAGGAACATCAGCACTGCCGATGATCTTCTCCCTGTGTGACTTCAATAAGTACTCGGTGGACGGGCGCCCGTCGGGGCAAGAACAAGTCATCGTCACAACCCCGGCTGGAACGTGCACAGACTCTGTGGACGGCTCCCCCACGTACCTCCCGGGCGGCTTCGGTTGGTTGGAGACCGACGTCAAGAAGAGCTGCAACGCCACAACGCGAATAGGCACCCGAGCCGAGAGCGAACCGGGCAACACCGCAAAGCACTGCGATCTCTCGACGATCCGCGACCGAACGATCCTCGTGCCGATCTTCGACGACGCCGACCCGGATGAGAAGGGTGGTCAAGGGAGAGGCGCCTGGTACATGGTGTACGGCTACGCGGCGTTCACGGTGACCGGGTACCACTTCTCCGGCCAGAGCTGGAACCCGCCATGCGGAGGAAGCGAACGGTGCATCAGCGGCTACTTCACCACCATGCTGCAGGAAGACCCTGACTTCGACTACGGACCGGGTGGGCCCGATCTCGGCGCCGCCGCCGTCGTCCTACTACCCGACTAGTGAGAGACCAATGAACCGACGTCTTGTCTCGGCCATCGCAGCCGGCGTACTCGCGATCCTCGGCGCCGTCCTGCTCGTCAGCTACGTCAACAATGCCGACAGTCGCGCGATGGCGAACATGGACCCGATCGAGGTCCTCGTCGTGTCCGCACCCATAGCCCAGGGGACCCCTGCCGAAGAGGTCGCTGCATTGGTGACCACCGAGCGACTGCCCAAGGCTGCGGTCGGACCCGATGCTGTCCGCTCACTCGCCGAGGTGGCCGGCCGCGTTGCCGCGACCGACCTCCAGCCCGGCGAGCAGGTCCTTGGCGCCCGATTCGTGACCCGCCAGTCGCTAGAGCGGTTCGGAGGCATCCCGGTCCCGGAGGGCTACCACCAGGTGACCATCCCCCTCGAGGCACCGCGAGTCGTCGGCGGCACCGTCACTCCCGGGGACACGGTCGGCGTGTTCGTCACCCTCGGCGACGGATCCACCCACTTGGTCCTGCGGAAGATCCTCGTCACCCGCGTCCAGGGCGGGCTCGGTGCGACTCAACCGAACGAGGGAGTCGAGAACCCCGACGCGGCACCCGTCCCAGAGGGCGGTGCCATGATCACGATGGCGCTCACCACTGACCAGGCCCAAACGGTCGCGTTTTCAGTCGAGCACGGGAGCATCTGGCTGTCCCTCGAGGATTCCACCGTTCCGCAGGACGGCACCGGCCGGGTCGATGCAAGGGATTTCTACTGATGAGCCGCATACTGATCGCCACCGATTCCGCCGGCCTTCGCGGGAGGGTCGCCACCGCCACCGGCGAGCCGATCTCGGTGATCGCCGGGAGCCCCCTGCCGACCGGTCCGTCGCAGCTGTTCCAGCAGCTCGGGCCGGGCGTCGCCATCCCCCAGGTCGTGGTGATCGACGTCGCTGCCGGCCGAAACGAGGCACTAGGGCTCTCGGCCCGCCTCGCCGCCGAGTGCCCCGGCATGGCCGTTGTGCTGGTGAGCGAGCACCCCGACACTTTCGCCCTGGCCGCCCTCCGGGCCGGCGCGTGCGATGTGGTGCACCCCGAAGCCGAGGTCGCCGAACTCGCCGCTGTGCTCGGACGGGCCGCCCAGGTCGCAGCCTCGACCGCACCTCAGGGTCCTGGTGACCCCGCCATGAACGGCAGCGCCAGCACGCGCGGCCGCGTCATCAGCGTCGTTTCACCCAAGGGTGGAGTGGGCAAGACGACCGTCGCCACCAATCTGGCGGTAGGCCTGGCCCGGACAGCCCCACTCTCGACCGTCATCGTCGACCTCGACGTCCAGTTCGGCGACGTGGCCAGCGCCCTTAACCTGGACCCCGAGCACACCCTCCTCGACGTGGTCCGCGGCCCGGCCGTCCAGGACTCCATGGTGCTCAAGACCTTCCTCACGCAGCACCAGACCGGCCTCTACGCCGTGTGCGGGCCGACCTCGCCCGCCGACGCCGATGACATCACCGCCGCCGATGTGGCCCAGCTCCTGCAGACCCTCGCCTCGGAATTCCGGTACGTCGTGGTGGATACGGCTCCCGGGCTCGACGACCACGCCCTCGCCGCGATCGACCAGGCCGACGAACTGGTCACGCTGACCAGCCTCGACGTGCCCGGGGTCCGTGGGCTGCGCAAGGAGCTGAACATCCTGCGCGACCTGGGACTGAACCTCGAGAAGCGACACGTCGTGGTGAACTTCGCCGACCCCCGCAGCGGGCTCACCAAGGCCGACGTCGAGGCCACCATCGGCACCGGCGTCGATCTGGTGCTCCCCCGCAGCAAGGCGGTTCTCGTGTCGGTCAACCAGGGGGTCCCCCTCCTGCAGAGCGACGGCCGCGATGCGATGGCCAAGCAACTTCGCAAGCTAGTTGACCGGTTCACCCCGGCCCCCATGCGCCCCACCGCGACGGCCGTACTAACCGCCGAGGGTGGTCGGCACCGACTCCGCCGGAAGCGGGTGAAGGCATGAGCCTGTCCGAACGCCTCCGCGCTGCGCGCGTCGCCCCAGGAGCCACGGGCACCGACACGACCGCGTCCGACACTGCATCGTCGGCCCCCCCTGCGCCACCTTCGACGCCGACCGTAGTCGCTCCAACGGGGACGACGACGAAGCCGGCCACTGCCACAACCACGCCGTCGCCGAAGACCGCCGGGAGCGCATCCGCCGACGATCCCATTGTCGATCCGCTGGTCGCCCTCAAGGAACGCGCGGCCAGCGCCTTGTTCGAGCGCATCGGTGCTCGCCTGAACAACCCCTCGCTCACCGAGGAGCAGCTCCACGCCATGGTGCGGAGCGAGCTCAACAAGGTCGTCGAGGATGAGACCATCCCACTCACCAGCGACCAACGGGTGCGTCTGATCACCGACGTGCAGGCCGACGTGCTGGGTCACGGTCCGCTCGAGAAGATGCTCGACGACCCGGAGATCACTGAGATCATGGTCAACGGCCCCGATATGATCTTCGTCGAGCGCGCGGGCCAGCTCACCCGCCATCCCTCCAGGTTCGCCTCGGAGGAACACCTCCGTCAGGTCATCGAGCGGATCGTCTCCCGCATCGGCCGCCGCGTCGACGAGTCGTCCCCGCTGGTCGACGCCCGACTCGCCGACGGCTCGCGCGTCAACGCCGTCATCCCGCCACTGGCCGTCAACGGCTCCTCGCTGACCATCCGGAAGTTCTCCAAGGACCCGTTCAAGGTGCACGACCTCATCCGGTTCGGCACCCTCACCCCCGAGATGTCCGAACTCCTCCAGGCCTGCGTGGAGGCGCGGCTCAACATCATCGTCTCCGGCGGTACCGGCTCCGGTAAGACCACCCTGCTCAACGTCCTGTCCTCCTACATCCCGGAGGGCGAGCGGATCGTCACCATCGAGGACGCCGTGGAGCTGCAACTCCAGCAGGACCATGTGGTCCGCCTCGAGTCCCGCCCGGCGAACACCGAGGGCCGCGGTGAGATCAGCATTCGCGAACTCGTGCGCAATTCGCTGCGTATGCGGCCCGACCGCATCGTCGTGGGCGAGGTCCGCGGCGGGGAGACCCTCGACATGCTCCAGGCCATGAACACCGGCCACGACGGGTCGCTCTCCACCGTCCATTCCAATTCGCCACGTGACGCTATCGCCCGACTGGAGACCCTCGTCCTTATGGCCGGCATGGACCTCCCCCTGCGGGCCATCCGCGAGCAGATCGCCTCCGCCGTCGACGTGATCATCCAGCTCACCCGGCTCCGCGACGGCACCCGCCGCGTCACCGCCGTCACCGAGGTGCAGGGAATGGAAGGCCAAACCGTCACCTTGCAGGACGCCTTCCTCTTCGACTACTCCGCCGGCCTCGGTCCCGACGGCAAGTTCCTCGGCAAGCCCCAGGCCACCGGCGTCCGGCCCCGATTTACCGACCGCTTCGCCGAACTCGGCATCACCCTGTCCCCACGGGTGTTCGGCGCGAGCACCGAGAACCCCGGATCCATCCGATGAGCCAGACGCTGTTGTCCCCCGCAGGGTTCGCGATCGCCGCCCTCACGCTCGCGCTGCTCACGGGCGGCTACCTCATCTTCTCCCCCGTGCCGGGGCGGATCCCCCGCGAGCGCCGGCGGCCCGGCATGGCCGAGGGGCCCGGTCCGATCAGCCGCGCGGCCACCGCCGCCACCGAGGCGATCGATTCCCTCCTGCGCCGTCGCGGAACCCCCGGAGCCAGCCAACTCGAGCGCGCAGGCATCCGCATGGGGCCCCAAGACTACGTCTTCCTCGTCATCGTGGCCGCAGTCGTCGCGTTTGCGCTCGGCTTGTTAATCAGCGGTCCACTGATGGGCGTGCTTATGGCGCTCCTCGCCCCTGCGGGTGCGTATGTCTTGCTCCAGGTTCTCGCCGCCCGGCGCCGGGCCGCGTTCGCCGACCAACTCGACGACTCCCTGCAGCTCATGTCGAGCAGCTTGCGCGCCGGTCACTCCATGCTGCAGGCGCTGGCGTCCGTCGCCCGCGAGGCCGAGGAACCCACGTCGGAGGAATTCGCACGGATCATCAACGAGACCCGCGTCGGACGCGACCTCGCCTCCGCGCTGGATGAGACCGCCAACCGGATGGGCAGCCAGGACTTCGTATGGGTGACCCAGGCGATCGCCATCAATCGCGAGGTCGGCGGCAACCTGGCCGAGGTCCTCGACGCCGTCGGCCATACCATCCGCGAGCGAAACCAGATCCGTCGTCAGGTCAAGGCCCTGGCCGCCGAGGGAAAAATTTCCGCGTACGTCCTCATGTCGCTGCCGATCGGCATCGGCGGCTTCTTATTCGTGACTAACCCGTCGTATATCGGGGTGCTCACACAGAGCCCGCTGGGCTGGGGGATGATCGCCGCCGGCGTGGTGATGCTGATCATCGGCGGAATTTGGCTAAGCAAGGTTGTAAAGATCAAGTTCTGACAGCGACACGCGGTCCCCCGGCCGGTTGCCCCTTTCCACCTAATTTCCGTCGCCCCTCGAAAGGAGCTCCGCGTGAATTCACTGCCCGCCGGTGTGGCCGTGGTCGTGCTGACAGCTTCGATGTTCATGCTGGCCTTCGCTGTATTCGCCGGCCGCGACACCGTCCGCGCGCGCACCGTCGCCAACCTCCGCCGGGGGATCGACGAAGGGTACGCCGCGCCAATCGACCTGACCGGCGTAGCCGACGACGACTCCCGCAGTCGCCTGTACGAGTTCGCGCGCCGACTGACGCCGACGGGGACCATCCGCAGGCTCGAGAGACTGACCATTCGCGCGGGCCGGCCCCAGGGTTGGTCGCTTCAACGGCTGGTGGTCGCCAAGTTAGCACTGCCTTTGCTTGCGCTCTTGCTTGGAGTCATGCTGCTGGGTGCTCATCCGGCGCCACTGCTTCTTCTCATGGTGCTCGGCACGGTAATCGTCTGCTACTTCCTGCCCGAGCTACTCCTGAGCAGCCGCAGCCAGGAGCGCAACGATCAAATTCAGCTCGAACTGGCCGACACCCTCGATCAAATGACCATTGCCGTAGAGGCGGGCCTCGGCTTCGATGCCGCCATGGCACGCGCCGGTCGCAACGGCACTGGTGCACTCGCCCAGGAGCTGATCCGCACCCTGCAGGAGATCCAGGTCGGTCAGCTGCGCCGCGCGGCTTATGAGAATCTCGCCGTTCGTACCGACGTGCCCGACCTGCGCAGGTTCGTTCGAGCGATCATCCAGGCCGACGCCTACGGCATCTCCGTGGCCGACGTCCTGCGCACCCAAGCCGCCGAGATGCGACTCAAGCGCCGCCAGCGCGCTGAGGAGAAGGCTCAGCAGATTCCGGTGAAGGTGATCTTCCCGCTCATGGTCTGCATCCTGCCCGTACTGTTCATCGTGCTGCTCGGACCCACCGCGATCAACATGATGGAGGCGTTCTCCTGACATGCTCTTCGTGATCGCCGTGGCCACGGCCGTCGTTTCCGGGGCCGTGGCCACGGTGCTCGGGCGGTGGATGCGCTCCCTCGCCGAGTCGGACTCACAGTGGCTGCGCAGCGGCCTGCATGTGGTGCTGGCGGCGGCCGGAGGCTTCGGCGCCGCGTACCTGGCTCTGGGCTGGGCCGACCTGGTGACGTTCGCTGCACTGGCCGTGGGGTGCTCGCTACTGATCGCGATCGACCTCGCGGTCTTTCGCTTGCCCGACAAGATCGTCCTGCCGCTGTACCCCGTGGTGTTCGGCGGTCTAGCCGTGACTGCGGCGATGTTCGATGTCTGGGGCTCGTTCGGCCGGGCCGCGGCGGCGGCGGCCGCGCTGCTCGCGTTCTACTTCGTGCTGGCGCTCATCAATCCGTCCGGCCTCGGCCTGGGGGACGTCAAACTCTCCGGCGTGCTCGGGGCGTTCCTGGGGTGGTTCGGCTGGCCAGCCGTGCTCGCCGGAACCCTGGCGGCGTTCGTTATCAATGCCGTTGTCGCGCTCGTACTCCTGGCCGCGGGTCGGGTGGGGGCCAAGAGCGGCATCGCGTTCGGCCCGGCCATGGTGATCGGCGCAGTCGTGGGCGCCGCCTACTGGGCCGTGCGCTCGGGGGCCCTACCCGCCGGCTGACGCTTGCGGACCGTGAGTCGCCGGACGAGGGCAACGACGACCACCACGACCGACGCGATCAACGCCGTCCACACCAGCGCGGCCGATTCGTGGGCGCCTTCGGTACGGCCGTACGCGACCCACGCCAGGCCCCACGCGGTGGCCAGCGCTGGCGGAATCCGCCCGCCGCTGATGAGTGCGGTAGCCATACCGACAGCCGCGGCCACGATGATGCCGACGATTCCGAAGGGCACCTCGGTCACGACCTCGATGCCTTCGCTCGCGATCCACGCGTAAATATTGGCGAAGAACGCCACCGACACCCAGCCGAGGTACAGGCCGAACGTGCCGTCGGTGACAACGGTCTCGACCACCCCGCCGATGCGCGGCGCGCTAAGAATGAACATGATGCGGATCAGTACCGCCAGCAGCAGCACGATCACGATCACCGAGCCGAGGATCAACCCCAGTTGCACGGACCAGATCCACGCGGCGTTGAGCAGCACCGAGGCCAGAGCCCACGGTCGCAGCGCCGCCTGCCGGGCCGAGCGGCGGGCCACCGGCGTGAGCTGCCAGATCGCGTATGCGGCGAGCCCGAGGTAGATCACGCTCCAGATGCTGAACGCCGACCCGGCGGGAGCCACCGGGGTCGCGTCGGCGGACAGCACCCCGCCGGCGGCCTCGGCGATCGGGGTCCCGCCCAGCGCTCCGCTGCCGATGAACGCCGCGACGATCGCGGCGGCGGTCCCCAGCAGGGTGATGATGGGCAGCGCCCAGCCGGTGGGGGCGCCCAGCTCACCGGGTCCGCCAGCGTCGGCGGGCCCGCCCGGCACACCGGCGGGCCCGGGGCCTGTCGCTCGGCCACGGCTAGCGGGGTTACCGCTCGCCCGGCTGTCGCTCGCGGGAGTCATGTGAGAGCTCATAACTCCACCGAACCACGCGACACCCGACGGTGCAGCCGGTCGCCGACGCACCCCGGCCGCCCCCAGCCGCGAAATCGGCTACTCCGAATCGGATCGGCGAGCCCAATTGGACTAGCCGATGCCGATTCGGAGTAGCGGATCTGGAGGGGAGGGGCGGCCGGGCGGGTTCGGTCAGACGGTCGCGCGGAACCTCCGCAGGCGCAGGCTGTTGGCCACCACGAACACCGAGGAGAACGCCATCGCGGCACCCGCGATCATCGGGTTGAGCAGCCCCGCCGCGGCCAGCGGGAGCGCCGCGACGTTGTAGGCGAACGCCCAGAAGAGGTTGCCCCGGATGGTGCCGAGCGTGGAGCGCGACAGCCGGATCGCGTCGGCCGCCGAGCGCAGGTCCCCGCGCACCAGCGTGAGGTCGGAGGCCTCGATCGCCGCGTCGGTGCCGGTGCCGATCGCCAGGCCCAGGTCGGCGGTGGCCAGGGCGGCAGCGTCATTGACGCCATCGCCGACCATCGCCACGACGCGCCCCTCGGCCTGCAGCCGGCGGACCACGTCGACCTTGTCGGCGGGCATGACCTCGGAGATCACAGTGTGAGGGCCCGGGTCGATGCCGACCTCGGCGGCCACCGAGGCGGCCACCGCGGCGTTGTCCCCGGTGAGCAGGATCGGGGTGAGACCCAGCTCGCGGAACTTCTTGATGGCCTCGGCGGAGCTGTCCTTGATCTGGTCGGCCACCACGAGGACCCCGCGGGCCTTCCCGCCCCAGCCCACCGCGACCGCGGTCTGGCCAGCCCGGGCGGCCTCGGCCATCGCACTGTCCAGCTCCTGCGCCAGCGGCATGTTCCGCTCAGCCAGTAGGGCGGGACGGCCCACGACGACCACCTCGTCGTCGTCGGCCCCGGAGGAACCATCGACAGCGGGTTCCGCGGCCGCGCGCCCGGGACCAGCGACAACGCGCCCCGACACCCCCAGACCCTCGTGGTTGGCGAAGTCCGCCACGCCCGGCAGATCGCCGACCTCTTCGCGGGCGCCGGCGGCGATGGCGCGGGCGATGGGGTGCTCGGAGGCGTCCTCGACGGCCCCGGCGCGGCGCAGCACCTCGGCGCGATCCTCACCGGCCGCGACAGTCGTAGAGACCAACGCGTGCCGACCGGTGGTGACGGTGCCGGTCTTGTCCAGGACGATCGTGTCGACCTTGCGGGTGGACTCCAGGACCTCGGGGCCCTTGATGAGGATGCCCAGCTGCGCGCCGCGGCCGGTGCCGACCATCAGCGCCATCGGCGTGGCCAGGCCGAGCGCACACGGGCAGGCGATGATGAGCACCGCGACGGCCGCGGTGAACGCCAGGGCGGCGCCGCCGCCGGTGAGCATCCAGAACGCGAAGGTCGCCACGGCCAGCACCAGGGCGACGGGGACGAAAATCCCGGAGATACGGTCGGCGAGGCGCTGTGCGGCGGCCTTGCCGGACTGGGCGTCCTCCACCATCTGCGCCATCTGCGCGAGCTGGGTGTCGGAGCCGACGCGGGTGGCGCGCACGGTCAGGCGGCCGCTGGCGTTGACGGTGCCGCCCACGACGGCGTCGCCGGGACCGACCTCGGCGGGCACGGACTCGCCGGTGACCATCGAGGTGTCGACCGCGGAGGCACCGTCGACGATCTCGCCATCGGTGGCGATCTTCTCGCCGGGGCGGACGACGAACTCGTCGTCGACCTGCAGATCCTCCACCGGGATGCGGGTCTCCACACGCCCGCCATCAACACCCCCGCGAAGCACGGCGACGTCCTTGGCGCCCAGCTCGAGCAGTGATCGCAATGCGGCGCCTGCCGTGCGCTTGGACCGCGCCTCGAAGTAGCGGCCCAGCAGGATGAACGTGGTCACCCCGGCCGCGGCCTCGAGGTAGATGTCGCCGGCGCCGTCACTGGGCGAGAGGCTGAACTCGAACCCGTGGGTCATCCCGGGCATGCCCGCGTGGCCGAAGAACAGGGCGTACAGCGACCAGAGGAACGCCGCGGACGTGCCGAGCGAGACGAGCGTGTCCATGGTGAACGCGCCGTGGCGCAGGTTGATCGCGGCGGCGCGGTGGAACGGCCACGCGCCCCACACGATGACCGGGGCGGCCAGCGTCAGCGAGAGCCACTGCCAGTTGGTGAACTGCAGCGCCGGGACCATGGCCATCGCGATCACGGGGATCGACAAGACGGCGGAGATGATGACACGCTGGCGCAGCTCGTCGACCCGGTCGGGCGCGGCGGTGTCGTCGGTGGCGTTGCCGGCGTGGCCGGTCGACTGCCCGGCGTCGGCCGCGGCACCGTCAGCGCCGGGCGCGGACGTGCGGGGCTGAGTGTTCCGGGGACGCGGCAGCTGTGCGTGGTACCCCGCCTGCTCGACCGTGTCCAGCAGCAGCTGCGGCTGCAGACCCTCGGGGATCCGCACGCGCGCCTTCTCGGTGGCGTAGTTGACCTCGGCGGTGACGTCGTCGAGCTTGTTGAGTTTGCGCTCGATCCGGTTGGCGCATGAGGCGCAGGTCATTCCCTCGATCTGCAGCTCGACCAAGGTGGTCCCGGCGGAGGGCGCCGTGTCCCGGCTGTCGGTGGTGGTCATGGTGTGCTCACTCCTGCGCTGTGACTGTGTACCCGGCCTCGTCCACGGCGGCGCGGACCGCCGCGGGATCGACCGGGTCGGAGGAGACGACGACGAGGCGACCCGACTCCAGATCGACTTCGACCTCGGTGACTCCCGAGATTTCCGAGACCTCCTCCGTCACGGAGGCGACGCAGTGGCCGCAGGTCATGCCGGAGACGGTGTAGGTGGCAGTGGCGGACATGGTGTTCTCCTCGTTCGGGTGGTGGGTGTGCGGTGACTGTCGGGGCCCGCGATCGGTCGGCGCGGTGATCAGGACCTGACCAGGCGGGCGATGGCGGCGTTGGCCTCGGCGAGCTTGGCCTCGGCTTCCTCCGGGCTGCCGTTCTCGATGGCGCCGGCGACGCAGTGTCCGAGGTGCTCGGAGAGCAGGCTCAGCGAGACGGACTGTAGGGCCCGGGTCATGGCGGAGACCTGCGTGAGGATGTCGATGCAGTACTTGTCCTCCTCGACCATCCGTTGCAGCCCGCGGGCCTGACCCTCGATGCGGCGCAGCCGCTTGAGGTGGTCCTCCTTATGCGGGGTGTATCCATGCTCGGCCATGGCGCATACGGTACCCCCCTAGGGTAAGTGCCGCAACGGTGGATCGCGTTCTCCGACGAGCGCTCCGACCCCCGGCACCGGTTTTCAATCCGGCCCCTGCTGTTTATGGTCGGGGCAGCGTCACTTCCGATGTCGATCAGTCGAGAAAGGAATGGACTCATGACGGACACGACCCAGACCGCTCGCCCGGCCCGGCACCGCTCCCCCGTCCAGTACGCAGCCCTCGCCTTCGGCGTGGTGTTCCTGCTCGTGGGGATCGCCGGCTTCATCCCCGGGATCACCACCGCGTACGACACCATGCAGTTCGCCGGCCACGAATCCGAGGCCATGCTGCTGGGCCTGTTCCAGGTGTCGATCCTCCACAACATCGTCCACCTGCTCTACGGCGTCGTCGGGATCCTGATGTCCCGGACCGCCCCACAGGCTCGTATCTACCTACTGGCCGGCGGCATCGTCTACCTGGCCCTGTGGGTCTATGGCCTGGTGATCGGCCACGATTCGGCGGCCAACTTCGTGCCGCTCAACACGGCCGACAACTGGCTGCACCTGATCCTGGGCCTCGCCATGGTCGCCCTGTCCTTCCTCCACCGCGGGCAGCCGCGCCGAGCCTAGGAGCACCATGACACCCGGCAGCGACTCGACGCCCGATCGGGTCACTCACCCGTGGGGCGAACGCACGCCGTACGGCCCCGGCGAGCAGTGGCCCGTCCGAGTGGACACCCACCTGGCCGACGGAATGGCCGAGGCGGATGTCGACCGGTGGGTGCAGACGGCCTCGATCCTGCACTCCAACGGCGACGGGCTGGACATCGCCGTCGCCGAAGGCCGCATCTGCGGGGTGCGTGGACGTGCAGAGGACCGGGTCAATCGGGGCCGGCTGGGGGTCAAGGACCTCTACGGCTGGCAGGCGAACTCCTCACCGGACCGGCTGACCCGCCCGCTGGTACGCGAGAACGGCGTATTGGTGGAGACCGACTGGGACACGGCGATGGACCGGGTCGTCGGCCGGACCACCGAGTTGCTGGACGAGCAGGGCCCCAGCGCGATCGGTTTCTACACCACCGGGCAACTCTTCGCCGAGGAGTACTACACCCTCGGTGTGATCGCCCACGGTGGCATCGGCACCAACCACGTCGACGGCAACACCCGGCTGTGCACCGCGACGGCCGCCGCGGCGCTCAAGGCGTCCTTCGGATGTGACGGTCAGCCCGGCTCGTACGCCGACATCGACCACGCCGACGTCATCTGCCTCTACGGACACAACATGGCCGAGACGCAGAGCGTGACCTGGATGCGGATCCTGGATCGCCTGGCCGGGGACGACCCGCCCGCGATCCTGTGCGTGGACCCACGCCCCACCCCGGTCGCCGAACACGCCACTATCCATCTGACACCGAGGCCGGGCACCAACCTGGCGCTGATGAACAGCCTGATCCACGAACTGCTCGACGCCGGCCACATCGACCGCGACTACATCGACCAGCACACGGTCGGATACTCGTCACTGGCCGAGCAGGTCGCCGACTACCCGCCGGAGCGGGTGGCCGAGATCTGTGACGTTCCGGCCGAGCAGATCCGCCGGGCCGCCCGGCTCATCGGGGGCGCCGAGCGGCTGATGTCCACGGTGCTGCAGGGCTTCTACCAGTCCAACCAGGCCACCGCGGCCGCTGTGCAGGTCAACAACATCCACCTGCTGCGCGGGATGCTCGGCCGGCCCGGGTGCGGCGTGCTGCAGATGAACGGCCAGCCCACCGCCCAGAACACCCGTGAGTGTGGCGCCGACGGTGACCTGGCGGCCTTCCGGAACTGGTCCAACACCTCGCACGTGCAGGACCTGGCCCGGGTGTGGAACGTCGACCCGATGGACATCCCGCATTACTCGGCACCCACCCACGCCATGCAGATGATGCGGTATGTGGAGGACGGTTCGATCCGGCTGTTGTGGGTCAGCGGCACCAACCCGGCCGTCTCCCTGCCGGAACTCACACGCATCCGCTCGATCCTGTCCCAGGAGCGACTGACACTGGTGGTGCAGGACATCTTCCTCACCGAGACCGCCAGGCTCGCCGACGTCGTCCTGCCGGCCGCCACATGGGGCGAGAAGACCGGCACGTTCACCAACACCGACCGGACCGTGCACCTGTCGGAGAAGGCCGTCGATCCGCCCGGCCAGGCCAGGGCCGACCTGGACATCTTCATCGACTTCGCCCACCGCCTGGGGCTCAAGGACAAGGACGGCGAGCCGCTGATCAAGTGGCACGACCCCGAATCCGCCTTCGAGGCGTGGAAGGACTGCACCGCCGGCCGGCCGTGCGACTACACCGGGCTGACCTACGACAGACTGCGCGGCGGCTCCGGTATCCAATGGCCGTGCAACGACGACAACCCCGACGGCACCGAGCGGCTCTATTCGGACGGGAAGTTCTGGGCGGACCCGGATTCCTGCGAGAACTACGGTCGCGACCTGGTCACCGGCGCCCCCAAGGACGCCACCGAGTACACGGCGATGAATCCGGAGGGCAAGGCGATGCTCAAGGGCGCGGAATACCTCCCCGCGCACGAACCGCCCGACGAGCACTATCCCCTGCAGCTGATCACGGGCCGGACCATCTACCACTTCCACACCCGCACCAAGACCGGCAGAGCCCCCGAGTTGCAGGCAGCCGCTCCGCAGGTGTGGGTGGAGATCTGCGCCGCCGACGCCGCGGCCGCCGGCATCACCGAGGGAGACCTCACGGAGATCGCCACCCCCCGCGGACGGGTGCGGGCGGCCGCCCGGATCACCGGGATCCGACCGGGAGTGATCTTCCTGCCGTTCCATTACGGCTACTGGGACACCGGCGACAGTGCCGGACCAGAGGGCGACGCCGTGGGGACCGCGGCCAACGAGCTCACCCCCACCGACTGGGACCCCGCCTCTAAACAGCCGATCTTCAAGACCGCCGCCGCACGCATCGCCCGGGTCGCCGACCGCGACACCACCTCCCGTGGCCGCCCGACACGCGTATCGACAGGAGGCCCGACATGAGGCTCGGACCCGTTCTCCGCGAACTACACCGCTCCGAGGTCGGGCTCGCGCACAAACTTCTGCAGGTTTCCGAGCGCCACAAGGTCGATCATGAGATCTACCACGTCGCACGGGACCTGGTGGGCTGGTCCCGCAGCCACCTCGCCGAGATCGCCCGGATCGGTGGCGACTACGGCCAGGACCTCGACCCCGCCCCCCGACTCGAACTCGGACTGGCCGAACGGGCGCGGGAGAAGGGCAGCGAACTGCTCGGCAGACACCACACCCCGGAGCTGCTCCTGCTCGAGGACCTACGGACCGTCTACATGGAGGCCTCCGGGGTCGCCATGGACTGGCTCCTCATCGCCCAGGCCGCGCAGGGCCTACGGCACCGCGACCTTCTCGAAGTCGCGGAGAAATGCCAACCCCAGACCACGCGCCAGGCCACATGGGCCCAGGCCAAGCTCAAAGAGACCGCCACCCAGATCCTGGTGAGCTGACAAACGAGAGGAATCGCCATGCCGAAGACAGACAGCGACGGGAACGCGAAGGACAGCGAGCTGCCCTCGACGCTGCAGCGAAGCGATCAGAAGGCCAAGGACACCTTCGCCAAGGCCTATGACTCGGCGGAGGAGGAGTACAGCGACGAGTCCCGTGTCGCGCGGACCGCCTGGAGCGCCGTCAAGCACACGCACGAGAAGGTGGGCGACCACTGGGAGCCCAAGGACGGCAAGGGACCCTCGGATTCACGCTCGGGGGAGCGGCGGCCCGAACCCCTCCGGAGAGTCGAAGGGCGGGGTGGACGCCAACGCCAGCAAGGACCACCTCTACGAGCAGGCGCAGCGGCTCGACATCGAGGGCCGCTCCGACATGACGAAGGACGAGCTCGTGGAGGCGCTGCGCAAGGCCAACGACCGGAAGACGAGGGAGAGCCGAGACGACTCGTGAGCCCGGCAGGAGGAGGACCGCCCCGCCCCTGCCCCACCGAGGATGTGACCACAGAATGAACCACACCAGTGACCGGAAATCACTCTCACTCACCGGTTCAGTGGCGCTGGGCACGGGGGTCATGATCGGCGCCGGCATCTTCGCGCTGGTCGGCCAGGTCGGCGAGCTGGCCGGCGGGTGGATGCCGTGGGCGTTTCTCGCCGGCGCGGTGGTCGTGCTGTTCAGCACGTACTCGTACATCCGGTACTCGGCGACCAACCCGTCGTCCGGCGGAATCGCCATGCTGCTCAAGGCCGCGTACGGCCCCGGCGTGGTCGCCGGCTCGTTCTCCCTGTTCATGTACGTGTCGATGATCCTCGCCGAGTCCCTCCTCGGCAGGACCTTCGGCACCTACCTCCTGCGCGCCTTCGACGTCAGCGACCCGGGCATATGGGTGCCGGTCCTCGCCGTTCTCGCCATCGCCTCCGCCGCGGCCGTGAACCTGGTGGGCAACCGACTGGTGGAACGCTCGGCCATGATCACCGCCGCGGTCAAGATCGGCGGGATCGCCGCGCTGGCCATCGCCGGGATCCTCGCCACCGGCGTGGGGTCACTGTCCCGGCTGGTCGACGCCGGTGACCGCACCCCGCCGGATCACGGGTGGGCCGGATTCCTGGCCGCCGTGGCGTTGACGATCCTCGCCTACAAGGGCTTCACCACGATCACCAATCACGGCGCCGACCTGCGCAGGCCCGAACGCAACCTCGGCAGGTCCATCCTCATCTCCATCGCCCTGTGCACGATGCTCTACCTCCTGATCGTCGTCGCGGTCAGCGGGAGCCTGAGCGTGCCGCAGATCGTCGAGGCCCGTGACTACGCGCTCGCGGAAGCGGCCGCGCCGCTCTTCGGCCCGTGGGGAGTGCGCCTCACCGTGATCGTGGCGGTCGTGGCGACCCTGTCGGGACTCATCGCGAGCCTGTTCTCCGTCTCGAAGCTCTACGACATGCTCCGGGACATGGGGCAGGCCCCGGGGCTGCCGGGCCGGGAAGGCCACCAGTCGCTCTACATCACCGCGGGCCTGGCGATCCTCATGGCCGCCTTCTTCGACCTGTCCAGGATCGCGGCCCTCGGCGCGATCCTCTACCTGACGATGGACATCGCCATCCACCTGGGCGTCATCCGCCGACTCCGGGACGAGGTCGACGCCACCGTGTGGATCCCGTGCGTCGCCATCGTGCTCGACCTGGCCGTACTGGTCCCCTTCGTCGCCCTCAAGGCGGGGTCGGATCCGCTGACCATCGCCCTGACGGCGGGCGTCGCCCTCGCGATCTTCGCCGCGCAGTGGGTCACCGTCAGGCGCCGCGGCGATGACGATCGCGAGGGGGACGAGCACGAACACGCCGGGGCGTGAACGGCGCGCCCGTCAGTCGCGGTCGCGGTGCCTCGCCTCCGCACGGTCGGGCAGCAGATACTCGGCCGACACGGCGGCCGCCGCGGAACCCACGATCACCAGCACGAATCCGACGATGGCGACGTACGGCCCATAGGCGACCGACGCCTCGGCGGACAGCCCCGACAGGATCGGGTCCGCCGTGCCCGTGGAGCCGTACAGCACCCACATGAACGCGAGGTGGGCGATGAGGACCAGCCCCGCCGTCACGGCGTTGAGGATCGCGAAGATGCCGAGCCGGGCCACGAGCGTGACCACGGTGAGGAACGACAGCGCCACCAGGCCGAGGAAGTTCACCGGGGTGATCTCCCTCAGCCCCAGCACCTCGGGCAGCACGAGGCCGGAGAGCGACTGCCCGCCGCCGGTCACCCACGGCAGGTAGAGGCTGAGCAGGGCGATCGCCAGACCGACGAAGGCGACCGGGGCGCCGATGCGGCTCTGGATGATCGGGATCGCCTTCTTCCTCCTGGCCGGCGTGCCGTCCGTGGAGGCCACCGGCTCGGGAGCGTGGGTCGCGTGAGCAGCCATGATGATCACCCTTCCGTGTTGTCCCACATGCGGTATGTGAGGTACACCACAGACTATGTTGATATGACACCTTTCGCTACCCCTGCGGCTGTGAGTTCTCTGAAATTCCGGCCCGCCGCAGCAGACGGATCGGCTGCCCGTCCTTCGGGAACGGCAGCGACTTCATGTCCATCGGGGCCGTATAGTCCGGGTCGACGTGCCACTCGAAGGTGCGCAGCAGGTGATGCAGCACGAGTGAGACCTCGGCGCCGGCGAAGTGCATGCCGATGCACTTGTGCACGCCGCCGCCGAAGGGCTGCCACGCCTGACGGTGGACCTTGTCCTCGCGGCGCTCGTCGGAGAACCGGCCGGGGTCGAAAACTCCCGGATCGGGCCAGTACTGCTCGAGGTGGTGGGTGAAGTAGGGGGCGATCGCCACCATCGTCCCCGCCGGGATGAAGTGACCCAGCACCTCGGTGTCCTTGACGGCCGTGCGCGCGATCGTGGGCACCGGCGACACCAGGCGCAGCGACTCCTTCATCACCAGGTCCAGCGACCTCAACTGCGAGAGCTGTTCATAGCTGATCGTGTCGCCCGGAATCGCCAGGGACTCCTCGCGGCACCGCTGCTGCCACTCCGGGTGCTGGCCCAGGTACTGCATCATCGTCGAGATGGTGATCGTGGACGTGTCGTGCGCGGCCATGAGCAGGAAGATCATGTGGTTGATGACGTCGTCGTCGCTGAACCGCTCGCCGTCGACCTCCACCCGGCACAGCACGGAGAACAGGTCGTCGCCGTCGCCTGCCCGCCTGGCCGGCAGGTACTCGCGGAGGAACTCCTCCACCCGACGTCGGCCGACCAGGCCGCGGTGCCAACGCCCGCCCGGGACGGGGTACCGCACGAGAGCGGTCGCCGCCTGGACACAGTCGATGAACGCGGAATTGACCTGATCGAGACGCGCCTGGCTGGCGCCGGGGGCGCCGCCCATGAAGACCTCCACCGCGAGGTTCAGCGTCAACTGCTTGAGCCGGGGATAGACCTCCACGCGCTCCCCCGGCTGCCACTGCTCGACGGCGGAGCGGACCGCCGGGTCGATCGCTGCCGCGTACCTGGCGAGACGGTCGGAGGTGAACGCCTCCTGCATGAGGCGGCGGTGGGCCATGTGCTCGTCGAAGTCCAGGAGCATCAGGCCGCGGTCGAAGAACGGCCCGATGAGGAACTGCCACGCCTCGCCGTTGGCGAACGCCTTGTCCCGGTTCTGGAGGACCACTCCCGACGCCTCCGGCCCGAGCAGCGCCACGATCCTCGTCCCGAACGCGCGGAACCACGAGACCGGGCCGTACCGGTGGTAGCGCTTCTCCCACAGCCGCATGGGATCCCGCAGATAGTCCAGACCGTGACCGAGAAGCGGTAGACCACCGTCTCCCGGGACCGGAGCCAGCCCACTGTCCGTCGGTGCCTTCGCCAGCGTTCGTGTCACGAGCATCCCCTGACCTCCGGGTGGAGACGCCCGTCCGGGACGGCCCACCACCTGTCTGACAGACGGCTCTGTCAGTTTGGATAGAGTTTGAATCAGACAGGGGGCCCTGTCAAGATTGAGGGATGAACGCGACCCCGCGCCGCTACCGAGGCGTCAGCGCGGAGGAGCGGCGCGCATCCCGCCGGCGCCAACTCCTCGACGCGGCCCTCGAGCTCGTCGGCACCCGCGGTGTCGAGCGAACGACCATGACGGCGATCTGCGCGGAGGCCGGCCTGACCGAGCGCTACTTCTACGAGAGCTTCACCGCCCGCGACCAGCTGCTCCTCGCTCTCGTCGACGAGATCGCCGACCAGGTCCGCACCTCCGTCCTGGCCGCACTCTCCGACACCGAGGGCGACGCCGCGGCCAGAGCCCACGCCGCCCTGGCCGCCTTCGCGGCACTACTCACCGACGACCCCCGCAAGGGACGGGTCGCGATCATCGAGTCGGCCACCGTCCCAACCCTCCGCCAGCGCCGCCACAAGCTGTACCGCGACTTCGCGGCCCTCGTCGTGACCCAGGCCCGGACACTGTTCGGGGACCGCGCCCTGCCCACCCCCCGGGACGAGATCAGCGCCCGCCTCCTGGTGGGCGGCCTGGGTGAGCTCATCACCGCCTGGCTCCAATCCGAGACCAGCGCGAGCATCGACGACATCGTCGACGAGGCGACCCGGTGGTTCACCGTGGGCATGCACGCCTGACCCGCCGGCCGACCACAGTCGACGACTTCCCCGCCGCTACGCCGCCCACCGGGCACGGAACACGTCCCGGGGCAGCGGATCCGTCCACCTCCCCGTGGCGGCGAGATCCGCGGTGAGTCGGCCGATCTCGTCCGCGGCCATGACACCCCGCTCTCCCTCGACCGCCAGAACGGTGCGGTCGTCCACACGGTCGATGTAGGGGTGGTTGGTACTGGTGGCGCACACCAGACACGGGCGCGTGTGCGCCCGCCCCAGGCGGACGCCGGGCAGGAGATCGGTCAACACCGCCAGCGCGTCGTCGACGTCCGCGGAGGCGCCGCCGGTCCGCACCCAGGACGCGATCTCCTCGGCGGAGCCCAGGGGCGTCTCGCGCAGACTGCTGCCGGCGACCTTGAGGTACCAGCGACCGTCCGGGTACCGAACCGGCGACATCACCACTCCGCCGAACTGCTGCGCGCCGTCGCGATGCTTGAGATACATCGTCGCGGGCAGGTCGATCCCGCCCGGATCGTCGACCTCCACCAGCACGACGGTCGCCCCGAGGGTGAACAGCTGCAGTGGCCGCGGCAGCAGGCCGGAGGCGTTGACGGCGGCGCCGAGCGCGAGCACGATCGACCGACCTCGCAGTCGCACTCCCCCGGCCGTGACGACCACCTTGTCGTCGTCGTTGTGGTTGTTGTCGTCGTTGTTGTCGTCGTCATCGCCGCTGTCATCGCCACCCCCCGCGCCGCCCTCGAGCGCGACCACCTCGTCCCGGACGAGTACCGCCCCCGCCGCCGACGCGGCGGCCAGTTCGGCACGGACCAGCGCCCGCGGGTTGACGATCATCCCGCCGGGTTGCACCACGCCCACGTGGCCCGGTTCGAACCGCACCGCGGGGTACCGCCGACGTAGGTCCTCCTCGTCGAGAAGGTGCACGTCGACGCCCAGGTCGCGGGCGTTGGCGGCCAGGACGTCGCGGTCGAACCACTCCCCGGCCGCGTCACCGGCGGCGTCGGCGGGGTTGACCGAGAGGCACTCGACGCCGGTCGTGAACTCGACCCCCGTGCGGCGCGTGAGCTCGGGGAACCGGCGGATCGACCGCGTGGTGAGCATCCCGGTGACCACGGGGATCTCGAGAACGTGGCACATCCGACCCTGGTCATAGTGCCCGGCCCACGTGCCCTGATGGTCGGCGAAGCCCGCGGGCTCCTCGGGGCCGATCACCAGGACGGAATCCCCCCGCTCGGCCAGGTGCCGGGCGGTCGCGGCGCCGATCGGCCCGGCGCCGATGACGATGTGGTCGTAGGTGGGATCGGCGGTCATGGGTCCCCTGGAAGGTCGTTGAGCGGGTGGACTACTACTGTGAGTGCATCACACTTAAGTCACCACGGTGTGCACTTAGGGCGAGGTAGTCTCATCGAAATCCACCAGACCGGATCCGGGGGCGCGAACGTGGAGCAGGAACCGCCGACCCGGCCGCCCGCGCCGAGACCGGAACGGCGCCGGGTTCGCGAGGGCGGCCGGAGCGACCGCGTCCGTCGCACCGTCGGGGAGGCGGTCCTGTCGCTCCTCGCCGAGGGGCGGTGGCAGTTCTCGATGGTGGAGGTCGCCGAACGGGCGGACGTGAACCGACGGACCCTGTACCGGTGGTGGCCGACCACCACCGACCTCGTGGCCGAGGCCCTCGACCAGCACGTCCTCCGGGTTCCCGTGCCGACGTCCGGGGACTGGGAGGGCGACGTGCGGGACTTCGCCCACGCCCTGGCCGCGTTCGCGGCCGACCCGGTGGAGCTCGCCACGGGCGCGCTCCTCGCCACTCGGTCACATCCCGAGCTCGCCGACGTGGTCACCGCGCGCTACCAACCCGCCCTGGACGCCTGGCGGCAGATGGCGTCGCTGGCGAGCGCGCGAGGTGACCTCAACCCCGACCTCGATCCGGACACCGTCGTGACCACGCTCGTGGCACCGCTACTCCTGACGCCGCTCATGAGCGGCCGCCCGCTGCCCCCGGACGCCGTGGACCGGGTGGTCGACGTGATTCTCGCCGCCACCCGGCCGCGGTGACCAACCGCGCTGACGGGCGACGCACGACCGGAGTGCCCGCCGCACACAGCATTCACTTAGACTCTGCTCAACTTCGTGAGCCAGAACACAATCAGTCCGGGGGGACCGTGCCACTTCGTCGAACCGCGATGCGCGCAGCCGCATTCGCCACCGCCATCGCCACCGCTGTCGCCGGAGGGGCCCTGGTCGCCCCCGCCGCCGGAGCGCAGGGATCGTCCAACGACCCGGCGCCCGCCTTCTACCAGCCGCCGGCAGACCTGCCCGCGACCTCCGGCGAGCTCATCAAGACCGAGCCGTTCCCGCTGGCCGGAGCGATCCCGCCGATCCCCGGCGCCGAACCGATCTCCGACGGCGCCGGTCCGCTGTCCACCGACGCGCAGCGCATCATGTACACCTCCGTCGGGTCGCGCGGCCAGGCGATCGCGGTCACCGGCGCCTACCTGCAGCCGCGCGCACCGTGGACCGGACCCGGGTCGCGTCCGCTGGCGGTCGTCGCGCCGGGCACCCAGGGCCAGGCCGACCACTGCGCGCCATCCAAGACGTTCCAGAACCTCGCCACCGTCCGCACCGACCCGCCGGGCGTCGGGTTCGGGTACGAGCTCATCCAGGCCTACGCCCTGCTCGCCCGCGGGTACGCCGTCGCGATGACCGACTACGAGGGCCTCGGCACGCCGGGCCTGCACTCGTACATCAATCGCGAATCCCAGGCCCGTGCCGTCCTCGACCTCGCGCGAGTCGCGGCGTCGGTGCCGGGCGCCGACATCGCCCCGGACGCCCGCACGGTCTTCACCGGCTACTCCCAGGGCGGTGGCGCCGTCGCCGCGGCCGCCGAACTGCACCCGCAGTACGCGCCGGAGGTCAACCTCGTCGGCACCGCCGCGGGCTCTCCGCCGGCCGATCTGCTGGCCACCCTCGAGCAGGTCGACGGGACCGCGATCGCCGGCGTGATCGGCTACTCGCTCAACAGCCTGCTCGACGCCTACCCGGAGATGGGCCCGCTGATCGACCCGTACTTCAACGACCGGGGCCGGGCCATGCTCGCCACCACCGCCGACCAGTGCATCGGCGAGACCGCCGTCCAGTTCTTCCACCAGCGCACCACCGCCTACACGGTCTCGGGCCGGTCGGCCGGCGACATCGTGCGCTCCGAGCCGGTACTCACGGGATTCCTCGAGCGTCAGCGGATCGGCCGGCTCGCGCCCACCACACCCGTGCGCGTTCTCTCGCCCGTGAACGACGACGTCGTCCCCGGCCACCAGTCCCAGCAGCTCGGTCGCGACTGGTGCGCGCAGGGCGTCACCGTGGAGATGGTCATCGACCCGATGCCCCCAGTCGCGCCCGGCCTGGTGATCGGTCACGCCGCACCCATGCTCACCGGCCTGGAGGGCACCCTGCGGTACCTCGACGACCGCGTGCGCGGCGTCCCGGCGCCCAGCAACTGCGGGACCTACTGAGGCCGACTGCTCCGGGGGCCCGGCCCGCCGGGCCCGGCGTCGACAAGGCAGTTCCGCACACATTCGCCGAGAGGCAGGTGTGCGGAACGCTCTTGTCGATGCGCCCCACCGCGCACCCCCACCCTTGCGCAAGCAGATTGCGCAATCTGGTTGTAGACTCGTCGGAGTGACACCCGCCGACCCGCCCGCTGGACCACCCGCCGACCCGACCGCTACCCCGTCGCCCGACGTCGCCGCCCTGGCCGACGATCTCCGCCACGCGCTGCGCCCCCTGTGGCGACGGTTCAACTCCCACCGGACGTTGTCGATGGGCAAGGTCGGGATCCTGTCCCACCTGGAACATCGCGGACCCCTGGCCGCGACCGACCTGGCGGGCCTCGAGCGGATCAGCCACCAGGCCGTCGCCAACGCCGTCCGCGAACTACAGAATCTCGGACTCGTCTCCCGCAGCCCGGACCCCGCCGACGGCCGACGCACCCTCGTCTCCATCACCGCAGGCGGGTGCGAGCAGCTCCGCACCGAGCGCGCCGCGGGCCAGGACTGGCTGGCCCACGCGATCGCCGACCACCTCGATGACGCCGAGCGCGACCGTCTCGCGGCCGCGGTCCCCCTGCTCCGCCGCCTCGACTCCGAGGACGCCCGGTGACCCCTCACCGGCGCCCGGCGCCCCGCTGGTTCGTCCAGGCCCTGGTCTACGCCGCCCTGACCAGCTCGATCGTCAGTTCCCTCGGCATGCTGCTGGTGCCGTCGGTCTCCGCGGAGTTCGGCATCCCCGTGAGCACGGCGCAGTGGATGCTCACGGCCAACCTGCTCGTCGGCGCGGTCGCGACCCCGATCATGGGCCGCCTCGCCGACGGCCCCCATACCCGGAAACTGCTGCTGACCAGCCTCGGTGTGATCTTCCTCGGATCGATCATCGCCACCGTCGCGCCGAACTTCACCGTATTCCTCGTCGGCCGCGCGTTGCAGGGACTGCTCTACGGCACGGTGCCCATCACCATCGCCCTGGCGCGCCGACACCTCACCTACACCGAATCGCAGCCCACCATCTCGACGCTCTCGGTCACCGTGTCGGTGGGGATGGGACTGGGTTATCCGCTCACCGGCATCCTCGCGGCGACGTTCGACCTGCGGGCCGCGTTCGCCTTCGCGGCGCTGTTCGTGGCCACCGCGGCGTTCGGCGTCTGGCGCTTCATCCCTGCGGGCCCCGATCCGCTCGCGCCCCGCACGCCGTTCGACATCGGCGGGGCCCTGCTGCTGGGCGGCGGGCTGGCCGCGTTGCTGCTGTGGATCTCCGAGGGGCAGACCTGGGGTTGGGGGTCCGCGACGGCGCTCGTCGTCCTCGTGGTCGCGCTGAACACTCTGCTCTTCTGGATCGTGCACAGCATCCGTACCCTGCATCCCCTGGTCAACCTCCGCGTGGTCCGCCGGCCGGAGGTCCTGCTGGCCAACGCCACCGCGATCGGCCTGGGCACCGCGATGTACATTGGGTTGTCCATCGCGAGCCTCGTGGCGCAGGCACCCGCGGACACCGGTTTCGGCCTGGCCGTGCCACTGATGTGGGCGGGGTTCATGATGGCGCCGCTGTCGGTGGGCAGCCTGGTGGCCAACCGCACGGTCCGTGCCCTGTCCCGCCGCTACGACATGGCGGTGTTCCTGCCCGTCGGCGCGGCCGTGATGACAGTGGCGTCGGTGCTGTTGTGGTTGCGGCACGGCGACTTCTGGACGCTGGCGATCGGCATGTTCCTCTTCGGCGCCGGGATCGGCTCGGGTTACGCCGCGATGCCCGCGCTCATCGCCCGCAGCGTGGCGGTGGACCAGCTCGGCAGCGCGGTGAGCTTCAACCAGGTGCTCCGCACGGTCGGCGGCGCGGTCGGCGCGGCCCTGTCGGCCGCCGTCCTCGCCGCGCACCCCTCCGACTCCGCGTACTCGACCGACGAGGGCATCACCATGGCGTTCGGCGTGGGTGTGATCTGCTGCGCGACAGTGATGCTCGCGTTGGTGCTCCATGCCGTCACGGGTCGACGACGACGAGCCCAGCAGTAGCCCCGGCGTCCCGCATTCTGCGCGCGATCGCACTCGGGCATGCGCGACGGAATCGACCGCCCCCGCGGGTCGGAGTCAGGCCCAGGGGGTCGTGGCCTGGAGCACCGCTTCCTGCAAGGCGCTCGTACGCAGTTCCGTGACGGTCTGGTACCCGGGGTCGGCGACCATCTCGCTGAACGCGGCGCGACTGGGGTATCGGACCAGCAGAACGGCATCCCAGTCCTGGCCGGTCTCGGCGACCAGGGCTGTGGAACCGTCACCCGCGTAGAGAACCTCAGCGCCGTAGCGGGGGAGGAACGTCTCGTTCAGCGCCGCAGCGTACTTCGCGTAGTCCTCTCGCCCACCATCGGCGAACCGGAGCAGGTTCAGCATCACGACCGGGCCGCCGGGGTCGTCGGCGAGGTAGCGCTTGAGGCCTCTTCCGCGGGGATCGATAGCCATCAGGCGAGTATCGCCGCCAGTCCCGCGACGGTGGCGCGAACGGCCATCATCATTTCTTCTGCCGACGGCTTCCGCCGTGCCAGTCCTCCTGCGTGCCGACCGTGTCCGCGTCGACTCCGAACGCGGCGAGCTGCGGCTTCTCGCGCAGGCTGCGCTTGAGCTCGGCGAAACCCGGGAAGCGGGCGAGCCCCACCACGTGGTCCCAGAGCTCGGCCGCCGAGTCCTCGTGTGGCAGCCGGCTGATCACGGGTCCGAAGAAGGCGACGCCGGTCGGCGGTTCGAAGTGGATGATGGGCGTGCCCACGTCCTTGCCCGTCAGCGAGAGCGCCTCGTCGGTCTCCCGGCGGATCTCGGCGTCCCACGACTCGTCGTCGACGGCGTCCGCCAGTTCGAGCGGCAGATCAGCGTCGGCGAGGACCAGCCTGGCGAACTCGCTCGTGCCGCGCCGCTCACGCTCGTCGCCTTCGCTGCGGTCGTCGCCGGCGTCCGGAGCGGTGTCGAAGATGCGCGCCCCGAAGGCGGCGTACAGCGGCGCCATCGCCTCCCGGCCGTGCTCGGCTCGCGCTCGAGCCGCCACTCTCAGGAGCCGCAGCCCGGCGGTGTGGCCGGCTTCGTACTCAGGGGGGAAGTGCGCGTCGTAGTCGACACCGGCGTTGACCAGGCGCAACGAGATGAACCGCCAATCGACCGTGTAGTCGCGCTGCGCCTGCACCTGGCGCACCCACTTGCTGGTCATCCAGGCGAAGGGGCAGACCGGGTCGAAGTAGAAGTTGATGTCGGCGTCCATGCGCCCACCCTAGCCAGGTGTTCCGGCCGCGCAGCCCGCTGGCGCATAGCATGGTGCGAACCCGGTGACCAGGAGGTCTCTACGTGACCGAGACGCCAGTCAATCCCGAACAGCACCAGGCCGACGGGCCTGGACTTCGCCGCCCGCAGGTGATCGTGTTCGATGTCAACGAGACCCTGTCCGACACCACGGCGATGGCGGCCCGGTTCTCCGACGTCGGGGCACCCGGCTCGATGTATCCCCTGTGGTTCGCCGACCTCCTGCGCGACGGCTTCGCCCTCACCGCCGCAGGTGCCGCTCGCCCGTTCGCTGACATCGGCACCGGGCTCCTGCAGGTCATGCTGTCGGAGGTGGAGCTCGACCGACCTCTCGACGAGGCGATCGAGCACATCATGAGCGGGTTCGTCGGACTCGATCCTCATCCCGATGTCGCCGACGGCGTCTCGGCGTTGACGGAGCTGGGGATCCGATTGGTCACCCTCAGCAACGGTTCGACACAGGTCGCCGAGAAGCTGCTCACGTCAGCCGGTGTGCGACGCGACTTCGACTTGCTGCTGTCGGTCGACTCCGCCGGCGCGTGGAAACCAGCCGCCCCTGCCTACGAGTTCGCACTCGAGCAGTGCGCCGTTGCCCCCTCGGACGCCATGCTCGTGGCCGTCCATCCCTGGGACATCGACGGCGCCCACCGGATCGGTATGCGAACGGCATGGATCAACCGCACCCACGGCATGTACCCGAAGCATTTCACCAGCCCGGACCTCGAGGTCACGGACATCACGCAGTTGGCCCGCCGCCTCAGGTGAGTACAGCCCCTCGGTGCGGAACCTAGATGTACTGCCCACGCAGGTTGTGTACGCGGTCTGCGGGTGAGGCGCCTCGTAGCGCGGTGTGGCCGCGGTGGAAATTGTAGTGGTGCAGGAATGCGGGTAGGCGAGCCGCGCGGTCGGATTCGCTGACGTACGCGGTGGCGTAGGCCCATTCCTCGAGCATGGTGCGGTTGTAGCGCTCGACCTTGCCGTTGGTCTGCGGGCGGTACGGGCGGGTGCGCTTGTGTGCGATATTGCCTCCGAGGGCCTCGGCGAAGGCGTGGGAGCGGTAGCAGGAGCCGTTGTCGGTCAGCACCCGCCGCACGGTGATCCCGGCGTCGGCGAAGTAGGCGTGGGCCCGGTGCCAGAATCCGGCGGCGGTCTCCTTGCGCTCGTCTTCTAGGAGCTCGCTGTAGGCCAGGCGTGAGTGGTCGTCGACGGCATTGTGGATGTACCAGTAGCCCATCCCGCGTTTGCGGTCACGTTTGCCCTTGGCGCGGCCGTGGACCTTGTGCCCGCCTCCGTCGGGGATGCGGCCGAGCTTCTTGATATCCACATGCACCAGATCCCCCGGCGCCTCGTGCTCGTAGCGACGCGGGCGCCGCGTGTGCGCCCGGACGGGCGCGCCGGTGGCCGGGTCGGTGAACGCCAACCTGACGCAGCCGTAGCGGGACAGGATCTTGTGCACCGTGGACGGTTGCATGCCCAGGTGGTAGGCGATCCGGGCCGGGCCCCACCGGCGGGATACGCGCAGACCGAGCACGCGGCGTTCCCGCCGCCGCGGCGTCTGGGTCGGGCTGTGGTGCGGGCGGCTGGAGCGGTCGACCATGCCGTCCTTGCCCAGCTGCCGGTACCGGCGGGCCCACTTGCGGGCGGTGGTGACCGAGACACCGAACCGCTCCGCCGCTCGCCGCGGTACCCAATCGTCCTCGACGACACACCGAGCCAGACGCAGTCTTCCCGTCGGAGTCAGCGGGGCGTTAGCGTGGGACA
>NZ_LSSV01000070.1:0-3689 GCF_001658045.1 Dietzia sp. 111N12-1 | reverse complement strand
CCTAGGCCGCTAGACGACGGGGGCTTGGCACTCGACCACTATATCCGGATGGTGGACGACGAACCAAATCGCGACATCACCCCCGTACACCGGGTGTAAAGATGCACTCGGTGAAGTAAGCGGCTATCGTGACCGGCATGTCCTCTCCCCCCGACCCCGACTCCCTGCGCGACCGGAAGCGTCGCGCGACCATGGTGTCCATAGAGAACGCGGCGACCTCCCTGGTGCTCGAGTACGGCTTCGACGCGGTGACGGTCGACCAGATCTGCGCCGCCGCCGAGATCTCCAAGCGGACGTTCTTCAACTACGTGCCCTCCAAGGAGGCCGCCGTCATCGGCGCCACGCCCGAGGACGTCTCCGAGGCCGACCGCGCCGCCTTCCTCGACCGCGGCGAGGAGGGCGTTCTCGACGCGCTACTCCGTCTCTACCTCGCCGCCTTCGCGGCGACCCGTACCGCCGACAGGGACCAGACCGCCACGCTGGCCCAGCGCCGCCGGGCCATCTTCCGCGCCGAGCCCGAGCTGGCGGCCGCGCGGATGACCGCCTCGTCGCGCTTCCAACTCCGCCTGACCGACCTGGTCATCGTGCACCTCGACCGGCACCCGTCGCTGCGTCGGCTGGCCGGGGTGGCGGTCGAGGCCGAGGCCCGGGCCTGCGTGGCCCTGGTCGCGGCATCGGCGAACCTCGGGCTGTCCGCGTGGCTCGCCCGCGACTCGGCCACCTTCGAGGACCTCGACGGTGACTGCGCCACCGCGCTGCGGCAACTCGCCCTGCTCGCGGGAGCACCCGACACCACCGCGCCCGACACCACCGCACCCACCGCACCCTCCGCCACGGCGCCCACCGCACCCTCCGCCTCACATCCCGCCGGGAGTCCCGCATGAGCGAAACCGATATCCGCACTACCGCGCCCTCCCCCGGCGCCGATCCGGGAACCGCGACCTCCGCGGCTCCGGCGCCGGTGACCCACAACGTGCCGCTGGTGTTCACCTCCCTGCTGCTCGGGATGCTCATCGTCTCCCTGGGCCAGATGATCTTCGCCACGGCACTGCCGACCATCGTGGCCGACCTCGGTGGGGTCGACCGGATGAGCTGGGTCATCACCGTCTACCTGCTCACCATGACGATCGGCCTGCCGGTCTACGGCAAACTCGGCGACCAGATCGGCCGCAAGCCGCTCTTCGTGACCGCGATCCTCCTGTTCTCCGCGGGCTCTCTTCTGGGGGCGGTCGCGTGGGACATCGACCTGCTCATCGTGGCCCGCGCGATCCAGGGCCTCGGTGGCGGTGGTCTCATGGTGCTCTCCCAGGCGATCGTCGCCGACGTCGTCCCCGCTCGGCAGCGCGGCCGTTACATGGGCGTGCTGGGCGCCGTCTTCGGACTGTCCTCCGTTCTGGGCCCCCTGCTCGGCGGGTTCTTCACCGAGGGCCCCGGCTGGCGCTGGGCCCTGTGGTTCAACCTCCCCGTGTGCCTGGTCGCCCTCGTCGTGGCCGTGGTCTGGCTCCGCCTGCCGAATCGTGGCGCCGGTCGACGAACCGACTGGCCCGGCACGGTCCTCATGGCCACCGGCACCACCGCTCTGATCCTCATCTCCTCCTGGGGCGGTAACCGGTACGACTGGACGGACCCGATGATCCTCGGCATGGGCGCCCTGTTCGTCGTGTGCGCGGTCGCGTTCGTCCTGGTTGAGTTGCGCTCGGAACACCCGCTGATCCCCATGACGCTGTTCGCCGAGCGGAACTTCTCGCTCTCGACCGGCGCCGGGCTCCTGGTCGGTGTCGCGATGTTTGGCTGCATGGCGTACCTGCCCACCTACATCCAGATGGTCCACGGGCTCGGCCCCACCGCCGCCGGACTGATGATGACGCCGATGATGGCCGGCATGATGGGCACGTCCATCATCGTGGGCAACATCGTCAGCCGGACCGGCCGTTACAAGTGGTACCCGGTGGTCGGCACCGTGATCATGGCCGCGGGCCTGTGGCTCATCGGTTCGCTGGAGGCCGGAGACACCCTGGTGCACCTGGGCGTGGTGCTGTTCGTGTTCGGCTTCGGACTCGGATTGTGCATGCAACTGCTCGTGCTGATCGTGCAGAACACCTTCCCGATCACGATGGTCGGCACCGCCACGGCGTCCAACAACTTCTTCCGCCAGATCGGCGGCACCATGGGTTCGGCGATCGTGGGTTCGCTGTTCGTCAGCCGGCTCGCCGATCTCATGGGCGAGCGGGTCCCCGCCGCGGCCGCGGAACTCGGTCCCGAGGGCGCCGCGGTGGCCGAGACCTTCTCGAACGGTTCGGGTGCGGCCAACTCCATGAGCCCGGAGATCCTGGCCGCGTTGCCCGGGCCCCTGCACGACGCGATCGTCAGCTCCTACAACGACGCGTTGGTGCCGATCTACCACGTCGTGGTGCCGCTCATCCTGGTCGCCACGGTGCTGCTGCTGTTCGTGCGCGAGGACACCCTCAAAGAGACGGTGGACTGATTCTCCTCCCACGCCCCCGCGTCCCGGCTCACCGTCCGTCGGCGCGGGGGTGAGGAGTCCGTCACGGAATCCGTACGCGCGGCAACCGTCCCGTCACGCGCCGTCACTAGCGTGCGGAGCGTGACCACACCTCGTCAGACCGTCCTGCGGTTCCTCGCTGCGCCCACCGATGTCGGCACGGGCACGCAGGTGCACACCGGCCGCATCCTCGAGTGGATCGACAAGGCCGCCTACGCCCTGGCGGCGGGGTGGTCCGGCGGATACGCCGTCACCGCCTATGTCGGGAACATCCGCTTCTCCCGCCCGGTCGTCTCCGGCGAACTCATCGAGGTCTCGGCCCGACTCGTCCACACGGGTTCGACGTCGATGCACATCCAGTGCGACGTCCGGGCCTGCGATCCCGTGACGCTCGACTACCGGCACTGCGCCGAGTGCCTCGTGGTCTTCATCGCCGTCCGCGACGGCGCGCCCACCCCCGTACCTCCCTGGACGCCCGCCTCCCGCCTGGAGGTCCACGAGTCCGACGAGGCTGTCATGCGCATCGGGCTGCGCAAGGACATCGAACGGGCGATGGCGGAGCAGACCTATTCCGCCGCGGGCACAGCGCCTCGTTCGACCCTGCGGTTCCTCGCGGCACCCGGGGACGTCAACTGGGGCGGCAACGCGCACGGCGGGCGCATCATGTCCTGGATCGACGACGCGGCGAACCTCTGCGCCACCCGGTGGTCGGGTACCCCCTGCACCTCGGTGTACGCCGGCGGTGTCCGGTTCTACCACCCGGTGAAGATCGGCCACGTCGTGGAGGTGGAGGCCCGTCTGCTGCACACGGGTCACGAGACCATGCACGTCTCGGTCCATGTGAGCTCCGGAGAGGCCACCTCTCCGGAGAGGACGCTCACCACCCACTGCCTGACCGTCTGTGCGGCACTCGGGCCGGACGGTAGACCCACCCCGGTGCCCCGGTGGGCCCCGGTGTCCGCCGAGGACCACGCACTGGACGAGCACGCCCGCCATCTCATCCGCCTCCGGGGGCGGGGCAGGGTGACCGGGCCGGTCCGGGCCCCGCCCTGAACGGCGACCGGCATGCGGGGGGCCGACGGCCGGCCGCGACCCTGGACTCCGCCCCCGTCCCCCGCAACGAGGAAGGCGCCCGGAGCGTTGTGCTCCGGGCGCCTTCTGCTGTACCCCCGATGGGATTCGAACC
>NZ_LSSV01000069.1:0-3781 GCF_001658045.1 Dietzia sp. 111N12-1 | reverse complement strand
CTAGGGCGTGTCTCCCATAGCTGAGTGTTGACTCGCGAGACCGTGGCCGGATGGGACAGACGAAGTCACGTTTTCGCCAGTTCACCGATGAGCAGTGGGCACGGATCGAGCCCCTGCTGCCCTCGAACGAAGGACGGCAGGGGCATCCGTTCCGCGACAATCGCAAGGTCGTCGAGGGCATCATCTACCGCTACCGAGCAGGAATTCCCTGGCGGGACCTGCCGCGGGAGGAGTTCGGGGCCTGGCAGACGGTCTGGAAGCGTCACGCCCGCTACGCCCGAGACGGCACGTGGGACCGAGTCTTGCAGGCCATCCTTGCCGAGGCCGATGCGGCCGGAAAGATCGACTGGAACGTCTCGGTAGATGCCACCATCTGCCGAGCCCACCAGCACGGCACAAACACAACGCGCCCTGATCAGGACACAGGGGGCACGATCGAATCACAAGAACCGCCCCTTCCTGGACTGTGAACCTGCAGGTCACGGCATTGGCCGCTCCCGCGGCGGGCTGACCACCAAGATTCACAGCGCCGTCGACGGTCGCGGCCGGCCGCTGGCGAGTGTGGTCACCGGCGGCCAACGACACGACGGCGCGATGCTCGAACAGGTCTTGGCCGACATCCACGTCCCGCACCCTGGCCGGGGCAGGCCTCGCACCCGTCCCGACGCGGTGATCGCCGACAAGGCGTACTCGTCCGGCACGATCCGCCGCCAGCTCCGCGCCCGTGGAATCACCGCGGCCATCCCCGAGAAGAGCGACACCATCGCCTCCCGCAAACGCCGAGGCTCCCGCGGTGGCCGGCCTCCGAAACTCAACGCCGACCTCTACAAAGACCGCAACGTCGTCGAGCGATCCTTCGCGCAGGCCAAGCAGTGGCGAGCTCTGGCCACCCGATACGACAAACTCGCGATCACCTACCGCGCCGCCGTCACGCTCTGCGCAATCCTGACCTGGCTACGCCAATTAGGAGACACGCCCTAATACGCAGACCTTCCACTAAACGGGCCCTTCACTATGAAGGGCCACTAAACGATGCCGAGCTGTAGTTTCTGCGAACTCACCCTTCCCCAAATTTCCCCCATCTTCGAGGGCACGAGGGTTCTCCACCATGGTCTCGATCGTTCCAGCCTGTCCTGAGTGTCAGCTCGCCAGCGGAAATTCTTGATCAGACCTCCACCTGATCTCCACACAAATACGCGGGCGTACCGGCCAATGTGGAACTCGACCGGAAGACAGGGGCGCGGTATGGAGTGGGCGAGTGTAACCGTGGTGGCCATTGGCCTGGGCGTGTTCTGGGCCAGCGTGCTCTGCCTCATTGTCGCCCTGACAGGGACCGCTCCCCAGGCGTGAGACACCCAGGGACCAATCGATGGGTGAGCCGGGTTCAACCACCTACCCCACATACCCCATATGGGTATAATTGGAGGTGTTCCAGTGAGCACCAGCAACGAATATGAAGAGGAGAAGATGTCTATCCAGCCTCGCAGTAACCTTCCGTTGGAAGCGATCGCTGAATCCTGCACGTGCTGCTCCACACCCAGACCCTCGGTGCCGATGCCGATCCACGGTCTCCAGACCGACCGCCACGCCTCGCACCCGGCGCCACCACCCCCCAGACACCGGCGGGCCACACGCTCGGGACTGAGAAGTAGCGAAGGACGATCGCGATGATGTGGAACAACGGGATGGGTTCGGGAATGGGCTGGATGTGGATCTTCTGGCTCTTGGTCATTCTGGGCACGGTGGTGGTCACCGTCGTCCTGGCGAAAGCGTTCACCGGCGGCCGGGGCCAGACCGGAGGGCATGAGCATGTCAAAACCGGGGAACGCCCGCGCCAGCCGCGAGAGATCCTGGACGAACGCTACGCCCGTGGAGAGCTAACCACCGAGGAGTACCGGGAGCGACTACACACTCTGGGCGAGGGACGGCAGTGAGCGAGCTGACCCGACGGCAGCTCCTCGCACTGGGTTTGGCAGGGGCCGGCACCGCCGCCGTGGGCGGGGCCGGCCTGTGGTGGACCGTCAGTGAGGGCAACACCACGAACAGTGGTGGCTTCTCCGACGGTGGTGATGACCTTCTCGAGCCGGACGTGGTGGCCAGTCGGGACGGTGTGCTCGATCTGGAGTTGGTCGCCGCCCCCGCCCGGGTCAAGATCGGCGGGCGAAACGCAAACGTGCAGGCGTTCAACGGCACACTCCCAGGCCCCACCCTGCGCGTTCGGGGCGGAGACACGATCCGAGTGGCGATTGCCAACGAACTCGACACCCCGACCAACCTGCACGTACACGGGTTGCACGTCTCCCCCGAGGGCAATGGCGACAACCCCTTCGTCAGCATCTCCCCCGGCGAGTCCTTCGACTACGAAATCGTCCTGCCAAACGACCACCCGCCCGGGACTTTCTGGTACCACCCCCACCACCACGGCCATGTCGCTGACCAACTGGCGGCCGGACTCTACGGAGCGATCGTTGTTGAGGACCCCGAGCCGGTCCCGGTGTCCCGTGAGCGCACCTTGGTCGTCTCCGACATCACCCTCGACGGCACTGGCAACCCGGCTGCCGCGTCCCCGCCCGAGAAGATGATGGGCCGTCAAGGCGAGATAGTGATGGTCAACGGCCAGGTTCGGCCCCGGGCCACCGCTTCGCCGGGAGAGCGAGAGCAGTGGCGGATCGTCAACGCCTGCCCGTCCCGCTACCTGCGCCTGACCCTGGATGGTCAGTCTCTGCGCCTGCTCGGCCGTGACACCGGCCGCCTACCCGAACCTGTCGACCTCACCGAGGTGACGCTGGCTCCCGGAAACAGAGTCGAACTCCTGGTGGACGCTCGCCAGGGCACCTCCACTCTGCTCAGCATCCCGGTGGACCGCGGCGCCATGCCTGGCATGATGGGCGGACCCATGGCCGGTGCGTTCCCGGCGGACGACGAGCCGATCGGTCTGCTCACGCTGGACGTGACTGGGCCCCCGGCGGACGAACCCGATCCCGTGCCCGCAGGACCGGCCCTGCGGGACCTGCGCACCGCACCGGTAACTGCCCGTCGAACCCTGGAATTCGCCATGGGCATGGGCATGGGCCGTGGGATGCGCGGAGCCGAATCGATGATGTCGTTCACCATCAACGGCCGACAGTTCGACGCCGACCGAAACGACATCACGGTCCGCGCCGGAACTGTGGAGGAATGGACCCTGACCAACACCAGCCCCATGGACCACCCAATGCACCTGCACGTGTGGCCCATGCAAGTCCTCGACGACGGCGAGTCACCCACCTGGCAGGACGTGGTCAACATTCCGGCCTTCGGCCGCGTCACCATCCGCGTGGCCTTCGACGACATCGTCGGCCGCACCGTCTACCACTGTCACATCCTCGACCACGAGGACCTCGGCATGATGGGCACGATCCTGGTCCGCTGAACTCGGCGCACCCGACCGCAAGCACACCGCCAACCCCGCCCGACGAGAAGAAAGTACGGTACCGCATGGATCGCAGCGCCCAGTCCTCGAACTCACTGACCCTCACTGGATCCGTTGCGCTCGGGACGGGGGTGATGATCGGGGCGGGCATTTTCGCCCTGGTAGGGCAGGTCGCCGAGCTGGCCGGGGGGTGGATGCCGTGGGCCTTCCTTGCCGGGGCAGTGGTGGTGGCCTTCAGCTCCTACTCCTACATCCGCTACTCAGCCACCAACCCTTCCTCGGGCGGAATCGCGATGCAACTCAAAGCCGCGTATGGACCCGGGGTCGTGGCTGGCTCGGTTTCGCTGTTCATGTACGTGTCGATGATCC
>NZ_LSSV01000068.1:0-4085 GCF_001658045.1 Dietzia sp. 111N12-1 | reverse complement strand
TCACACAATTATCTTGACAGGCTCCTTCCGGCTGAGCGTGGAGTGGGCGCGGATCGAGCCCGCGCCGGGGGAGTACGACGACGAGGCCCTCAGACACTACGACCGGATCATCGACACGGTCCGCCGACATGGCATGACCCCCATGATCACGATGGTGCACTTCGTCTACCCCGGGTGGCTGGCCGACCGGGGCGGGATGCTCGCGGACAACGCGGTGGAATCGTTCGGCCGCTTCGCCGACCTCATCACCGACCGGTGGGCCGGCGCCGGCACCATGTGGGTGACGTTCAACGAGCCGCTGGTGTTCTTCAAACACGAGATGACCATCGGCCGGGTCGCCTTCACCGACTTCTCCCGCTTCCTCGACACCATCGAGGCCGCCCACCGGCTCGGCTACGCTGCCGCCCACCGGGCCGACCCGGCCGCGATGGTCACCATGAACGAGGCCTATCTACCCATGGCCACCGAGTTCACCGACACGCTGATCGGGGACAGGGTGGCCGACGTCGTGGACTACGTCGGCATCGACTACTACTACGGCGTCGCGCTGAACAACCTCACCGCCATCAACGCCGCGTGGGACGACTTCGCGGCCGTGCGGCCACAGCCGGAGGGCATCTACGAGGCGGTCACGCACTACGCGCAGGCCTACCCGGGCAAGCCGATCTACATCGTCGAGAACGGGATTCCGACTCTCAACGGTGGTCGCGCCGACGGGATCGAGCGGGGCGACTTCCTGCGCGACACGGTCTTCTGGCTGCAGCGGGCCGTGGCGGACGGCTACCCCGTGATCGGCTACAACCACTGGTCACTGGTCGACAACTACGAATGGGGCGACTACTCCGCCCGCTTCGGGTTGTACCGGGTGGACGTGCTCACCGACCCGACCCTGACACGCCAACCCACGTCGGGCGTCGACGCCTACCGGGACATCATCGCGGGCGGGGGAGTGCCCGACGGATACCGTCCGGTGCTGCCGTCTGCGTGGTGTTCGCTGGCCACGATCCCGGACAGCTGTGCTGATCCCGTGACGGTGGAAGGGCCGTTGACGACGCTGGCAAGGTGGTAGCAGGGTTGCCATTGCAGCCGACTATCTGTCAGGACCCGCCCGCCCACGACGAGAGGACCGATGAGATGTTTCCCGCCGGCTCGATCGAGAATCCGCTGCGTTTTCTGTTCGGCCCCGGGCCGGATGAGCCCGCGTGCCTCGCTCTCACACCGGAGTGCATGGGCCTGATCCCGTACCTGGCCTCCCGGTTCGGTATCCCCAGCTAGGAGACTGCTGAACAAGCTGCGATCCTGGCACGGCCGGTGTGCGTGAGGGCCGGTTGGCCCTCGCGCGAAGTGCGGGGTTGGAGATCTCTGGGTTCGGCGAGAGGGGCGAGAGGTTCGTGGCGCCCACCGCGGGTTGTTCGAGCCTGTGCTGGGGCGGGAATGCCTGGCCCCGGCCCGCTGGTCAGGCCAGGGCCCAGGTTCCGTTCTGGCTCGTCAGTCCCATCGCGAGGAGTCGGCGCAGGTTCAGGGCGGCAACGCGGTGGTGGAGCCAGTTGTTGTTCTTCTCGACCCCGCGGTACGGCACGCGGCGGGCACCTCGGGTCAGCCAGGCGATCGAGCGTTCCACCATCGGTCGGTGCTGGCGGTAGACGGTCTGGAAGTCCTCATCGCCGGCGCGCTGGCGGTGCTGGCGTTGCAGCAGGTGGTGCTCGCCGAGCACGACTTTGCGCCCCGCGGTCGAGGTGGTGCACCGCTGACGCAGCGGGCAGCCACGACACGCCGCCCCGAAGGTGGCATTGCCCTTGGCAGACAGGCCACGGGTGAATTTGGCGGGGCAGGTCAGGGTGCCCGCCACGGCGTCGAAGGTGAAGTCATCCAGGGTGAACCCGCCCTCGACCGCGGGCCGCAGCGGCCACGGCTTGACCAGGGGCAGCCACTGCTTGCCCGCCAGGGTGTGCAGCATGTCGCCGCTGGCATAGGCGGAATCGCCGAGCACCTCGACCGGCTCGCCGACGCCGATGGTGGGATCGGCAGTGACTAGTGCCGCACCGACAGCGGCATCGGAGTTGGTCGGACCGTTGGGCTTGGTCAGGGAGCACATGGTGGTCAGGCCGGTGTCGGGCTCGACCACGATGTGGGCCTTGAACCCGTCCTGGCGGCGCTGGCGGGTCTTGTGGGCGTGGCGGGCATCGGGGTCCACGGTGGAGATCACCCGATCCGGCGCGGTGCGGCGGGCGATGCGCCACCGCCCGTCGGTGCCGTCTGAATCCTCAGCCGGCTCGACGTCCTGCCCGGCCACCAGCGCCAACAGGGCGACCGCTTCGGCCGGCTTGCCGCCGGCGGCGGTGATCGCCTCAACATCCAGAGCCCCAAGCAATGCCAGAGCATCGGCCACCAGCGCGGAGACCAACTCATCACGGGCGCCCTGGTCATCCCAGGCAATGCGCGGCTTACCGGCCTCGGAGTAGTCGTGCCCGCACGTCGCCGCCAGCCGGGTGCACTCGGAGGCGATCAGCTCCTTGGCCCCGGGCACCTCGCGGCCGACCCGGCGGATCTGGGCGATCAGCTGGGTGATCGTGTCTTGGCGGGCCACCGCATCATCCAGGACCGTCGAATCCAGCGCCCGGCGGGTCTTGGCCTTGACCGCACCGGTCTCGGCGATGACCTGACGCACCACCTCGAAGATCCGCTGCGGTCGGTCACTGGCCGCCAGGCGGCGTCGCCAATAGGTCAACGTCGACGAGTTGAAACCCTTCGCATCGACCGGATACCCGCAGGCGGCCTTCCACCGCAGGTCGAACGTCAGCGCGTCGACTGCCTCCCGGTCGGAGTGCCCGAACAGTGCCTGGAGCACGATGACCGAGGCGATCACCTCACCCGGGATCGACGGTCGGCCCCGGCCCGAGGGAAACAGGTCGGCGAACAACTCGTCCGGGAACAGCCGGTCACGGTGCTCGGCGAGCAACGCGAACACGCTGCCCTCCTCGAGCAGATGCCCCGCCACCGACTCCACATCCAGCAACTCACGCTGCCGATCCGACTCACCCTGCATGACCCACATCATTTCAGGGCCACCCCAACTCCGCGGGCCGGACACGCACTTTGTTCAGCAGTCTCCTAGGGCTCCGCACGCACGGGTCCTTGCCGGTCGGGGCGAGCGATCTCGGCAGCCACCCGCTGCCCCGACTCGACCGCACCGTCCATGTATCCGGCCCACTCGGTGGCGGTCTCCGTCCCGGCCCAGTGCAGTGGACCGACGGGGCGGCGGAGGTTCTCGCCGAAGCGGGTCAGGGTACCGGGCGTGGCGAACGCTCCGTAGCAGCCGCGGCTGTACTCCTCCCCGGCCCAGTCGTGGTCGATGACGGCGAGAGGGTCTCGGGCGCGAGGTCCGTAGTAGCCGGCCAGGTCCTCGAGCACCAGTGCGTGGCGGTCCTCGGCAGTCATCCGCGCGCCGGCATCCGCGTGGCGGCCCTCGAGGAATCCGACCAGGACCCCGGGCCCGCCCTCGTGAGGGGTGTTGTCGAAGACGGTGCCCAGCGGTCGCGACGTGCTGTTGGCCTGGCCGCTCCAGCCGTCGGTGCGCCAGAACGGCTCCGGGTAGACCACATTGATCTTGATGACCCGGCCCATCGGCATGCGCTGGACCAACTGATCCCGATCGCCGGGCACGCCGGGGGAGTAGCTGATCCTCGAGGCCAGCGGCGGGGGGACCGCGATCACCACGTGGCGGGCGCTGACCACGCCGCGGTGGCTGCGTACGTGGGCTCCCGCGTCGCTCCACTCGATCCCGATGACCGGGCTGTCCAGGACCACCCGCTCGCCGAGTTCGCGAGCGACCGCCAGTGCGATGGCCTGCGCCCCGCCCACGACCCGGTCCTGCTGGGCACCGCCGGCGGTGTCGATCAGGGCGTCGAGCCCACCGGCGGCGCCGATGTAGAACCCCGCCCACAGCGCGGAGAGGTCTTCGGGGCCGGCCGCGAACACGGCCTCGGTGACCGAACGGAAGTAGGCCCGACCGCGGCGGGTCCGAGCAGCGCGCCGGAGCCAGGTCTCGAACGTCTGACTGTCTAGTGGGCATCTCCGTTAGTTCG
>NZ_LSSV01000067.1:0-4822 GCF_001658045.1 Dietzia sp. 111N12-1 | reverse complement strand
CTTAGATGCGAAGAGCCACTTATCTATGTATGAGGTGAGGCTCTTCGCCCGCGTCTCGATCGTATGTACAGGAATCAAGCCTTCGGTCGACAATTCAGTCAGGTAGTTCCGCATCTGATCGGCGGCCCTCTTGAGCTCGTCCTGCTCATTGGCGAACTCCCACACGTGCCTCGGCACCGTCTCGGTCGCTTCGGCAGCCACCTCGAAACCACTGCTCCGCTGGTGTTCGGTCATGCAGGCATCTTCTCATGCCTTCACTGAGTGTGAGTGCGCTGCTCGTTCCAGTCCAAGTTTAGTGGCGAATTGAAAATGATCGACTTGATCGCGGACTCGCAGTTGCGGATGTCCCTTCGCGCCAAGTCGCGGGACTTGGACATGGCTGCGACCCGTTCGGTGACCGAATGATCCTTCAATACGATTGAGTCCACCGCGTCGAATCTGTCGAGGCTCAAGTGCAGAGAGCCACCACAGGATCTAGACGGCGACACATTTGGGTCCAGGGCCTTCGCGCCAGCGATGCTGTGCTGTCCGGTGATCACTGTGGCGTCAATGCTCTGAATCGCAGACCCCCAGACAGTCGTAGCTCGCTGAAGGCGCCGCAAGCATCTCTCGATCCATACGCGCTGTAGCCGCTCGGGGAGTCGCAGCAGAAGGGCGTCCGGGAGGCGCCAGTTCACCGCCCGCTTCACGGCCCTCAGCGCTGGCTCAACAGATTCGATCGCGTCTCTCCGCTCCGTCCTGGCTGTTGCGTGCCGGGCGACCGCGTTGAAGGCCACCAGAGCTGTCGGCAGACCCATTAGGAAACTCGCGAACGCCGACGCGAAGTTCACCCGCGCAGCCTCGCTGCCACCGGGTCCGTTGAACAGGAACCAAGGCGGGTTGAAGCACAGGAAACCAGCCAGTATCGCACCGCCGGCGAACGAGGCGACAAGGCAGAGTTTCCCCGCGCTGGTGAACGATCTCCACGATTGCCGAATCTTCGTCACAGGCGTGAGCGTATCCAGCCCGACGTCGACCGACACCTCGAGATCGCCGTGCGTCCAGGTCGGCTACCTTCCAAGTCAGAGGCTTCTGAACCGCCGTCTCCTGTGACCTTCGCCGGTAAATGGCGGTGTTCTGTCGATGCTCCGTGGCGGCTTTAGTTGGTGGTACCGATGACAAGCGTGGTCTGGCCGTCCGTGGTCGAGAGTCCTGCCGCCGATGCGAGGGCGGCAGTGTCATCGTCAGCAGCTGAGGTGTCCTCGTCGACGTAGCCAGATCTCCAGGGGAATGGTCGTCAGTGGCGGTACCGCGGCGATGATCGAGAGAGCTGTGACCCGCCATGGCCACCGCAGGGTGATGGCGGTGATGAGCGCTATGGCGAGGTAGATGAGGAACATGCCGCCGTGCAGGGCGCCGAAGATGCTGACACCGACGTCGGTTGTGCCCGTCACGTACTTGAGGAACATCCCCGCGAGCAGACCAGCCCAGGTGAAGGCTTCGAGAAAGGCCGCGACGATGGAGACTCTTGCCACAAGCGGAAGTCCATAACGCTACTGGGTGCTTGCGCTCATTGGTTCGCCTCGTTGCTCGGGAGTTCGTCTGCGTCCGCGACGGAGCGGGCGAGGTGCTCTGCCAGCGCGGCGCGCAGCTGGTGGGGTAGTGGGATCGCGCCGACGGATTCGCTGAGCCAAAGACCGTCGGCAGCGAGGTAGGCGACCATCTTCTGCAGTGCCCGAGGGTCGGTCGGGTCGATGCTGGCGGGGTCGGGGACCCAGCGAGTGATGACTCGTTTCCACGGCTTGCTGAGCTCGCTGTCGGTGCTCGCTTCGAGCATAAGCAGTAACTCCGCGCCGGTGGCGCCGCGGGCGCTGACTCGGGCATAGGCGGCGAGTCGCTCATCCTGCGATGCCTCATCCGGGTCCTTGCCCAGTGCGTGGATCATCTCCTCGTCCCAGTGCTGGGCTTGATGTTCGTGCAGCGCGAGCATCATGGCGTCCTTCGAGGGGAAGTGGTAGAGCAGCCCGCCTTTGGTGAGTCCGGAGGCGGCGGCGACGGATTCGTACGTGAGCGCCGTGACGCCGTCGGTCTCGACAACGCTGAGGGCGGCCTTGAGGATCGTGTCCCGTTTACTGGTCCGCATGGGCGGTCCTTTCTCGGTCAGTGCTCGGAGTGCAGCTGTGACTGGGTGCCAGGCAGGTACCGGCGCAGAAGCACTCCGGTGATGACTGCGCCCACCGCGAGAACGACTGCGACGACCAGCATCACAACGAGGTAGGCGGAGTCGAAAGCCGTCGCCGCCGCCTGGAGGATCTCTGCGTCACCCTGCGCAGCAGCCTGTGCCTCAGCGATGCTGTTGCCAGCCGCGTCCGGGGCGCCGTCGGGTAGAACGACGCGTGCGCCGTAGATAGCCGTGAGCAGGCTCCCGAGCACGGACACTGCAATGAGGCTGCCGAACTCGTAGGAGACTTCTTCGATCGAGGCGGCCATGCCTGCTCGGCGCACCGGCACGTTCCCGATAATCGCGGTGGAGGCGACCGCCAAGGCGGCTCCGATACCAGCTCCGGTCAACAGCAGTCCGAGGATCAGCACGCCGAAGGACGACTGGAATCCGATGACCGTCACCACGACGCCGCCGGTGGCGAAGGCGAGACCGCCGGTGATGAGCGCGAGCAGTCCGGTGCGGTGCAGGAACGCGCCCCCCAGGAGCGCTGTCGGCAACGTGCCCACGGCGATCGCGGCGACCAAGAGCCCAGCTTCCAGCGGGCTGAATCCGGCGACCTGCTGGAATCGCTGCGTGGTGACGAGCTGGATGCCCCCGATCGCGAACATCGCGAACGACGCGGCCAGCACTCCGGCAGTGAACGCCGGGTTGCCGAAGATGGAGAACTCCAACAGAGGTTGCTCCATACCTCGCTGACGGCGCACGAACAGCCAGAACCCGATGGCAGCAACGAGCAGCGCAACAATGGTGGTCGTTGCCGAGGGCGGCGCGTGGCCGATCTCTTTGATGGCCATCACCGTTCCGACAAGCCCGATCATCACCAAGATCGAGGAGATGGCATCCCATCGCTTCGAGGGATCCGGGTCGTTGGCCGGGCGGATCAGCCAGGTAGCGACCAGCGCCAGCACCACAACGGGCACGTTGATCAAGAACACCGAGCCCCACCAGAAGAACTCAAGGAGTGTGCCGCCAATAATCGGGCCGAGGGCGAACCCGATGACCGACATACTTCCCCAGACCGCGATGGCGATATTGCGCTCACGCTCGACCGTGAAAGTGGTGCGGATCAGCGCCAGGGTGGCCGGCATCATCGCTGCCGCACCGACAGCGAGCACAGCACGCGCAGCGATCAGGACCTCGGGTGACGGAGCGAACGCTGCCAGCAGGGAAGCCAGTCCGAAGATCACCAGACCGACAACAAACATCCGCGTGTGGCCGATGCGATCCCCCAGGGTTCCGCTGCCCAGCAACAGCCCCGCCATCACCAGGGGGTAGGCATTGATGATCCAGAGGTTCTGTGTGTTCGAAGCCTGCAGTTCCTCAGTCAGCGTCGGCAGGGCCGTGTAGAGAATCGAGTTATCCAAGGTGATCAGCAGCAGACCTGCTCCAACCGTCACCAGCAGCGACCAGCGTCGCCTCTTCGTCATCGCGGACATGCGCGTCTTCCCCTCGTCGTGAACGACATAACTGTACCGGATGGATGGTGTAGTTAAGTCGACGGAGGGAGAGACTCACGGCGCGCGCTATGCATGGCGTGCGGGCGGCGAAGCTTGGAAGGTTCTAGAGCGAAGGCGCGGCACTTCGATGCAGGCAAAACCGGACGAGCTGGTGCCTCAGTTGGGTACACCCGTGCAGGACGATATGCCGCCGACCATTGCTGCTGTGTCACAGGGTCCAGTTCGACATTTATGAAACACCTTCCCATCGGGTCTAATATCTACTGATACAGATTCCGGGCGAAAGGGTCTCTTCGATGGCCGATCGGATCGGGACGCTCTTGAACCGTTCGGGTGACGGTGGCGAGGAGGTGCTCATCGTCAGCCGCGGGAAAGAGCGGACTCGGTTCCGGCGCCGGGACGAGTTGGGCTGGAGCTTTCGGGTGGAGTCGACGGACTCGGAGAACATCATCGAGCAGAACCCGAAACGAAAGCCAAAGCCGGATCCGAAGCCGGCTCGCCGGGCCTCGCGTCCTCGTGGGCAGCGAGTGGCGTACGTGCGGGTGTCGGCGGCCGATCAGAACGAGGCGCGTCAGCTCGAAGCGGTGGGGGAGTGCGACCGGGTCTACGTCGAGAAACAGTCCGCTCGCTCGCGTGCCGATCGCGTGAAGCTAGAAGAGTGCATCAGGTATCTCCGGGACGGTGACGAGCTGGTTGTTGCGTCGATGGACCGGCTCGCCCGTTCTCTGGTTGATCTCAAGCAGATCGTCGGCGAGATCACCGCCAAGGGCGCCAGTGTGGAGTTCGTCCACGAGCGGGCCACCTACGCCGCCGGCGCCCAGGATCCTCGAGCAGACCTGATGCTCTCGCTGCTCGGTGCGTTCGCCGAGTTCGAGCGGGCCATCATCCGTGAACGCCAGGCCGAGGGCATCGCCATCGCCAAGGCGAAGGGCAAGTACAAGGGACGCAAACGCGTCCTGACTGACGAGCAGATCGACAAGGCCCGCGCCCGCATCGAGGCAGGGGAGGGGCCATCAGCGATCGCCCGCGATCTGGAAGTCGGACGGTCAACGTTGTACCGCGCCCTCCAACGACATACGACGTAGACGAGGAAGGGGAAGCGACATGGATGGGTGGTCGCCAGTGTGCGGCAAGGGCCGCATCGCAGCGTTGCTCGAGACCG
>NZ_LSSV01000066.1:0-5067 GCF_001658045.1 Dietzia sp. 111N12-1 | reverse complement strand
ATGACCTACTGGCGGAACCTCTTACTGCGGCCGTGTAGCTCGGTGTCCATGATGGCAGCGGGGCGCAGGCTCCCGTCCGGATCGGATATACCTCGCGGTTCGTAGTCGATCGTCACGGTGTGGTCGAACTCGACTTTCTTTAGTGCTCTCCTGCTTTCCGATCGGAGCATGTCCAGAAATTCGCGTTGGTTAAGCTCTATGCGGTCCACGGTCCGCCGAAGTGAACTAAAATTAGTGATTAGTCGGTGCTCCGGGCGAGGGTGCGGGTCCGGGTACATGTCGAGCCACACCTGGAGCTCATCGCGAACCTCCGCTGCGGTCGGACGATCGGCTGGTCGCAGGCTGGTCGCTTGTTCCATCAGCACGTCGAGCGTGGCGGCGTCCGGACCCCCGAAACGCGCCATCGAAAGCTCGCGATCCGAAGCTGAAATGGTTCCGGGCGGTGGAAGCAGGACAGTCAACTTTCCGGCGGACACGCGTCGCTTCTCTGAGAGAGACCAGAAGGTCATCGCCAACGAATAAATGTCCGCGAGGTACCAGTCGATGCCGTCGTGGTAGTACCTCGCTTCTGGGGCTAAGTAATTCCGCGGCCCCAGATTCTCACCCTCCCGCGACTCTGTCGTTGTGGATGCGTCATCGAACCATGCCGAGATCCCGAAATCGGCCAAGACTGGTCCACCGTCGTGCCAGAACAAATTATCCGGCTTGATATCGCGATGGGCGACAGTGCGAAAGCCCGTTGCCGCGCTCGACGGGCGCGAAAGAGCATCGAGCGTGTTCGCAAGAGTGGCGATGGCGCGGACCACGTCGTCGAAGTTGGTTCCTGCGAGTTTGTCCGCCAATGGGGTGGCGGTCGGCATGACGTACCAGAGCTCGTCTTCGCTCTCCGGCCAGTCCAGGATCGGGAGCACCCCGTCGGTGTCCCGTGAGGTCAGCTCACGCATGCCAAGAAGTTCGTCCCGGAACCGTCTAGCTGTGATGTCCAGGGAGGTTGGTCAGTCGGGTGACCGGTGGCTGGCCTCCGAGGGCGGAGTGGGCTCGGTGGTGATTGTAGAAGTGCAGCCAGGACGGTAGTCGTGAGTTGCGGGCTGCGGTGGAGTCGTAGAAGCGGGCGTAGGCCCAGCCGTCGCCGAGGGTGCGGTGGAATCGCTCGATCTTGCCGTTGGTCTGGGGCCGGTAGGGCCGGGTGCGCTTGTGGGTGATTCCTAGGGTCGTGCAGGCCTTGCGCCAATCATGAGAAATGTAGGCCGAGCCGTTGTCGGAGAGCACCCGCTCTACGGTGACGCCTCGGTTGGCGAACCAGGCCACCGCGCGTTCAAGGACGCCGACGGCCGTGGCGCCTTTTTCGTCGGTGTGGATCTCGGCGTAGGCCACGCGGGAGTAGTCGTCGATGACGGTGTGCACGTATGCGGTCCCGATTTTGGGCCTGTATTGACGTCCTCGTTCGCCGGTGCGGTGGGCCGTGGCTCTGGCGTTCTTTCCGCCCTGTGGCCGGCCGACGAAGCGGTGGCCGCCACCGTCGGGAATGTTGGCGAACTTGGTGACATCGACATGGATCAGTGAGCCGGGCCGCTGGTGTTCGTAGCGGCGCAGGGGTTCACCGGTGACCCGGTCAATTCGCGAGAGTCGGTTGATCCGGCAGCGCACTAGTACCGCGTGCACGGTCGAGGCCGGGATGCCGAGGCGGCCGCCGATCTGGATCGGACCGAGTCGGTTTCGCCAGCGCAGTCGCACGATCTTGCGCACCATCTCAGGGCGGGTGCGGGTCGGACTCGTGCGGGGCTTGGAGCTGCGGTCGGCCATGCCAGCTGGGCCTTCGGACCGGTATCGGTCAGCCCATTTCTTAGCCGTGCGGGGCGCGACCATGAACATTTTTGCTGCCGCGGCGTAGGTCCATTTGTCGTCGACGATCAGCTTTGCCAACCGCAAACGGGTACGCGGGGTCAAGGTCGCGTTAGCGTGGGACACGAAGGCCTCCTGGTTTGTGAAGCGAAGAACTAGACAGCTCCACTTCACAACCGGAGGCCTTCACCTGTCAGCCGAACTCACCAACGCGAGTCGGGACAACCTCCCTGGACATCACATCTAGCCGGCTTGCCCCGCGGCCTGAGGGGGCCCTTGATCACCGCATTCTTGTCGCGGTCGCCTGTTGGACCCAGGCAGCTTGCCTGCCTAACGTGGCTCTTGCCGGCCAACTGTTCGCCAACCCTCCACGCATGCGAATTGCCGGTCACGACAACGTCCGTCTGGAGTTTGGACTGCCTTATCCTCCTGACCGAGGTTTCTTCGCTCATGCTTCGACGGTAGCCGTCTGGGCGTAGTCGGGCTCTGGCATCGTCAGATGCCGTTTCGCGGCTACATTGACGGGCAGGGTTGAGATCCTGTGATTCTGTCAGTCTGCACCGGCGTGTCTCGTGAATCTGGGCTGCACAGCGACACCGCGCAAGGCGAAAAGTGGGATTCTGGGTCGAATTCTTGGGATTCTGGGATTTTGAGCCGGTTTTAACAAGATTGGTTGGGACTGCTGAGAATTGCCTGAAAGTGCAGAATTCTGCCTTCTAGTGCGGTATCCGGCTGGGTCCGGCACTTTGCAGGGCAGGGCATCGTGTAGCCAACGATGCGGGGCGCATTCATGGCGCAGCATCTGGGATGCCGGCCAGCGGTGTTGTTTGCCCTCTAGGCCCCAGTGGTGCCTGTTTGGCAAGAGGTGAAACACACCTGTGGCTTTCGCCGTTATATGGCGGGGTTCTGTCGACGCTCTGTGGCGGCATCTGCTCATGGCGATACACGCGAGCACCGGTCTGGTCACAGATAGCGGCAGACGGTCGTGGTGTCGCATTTGGTGGGGTCGCTGGTGGTGGCACTGTGGTGAAGGTGCGCGACGGTGTGTCGCAGTGCTTGCAGGTCGGCGATTTGGCGGTCCAGGTCGCCCAGGTGGGCTTCGAGCAGGGCGTGCACGTGCTGGCAGGGTGCGACTCCGGCGTCGCGGATGTCGAGGATCTCGCGAATCTGGGCCAGGGTGAGCCCAGCGGTGCGGCCGCGGCGAACGAAGTCCAGGCGCGCCAGGGCCGCAGGGGTGTAGTCGCGGTATCCGTTGGCGGTGCGCTCAGGCGCAGGTAGTAGGCCGGCTTCTTCGTAGAAGCGCAGCGTCTTGGTTGTGGTGCCGCTGGCCACGGCCAACTCACCGATGCGCACAGTGGCCCCTTTCTCGGCTCTCGTCCATGTTCGCCTTGACCTTCCCCTGCGCTGGAACGTCCACTATGGACGCTGAAGAGGGGTCACGCGAAGGAAGGTGGGCAAATGGGTGTGGACTACGACGTCGATCTGGCCGTGATCGGCTCAGGAGGCGCGGCGATGTCCGCCGCCATCGCGGCCAGCCAGGCCGGTAAGAGCGTCGTGCTGGTTGAGCGCGGTGTTCTGGGCGGGACGTGCGTGAACATCGGCTGCGTGCCGTCCAAGACGCTCCTGGCGGCCGCCGGGGCCCGGCACGCCGCGCTCACCAATCCCTTCAAAGGTGCCCCAACGTCAGCCGCACCGGTGAACCTCGGCGATCTGGTGGCCCAGAAGGACGCACTCATCGAGCGCCTGCGTGATGCGAAGTACGCCGATGTGGCCGCTGCCTACGGCTTCCAGGTCCGCCCAGGCCAGGCCAGCTTCCTGGACGGGGACACCCTGGCCGTCGACGGCCAGGCGCTGCGGGCCCGGGCCTATCTGGTCGCCACCGGTGCCACCCCCGCCATCCCGGAGGTGGTCGGTCTCGACTCTGTGGACCGGCTGACGTCCACCACCGCGATGCAGCTGACCGAGCTGCCTGAGTCCCTGGTCGTTATCGGTGGCGGGTACGTCGGGATGGAGCAGGCCCAGCTGTTCGCTCACCTCGGCACCCGGGTCTCTGTGGTCGGGCGTCTGGCGCCGCACGCCGAGCCGGAGCTGGCCCAGAGACTTCGGGAAGTCTTCACCGACGACGGCATCACCGTGGTCGAAGAGCGCGCGACCACTGTGGCCCGCGAACCAGGCCCCGCAGGAGAGGTGGTGGTGACCACGGACTCGGGCGAACAGGTGCGCGGCGCGCAGGTCCTGGTGGCCACCGGACGCCTGCCCCGCACCGACGGCCTGAACCTGGCCGCTGCCGGTGTGGACGTGGACGAGCGCGGCTTCGTCGTGGTCGACCAGACCCAGCGCACCTCCAACCCGCGCGTCTGGGCCGCCGGTGACGTCTCGGGGGCTCCCCAGTACGTCTACGCCGCCGCCGCCGGCGGTCGGGCCGCCGCGCTCAACGCCCTGACCGAGGACAGGTACCCGCCGGCAGCTCGGGTCGACTACGCCGGCTTTCCTGCGGTCGTGTTCACCCGGCCCCAGCTGGCCTCGGCGGGGTTGACCGAGGACGAGGCCCTCACCCGAGGGCACGCGTGCGACTGCCGCGTCCTGGACCTGTCCGATGTCCCCCGGGCGCTCGTCCAGCACGACACCCGCGGGGCGGTGAAGCTCGTCGCCGACGCCGTGAGCGGCAAGGTTCTGGGCGTGCACGCTCTGGCGGACGGGGCCGGGGAGATCATGCTGGCGGCCACCTACGCCATCAAAAGCGGCATGACCGTCGACGATCTGGCCGACACCTGGGCGCCGTACCTGACCATGAGCGAAAGCCTGCGCATCGTGGCCGGCCTCTTCCGAAACCAGATGCCGACGTCATGCTGCGCCTGAAACCCGCGGCCCCAGCGGGGTGGACGAGGGCTCCCGCGGCGGCCCGCCTGGCGCCGTGAAAGTGCCTTAAAAACCTTTAGGTTTTTAATGCGTTGTCCCAACAGTTCAGCAGACGCTGTATAGTTCAGCAAGTGCTGACTATTGTTTCCCGTATGGATGTGATGAACCGGTTAGGGCGGGCGATGGCCGACCCGACACGGTCCCGAATACTGCTGACCTTGCTACAGCAGCCGACCTACCCGGCGGAGCTGGCCCGGGACTTGGAGCTGACACGGTCGAACGTGTCGAACCATCTGGCATGCCTGCGCGACTGCGGAATCGTTGTCGCCGTGCCCGAAGGTCGCCAGACCCGGTACGAGATCGCAG
>NZ_LSSV01000065.1:0-5431 GCF_001658045.1 Dietzia sp. 111N12-1 | reverse complement strand
GCGGCTTGCGGCGATGGCTATCCTCGCCGCCAGCAGTGGCACGGACTTCGCCTTCCTGCGTGACCGACTCCACCTCTCGGATTCAGACTTGTCCAAACAGATGTCAGCGTTGCGAGCCGCCGGCTACGTCAAAGTCCGCAAGTCCGGACGTGGGCAAGGAAGCACAACCACCTACACGATCACGCGAACCGGCAGCGCTGCATATCGTCGACACCGTCAGGCGCTTGAGGCCCTGCTGCAGGGAGACCGCTGAGGCCGCGGCTCCTTCACCGCACCTCGCGGCCCCGCGCAGCGCTCCACAAACAATCGATTTCGACCATTCGGAGCAGGCTGTCAGCACCGCCAAGCGAAGCTGCGAAATCCCGCCAATCGAAGTTGAGAGTCACAACGAGTTTGGTGAACCCCTGACCGTCCCGCCCGGGTGTACCCCATCGGGACACTAGGGCTCAGTTAAGGGATCCGCCACATAACGCCAATAGCGACGTTCAGCGTCTACCCTCGCCAGCACGATGCCCGACCGCGAGGAGGCCGCGCCGTAGAGGTGATCTCGACAGACCACTGGGGCGGTGCACTGCCGCGATAGGTTGATCGCGATGGACAGAACCGTAGTAGTTGCCGAGGCCGGACTGAGCGAATGCGTCCGAGAAAAAGCCTGCGATCCGAACTTCGGCCAGGTGTTTGCCATGGTCGGCGCCGCGTGGCTGCTCGTCGCGGTGTGGCTTGGCGTCAGCTTCTACGCAACGGTCGACATTCTCACTTCCAAGGTCGGCCTCGTGCACACCGTGTTGTGGCTACTCGTCGTGTGGATTCTGCCGATACTCGGAGCGATCGCCTGGATCAGGTATGCCGCCGTCACTGCTCGCGGCACCCAGCGCCCTCCATCATGACTCCGGCACCCCCTCCGCCAACGTCGGCCCCAGAGCCAGGCTGGATCCTCACCCTCCGAGCTGGCTCTAGACTGCCGAAATAGCAGTAACCCCGGGGGTGTGTACCGATATTTCGCGGCATTGACCTACCCGGGGCTTTCACAGCGAACATAACAGCAAACATGCTCGCAAACAAGCACGACCGGACCCGCCCCACGACGGAGAGTGACACCACCCGATGCAGGACCCCGAGGATCTCGCACGCTGGTTCTCCGCGCCTAGAATCTCCAGCTACCGCCACCACCCCGATCCAGCGGCACTCTACGGGTGGAACGCCCAGCTCGCGGCGGCCTATTTTGAGGTGATCGGCCATGTCGAGGTGCTTCTACGCAACTTCATCAGCGACCGCCTAGCCGCAGAGAGCCCGCTCCCCCACTGGTACGACGACCAGCAGCGCTACCAGTTCACCAGCACAGCCCAGAAGAGCATCCGCAAAGCCCGCAGCAGGCTACGCGACCCGGAGACCACCGGCCGAGTCGTGGCAGAACTGAGCTTCGACTTCTGGCGCTTCCTTCTCGTCCGAAACCACGAGGTCACCATCTGGCGTGTCCTTCGCCGCCACGGAATGGCCCACTACCCGCAACCCCAGCCTCGTCAGCCCTTCGAAGACTGCGTCCAACGCATCTACAAGCTCCGTAATCGGATCGCCCACCACGAACCCCTGATCCATCCCAACCCGGCCATGGAGACCAGGCGCCTAGACCAATTGTCTGCAGACCTCGACACCCTAGCTCGCTGGATCGACCCAGACGCCGCCGACTGGATCGCCTCCGTATCCCGGGTCTCCCAGGTCCGGTCGCTGCGGCCATGAGCAGAAACCTCGGCTCTGCACCTGTCCCGAACGGCCCTCCAGAGCGGAACCCCCATAGTCTCGCTACCCCTGTGACCTCAATGAACCCTGCTTCCTAAACCCTGCTTGAGACCTTGTGGACGATGGCGGCCCACGATGTACCGCAAGGTGGGCCCCAACGAAGCTATCGAATCTGGGCGATGAGAGTGCAGGTGGAGGCGATTAACTCGTGCACACCTAGCGAGGGCCAGAGGTTCGGAGAACTACTTCTGCCAAATGCATCCATGTCGATGTCTAAGCTGTGACTCTCAACTTCGTTTGGCGGGATTTCGCAGCTTCGTTTGGCGGCTCAGGTGAAGCCGGTGGCGAGGGTGGAGCGGCGGAGTCAGTGTTCGTCGCCGAGGTGGCCGGAGAGTTTGTCCAGACGATCGAGGCTCGATCCGTCAAGGCCGATGATCTCGACGGTCTTGCCCTTGGCGGCGTACTTGTGGGTGATCGCGTCCAGGGTGGCCACGGTGGAGGCGTCCCAGATATCGGCCTCGGTCAGGTCGATGACCACGTGCTGGGGGTCGCCGGTGTAGTCGAACTGGTAGACCAGATCGTTGCTGGAGGCCCAGAACAGTTCACCGCGCACTCGGTAGGTGCGGATGTCGATGGTGCCGTCGTGATTGACGTCGAGTTCAGAGTCCTTCTCCAGGCTCGTCATGTGGGCCACGCGGCGGGCGAACATGACCATCGCGGTGAGCACGCCGAGGATGACGCCGATGGCCAGGTTGTGGGTGATCACAGTCGCGGCGACGGTGACCGCCATGACGATCGTCTCCGGGAGCGGCATCAGGCGCAGGGTGCGTGGGTGGATGGAGTGCCAGTCCATGGTGGCCACCGAGACCATGATCATCACCGCGACCAGGGCAGCCATGGGGATCAGGCCGACGATGTCGCCCAACGCTACGACGAGGATGAGTAGGAAGATCCCAGCCAGCAGGGTGGACAGGCGGGTGCGGGCGCCGGACTGCTTGACGTTGATCATGGTCTGGCCGATCATCGCGCAGCCGCCCATGCCGCCGAAGAAGGCGGTGACGATGTTGGCCACGCCCTGGCCCCATCCCTCACGGGTCTTGTCGGAGCGGACCTCGGTGATGTCATCGACGAGTTTGGCGGTCATCATCGACTCCATGAGCCCGACCAGCGCCATCGCCAGGGCGTAGGGGGCGATGATTTGCAGCGTCTCCAACGTCCACGGCACGTCGGGGATGAATAGCGACGGCAGCGAGGAGGGCAGCTCGCCCTGATCGCTGACGTTGGGCATGGTCCAGCCGAAGAGCACGACCACGGCGGTGATCGCCACGATCGCCACCAGCGGGGCTGGCACCGCGGCCGAAAGTTTGGGGAAGAACACCATGATGAGCACGCCAGCGGCGACCATCGGGTACACCAGCCACGGCACACCCAGCAGGTGCGGGATCTGCGCGGTGAAGATCAGGATGGCCAGGGCGTTGACGAACCCGACCATCACCGACCGGGGGATGAAGCGCATGAGCTTGCCCGCCCCGATCACGCTCAACACGACCTGGAAGATGCCGGCCAGCAGCACGGTGGCGATGAAGTAGTCCAACCCGTACTCGCGCGCCACGGGGGCGATGACCAGGGCGATTGCGCCGGTCGCTGCGGAGATCATCGCGGGCCGTCCGCCGGTGAAGGCGATCGTCACGGCCATGGTGAAGGAGGCGAACAGCCCGACCCTCGGGTCCACTCCGGCGAGGATCGAGAACGAGATCGCCTCGGGGATGAGCGCGAGCGCGACGACCAGACCGGCCAAGACCTCGGTGCGCAGTCGGCGGGGGGAAGAGAAGGCGTACTTGAACGACGCGAGGACGCCGACGGGTGCGAGATCGTCATCCGAGCTGGCCGGGGGCGGGGACGAGGCCCCGGATGCGTGGGTGGGAGCTGTCACGGGGGTTTTCCTAACCGTGGAGGGAACATGACACACTCTCCCGTAACGGGAGGTTTGAAACCTACCGTAACGTCAGGTTTGGGTAGCGTTGAATTTGGGACCGACACCGTGACCTATTTCACGAGGAGTGTGATGCGGGAAGAGTCCGCACGAATGGTCGGTGAGGTCGCTGACTTCACCGGCCTGTCGATCCGCACGCTGCGCCACTACGACGACATCGGCCTAGTGGTGCCCTCCGGCCACACCGCCGGCGGATTCCGGCTCTACACCGACGCCGACATCGACCGACTGCTCCTCGTCCGGCGAATGAAACCTTTGGGCTTCTCGCTGGAACGCATGAAGCAGTTCCTCGAAGCCACCGACATCCTTACGGCGGCCCAACGCTCAGAATCGCCGGGGCTCGATGACTGGCACGCAGCTCGAATGACCGTCGAAGAGATCCGCGCCGAAGCTGAAGCGCGCTACCTCGAACTGCAGACCCAACTCGAGTACAGCGCCGAGTTCTTGCAACTATTCCGCCAGAGGTTTGACTAAGCAGGCTGATCCATAAACGACCGTTTTTGCTACAAGTGAACTCGAGCTCGCCGGATTTGGATACGCCGAGGTGGGCGGAAGCCAATTCTGTAGCGGAACCCAGTCTCAAAATCTATGTTTCTGATCTGCCCAGCAGCGACGAGTATTGCTACATTTGTCGGTATGGGCCACGCTTTCGGGTACGCACGGGTGTCGACTGGCGATCAAGACGCCCGACTGCAGCACGATGCCCTCGCCGCTGCCGGCTGCTACAAGGTCTTCACCGACACCGCCTCCGGGACATTGGCCTCCCGCCCAGAGTTGGGAAAGCTCCTCGATCAACTGCGCCCGGGCGACACCCTCGTGGTCTGGCGACTGGACCGGCTGGGCCGATCGATTCGGCATCTGATCGATCAGCTGACCGAGTTGCAGGAACGCGGCATCGAGTTTCGCTCCCTGCAGGAAAACATCGACACCGGGTCCTCGGGCGGGCGGCTGGTGTTTCACATCTTCGCCTCGCTGGCGGAGTTCGAACGAGACCTCATCTCCGAACGCACCCACGCCGGCCTTGAAGCCGCCCGAGCCCGTGGCCGTAGAGGTGGGCGTCCGCCGTTGTTGTCCGGGGACAAACTGCGCACCGCCCGCAAGCTCTACGAGCAACAAGACATGACCGTCGCCCAAATCGGCGAGGTCCTGGGGGTCAGCCGCACCACCGTCTACCGAGCGCTGCAACGCGGGGCCGATAAGCCCCCGGCTCCGCGCCGACAGAAGTCGACGACGGCGTAGCAATGAGCGGGGGCAGTGAACCTCAAGGTTCGATCGGCGCCCCCGCTGGTGCGAAGACTGCCGCGGCCCGATGGCAGGTCCTACGCCAACACGTGGAGAGCGGGGTCCCGCTGACCCAGTTGGCCGCAGCCGAAAAGGGCGGGGAACGCACTTTGCAACGCTGGCTCGCCGCGTATAGAAAGGGCGGGATCGCCGCGCTGGCTCCGGCAACGCCACCCAAGCGTGGGCGGCGCACCCACCCAGACCTTGTGGCCTACATCGAAGGCCTGGCGCTGAGTACGCCTCGGCCGTCCACCGCGGCGATCTTCCGCAAGGCCGCCACGACCGCCACCCGCCGCGGATGGCCGATGGTCTCCGCGAGCACCGTGCGGTCCATCGTGACCGGTCTGGATCCCGGCATGGTGACCTTGGCTCACCAGGGCGCAGCGGCCTACCGGGACACCTACGAGTTGGTGTGGCGCC
>NZ_LSSV01000064.1:0-5575 GCF_001658045.1 Dietzia sp. 111N12-1 | reverse complement strand
TCGACGGCCTCGTCGTGGGCGCCGCCACCGGACTGGTCGGCGCGGGCGGCGGGTTCCTCGTCGTCCCGGCCCTCGTGCTCCTGGCCGGTCTGCCGATGACCGCCGCGGTCGGCACCTCCCTGCTCGTGATCGCCATGAAGTCCTTCGCCGGGCTCGGCGGATACCTCACCTCGACCAGCCTCGACTGGCCGCTCGTCGCCGCGGTCACCACCGCCGCGATCGCCGGCTCGTTCGCCGGTATCCGGCTCACCTCCGTGGTGCCGGAGAAGGCGCTGCGCAAGGGCTTCGGGGTCTTTGTCCTACTCATGGGCGCCTTCGTCCTGTCCCAGGAACTGCCCTTCCCCGCCGCACCGATCATCCTCGGCGTGGTGGCTCTGCTGGCGCTCGCGGCGGCCATCTGCTTCGTGGCCGTCGACCGATGCCCCCTGCGTTCGCCGCAGAGCCGCGCCGAGCCGGCGCTGCGCACTGCTTAGCGGAGCGGCACGCAGCAAAGGCCAAACCGCCCTGACGTGGTCGATCGCGAGGGGGAAAGCATGACCAGTGAACGCACTCTCAAGCTTGGCCTGAAGGCCAACGCCGCCCAGTTCACGCTGCTCGTCGCCATCAATGCGCTGGTAGGCGGCATGGTCGGACAGCAACAGACCGTCCTGCCCCTGCTGGCCACGGACGTCTTCGGCCTGACCGGCTACACCTTCATCTTCACCTACGTGGCCGCCTTCGGCATCACCAAGGCGATCGCCAACTACTTCGCCGGGACCTTCTCCGATCGCTACGGACGTAAACCCGTCCTACTGGTCGGGTGGCTCTTCGCCATCCCGGTGCCACTGATGCTCATCTGGGCGCCCGACTGGACCTGGGTGGTGGCCGCCAACGTCCTGCTGGGCATCAACCAAGGCTTGACCTGGTCCACCACCGTGGTTATGAAAATCGACCTCGTCGGCCCCCGGCAACGCGGCCTGGCGATGGGTCTCAACGAGGCCGCAGGTTACGGCGCCGTCGCCGTGACCTCGCTGCTCGCCGGCTACCTGGCCGGGCAATACGGCCTGCGACCGGCACCGTTCCTGGTCGGCTTGGCCTACACGGCACTGGCTCTGGTGCTGTCCGGGGTCTTCGTCCGCGAGACCCGCGATCACGCACTCCTGGACGCGGGGCGGCACGTTGCCCGCCCGGATGGTCTGCACGACCATCTTCATGCCGGCCTGAAAGACCGCGAGATCGCGCTCCAAACTAGCTTCAAGGAACCGGCCCTGTCCTCGGCGAGCCAGGCCGGGCTCGTCAACAATCTCAACTTCGGCCTGTCATGGGGACTCTTCCCCCTGTTGTTCGCCACTGCAGGCCTGCCCGTGGGGCAGATCGGGCTCCTGTTCGCGCTCTACCCCGCCGTCTGGGGCGTGGGACAGCTGTTCACCGGCGCGCTCTCGGACCGGATCGGCCGCAAGAACCTCATCTCGGCGGGGATGGCCACCCAGGCGGCCGCACTGGTCGTCATCGCACTCGGCAACGGGTTCGGCGTGTGGGCGGTGGGCACCGTGATCCTGGGAGCCGGAACCGCGATGGTCTACCCGACACTGTTGGCGGCGATTGGCGACGTGGCCCATCCTGTATGGCGGGGACGAGCCGTCGGGGTCTACCGCGTGTGGCGCGACCTGGGATACGCAGTCGGTGCAGTGCTCGGCGGGATCGTCGCCGACGCCATGGGTATGCACGCAGCAGTGTGGGCCGCCGCCGCCGTCAGCGCCGTCTCGGCCGCCGCGGTAGCGATCCGCATGTACGATACGCACACACCGCTCGCCGTCGGAGACGAGCGGTGATGACTGACCCGACCTCGGCGACCGGGCCATTCGAGACCCAGGCGGATCAATAACGCAACCGACGATCACTCACCCAAAACACTGCAGGTTAAAAGGCCACGCACCTGTCGGTGCCTCAACTCAACACCCTTCAGCTTTACAGAATGACTGGATATCGGCGGGTGGCCCAGCCTGGTCGATTGTCGTACGACCGACCAGGCCGGGCATGGATCGTTAGCTGATCGCGGACAGGAGGTCGGTGCAGGCCTGTTCGCATTTGCGGCAGGCTTCGGCGCAGACGCGACAATGCTCGTGCATGTCCTCGTGCTTCTTACACTCGGTGGCACATTCTGCGCATGCTGTCCGGCATGCCTCGAGCGTGGTTTTGACCGTGGCGAGGTTCTGCCCGGTGCGACGGCTGAGGATTTTGCCAGTGGTTGCGCAGAGATCGGCGCAGCCCTATCCGCCAGACTGAGGTGAGACACCCGGACTGGCTGGATGAGAGGCTGGGGCGCGACTGAAGGAGAACCCAGCATGACGATCACTGCTACCACTGCTGCGGCCGTGGAGGCCTTGCAGCCGACGCCGGTGCCGGCACAGGAGACGGTGGAATCCCCGCGGGCCGGGCGGCCGGCGCGGCGGACGTTCACCGCCGAGTACAAGCGGCGGATCGTCGCTGAGTACGACCAGGCCCCGGCCGGTGAGAAAGGCCGGGTGCTGCGGCGTGAGGGACTCTACGATTCCAGCGTCAAACAGTGGCGGGCCCAGATCGAAGCCGGAACACTGGGCAGGGTGTCCAAGAAGAAGCCTCGGGCGGGCCTGTCGCCGGAACAGGCGCGCATCGCCGAACTGGAAAAGCAGATCGGCAAGCTCGAGACGGACGCGGCCCGAAAGGACGAGGTCATCGCTGATCGTGACGCCGCTTTGGAGGTCATGGGAAAAGGTGTCGCGTTCTTGGAGGCGCTCTCGAAAAAGAACACGCGGTGAGCCGGGCGGCCTGGCGCACCTGGCAGGCCGAGACCGCGCAGCTGCTGACCGCGCTGCTGGGTGTGGTGCGCGCATGTGCGCTGGTTGGCCGGTCGCGGGCAACGCACCACCGCCAGGCGAATCCGAAGCCGCGCGCCTACGGCCCGCACCCCAAAGCCCGACATCCTGCCGAGCTCAGCGACCCGGACCGCGCCGCGGTGCTGGGCGTGCTCACCAGCGACGCTTACGCCGATCTGTCGGTGGCCCAGGTGTGGGCCCGAGAGCTCGACGCGGGCCGGTATCACTGCTCGCAGCGCACAATGCACCGCATCTTGGCCGCCCAGGCGATGAACGGCGAACGCCGCAGGCAGGCTACCCATCCGCCGCGCAAGATTCCCGAGCTGGTGGCGACCGCGGCAAATGACGTCTGGTCCTGGGATATTACGAAAATGCGGGGTCCGGCCAAGGGCGTCTGGTACCACGCCTATGTCGTCATCGACATCTTCTCCCGCTACGTCGTCGGGTGGCGGATCGAGACCGTCGAGGACGGCGAACTGGCGGCTGACCTGGTCGCTGACGCCATCGCTGAGCAAGGGCGGGCACCGGGGTATCTCCACGCCGACGGGGGCGCGGCGATGACCTCGAAGCCATTGGCCTCGCTGCTGGTCGACCTGGATGTCATCCGGTCGCACAATCGGCCGCGCACCAGCAACGATAACCCCTACAGCGAGTCTCAGTTCAAGACCATGAAGTACACACCGGACTACCCGGAGCGGTTCGCCAGCATCGGCCACGCCCGTGCCTGGATGAACCGGTTCACCCACTGGTACAACCACGAACACCGGCACAGCGGGATCGGACTGCACACCCCGGCCAGCGTCCACGACGGCACCGCCGATCACATCCGCGACAAGCGGCAGCTCGTGCTCGACGCTGCCTACGCCAAGCACCCTGAACGGTTCACCCGGCGCCCGCGCCCACCCCGGCTACCAGAGAAAGTGACCATCAACGACCCCGCAGCCCGATCAGCCGAAACTAGCCAGGCTCAACCGACCACTGCACGTCTCAATTGATTTGACACGCTCCGCAGTCAAGGTTGAGGCGAATGCAGTTCCGTAGGTCTGCGACCATCTCTTCGGCCAGGCAGGCGTCAGCGCACGAGGTGCAAGTCTGTGCGCATTCGAGACACGCGGCGATGCAGTCGGCAAGCTTCTGCACGTCTATGCCGGAAGCGTCGTTGGGGTGGGTTTTGATCATTGAAGTGATGTGAGACATCGATGTGCTCCCTTCTTCTCCGAGTCGTCGCTGGAGGCGCCCAGCTAACGCCGACGCTACTGATGCGCAGAACTGGCTACAGTCCCTCGGTTCGACCTTCGCAGAATCTTTGTAATAACAAGCGTCCAATACCCGTTGTATCGGCTTTTCGCAGAAGGGCGGATCATTGTGCGGAGCGGTGACGCACGGTGATCCACTGCGCTGTGATGATGACTAGGGCCACGATCGCGGTGATGCCCAGCGTGAGTGGGTCGGACTGCGCCTTGAGCAGGAGGAAGGGTACGAGCACTGCGACGTCGAGGACGATCGCGACCCACGGGATCCACGCCTTGGCATTGACGTCGTCCTTGAGGCGTCGGACGATCCCGTAGTGGATGGCGATGTCCATTGCCAGGTACAAGATCGCCCCCAGGGAGGCGATCTGTGACAGGTCGAAGAAGGCTGCCATGAGGATCGCCAGGCCGGCTGTGATGTAGAGCGACTGGTGTCCGCCGGCCCCGGGTAGTCCCGGCACCTGGCCCATGTCGCGGAGCATGTCGTAGAGCTTGGAGACAGAGAACAAGCTCGCGATGAGTCCTGACAGCGTCGCCACCACCGCGATGATCACGGTCAGCGTGACGCCCCAGGATCCGAACATCGGCTTGGCAGCCTCGGCGAGGGCGTAGTCGCGGGCCCCGATGATCTGCGGAACGGTCAGGCTGGCGGTTACTGCGACGGTGATCAACAGGTAGAGGACGGTGCACAGGGCGATGGAGATCATGATGGAGCGGCCGATGTTGCGCTCCGGGTCCCGTAGGTCCGCGCCCTGGTTGGTGATCGTGGTGAAGCCCTTGTAGGCCAGGATGCACAGGGCCACCCCGGCCAGAAAGCCCATCCAGCCGTGCTCCGGTGGGGTGCGTTCGGCGACGGTGAACAGTCGGCCCAGCGAGGACACGCCCGCGGCCAGGATGCCGGCGATCGCCAGCACCGCGATGCCCACGATCTTGAGCGCCGCGGTAGCGGTGGCTGACCGCTCGACCCACTGGTTGCCCACCAGGTTGACCAGCGCGGCGGCGGCGATGGCGAGCACTGCCAGCACCGGCACCCACAGGGAGGAGTCCTGCATGCCGAACGGCCGCAGCACGTAGGTGCCGAAGGTCCGCCCCAGCAGGGACTCGGCGAGGATCATCGACACGTACATGAACAGGGAGAACGTGCCGGCCGCCACCCCGGGCCCGTAGGCGGCTTTGAGCAGCATCGCGATCCCGCCCGAGGACGGGTTGGTGGCCGAGTACCGGATGTAGGAGTAGGAACTGAACGCCACCACCACCGCGCCGGCGAGGAACGCCCACGGCACCCAGCCGCCGGCCAATTCCGCGACCTGGCCCACGAGGGCGAAGATGCCGGCTCCGATCATTACCCCGGTTCCCAGCGCGACGGATCCGGTGAGAGTGAGCTTGTCTTGGGACTGTGTGCTGTGGTCCATGCTGACCGCACTACCTTCCTGCCGGTGGGTGGCCGCGTCGGTGGCGATATCGGCGTGGACCGTTCCCGCTCTGGTGGAC
>NZ_LSSV01000063.1:0-6240 GCF_001658045.1 Dietzia sp. 111N12-1 | reverse complement strand
TCATCTGATGCAATACGCAGATTTTTACTTTACATAAGATAAGTTATCGGCGTTCAACTCTCGGGAGTAGTGGTAGGTGCGGTTACTGCCGTCTACCTGGGATGATGGGGTTTGCGCTGGTGGGCGGCGGGGTTGGCTGGCGTGGTGTCGGCGCCGCGGATGTGATGCTTGTGCGTCGGTCCAGCGCCCCGTAGGTTTCTTGCATTAGATGCAGGTTTCCACGAGTCGGAGGTCGGCGTGGACGGTGTCCCGGGATTCGTTCCGCGGTTGTTGCGCGACGGTGAGGTCGGCCTGTTCCGTGCCGAGGACCGCGTGTTTGAAGCAATGGTCGAGGGTTGGCGGGCGCAGATGCTGGCGCGTGGGCTGACGAGAGCAACGATCGACGGGCGCTGCGGGGTGCTGCGCCGGTTCCAGGAGTTCGCCGGGACGTTCCCGTGGTCGTGGAGGCCGGTCGATCTGGATGACTACATGGCTGGGCGGCGCTCGGGTGAGAAGCCGGTGAGCTGGACGACGCTGCGTTCGGACAGCAATGCCATCGCGATGTTCTGTGCCTACGTCTCGAGCTCGAGCTACGGGTGGGGTGCGCTGTGCCAACGGGTCTTCGACGATGTTCCGGCCCAGATCGCGTTCGAGTGGAACACTCCGCGGCACACCTGCGAGGATGCTGTTCCGGCTGGCCGCCGGGCCTTCACGGCCACGGAGCTGCAGAGACTCTTTGATGACGTGGACGACCGGGTCGATCGTGAGTTCGCTGCTGGGAGTAAGCGCTGGCTTCCCCTGTTGCGGGACTCGATCGCGTTCAAGGTCTGCTACGCCTATGGGCTTCGGCGTCGCGAGGTGGCGATGCTGGACGTGCAGGATTTCGGCCCCAACCCGCATGTGCCTGCGTACGGCGACTTCGGCGCGGTGACCGTCCGATGGGCCAAAGGCACCACCGGGTCGGGGCCGCGACGACGCACCGTGTTGACGGTCCCGGAGTTCGACTGGGTGGTTGACCTGCTCCGATTCTGGATCACCGAGCGTGGCCGGCGGCACTTCGCCACCGCTGACCGATCGGCGGCGCTATGGCCGAGCGAGCGCGCCGAGCGGATACGAGTGGGTAGCTTGAGTGATGCCTTCGCTGCCGCCCGCGAGGGCGCCGGCTTGCCGAAAGAGCTCGGACTGCACTGCCTGCGACACTCCTACGTCACGCACTTGATCGAGGCCGGCTACGACCCGGCGTTCGTGCAGACTCAAGTCGGTCATGCCTATGCGTCGGTCACCGGGCTGTACACCTCGGTCGGCAACGATTTCAAACAGAAAACCATCCAGCACATGATCGCTTCGCGGCTGGACGGCCACGGCAGGAAGCAGGACGGAGACGCTGATGGCTGAGCAACGACGCATCGGGTATCGCTGGAATCTGCGGACGCAGATGGCGCAGCGCAACCTGTGGAAGAGCACCGAACTGGTGCCGTTGTTGAGGGCTCGGGGCATCAACCTGTCCGAGAGTCAAGTCTACCGGCTGGTGACCGGCACACCAGAGCGGATCCCGGCACGCACGTTCGCCGCGCTCTGCGACATCCTCGACTGCGAACCCGGCGAGTTGTTCGAGCCGTTCGTGGAGATTCGGGCAGCGGCCACCGCCCAGGCGCCGAAGCGGCCGGAAGACCTGGGGGTGGCACCCGGCCAGCCGATCGCCCCCCGGGTGAGACTCGTCCGGGACGACAACGAGGACTGACCGATACCGATGGCCAGGCCCCGCAAACCCGACGACCCGGACCTACGTCGCGTGTGTCCGTGTGATCGCTGCGGCTTGGGCTACCCGCTGGTGGTCACCTGGGGCCCGGAGGATCAGATCTGCGGCTACTGCTACCAGCAGGCCAAACGCACCCGCGGCACCTGCGACTGCGGCCACATCCGCGTCTTACCGGGCCGAGTAGATGGGCGCCCGGCCTGCCGGGCGTGCGCCCAGATCACCCTCAACATCGATTGCGTGCGCTGCGGCGCCGAGGACGAGATCTACCGCGCCGGCCTGTGCTGGCCATGCGCACTGAGCGAGACCGTCGACGGACTGCTGACCAACCTGGACACCGGCACCATCGCCGAGAGGCTTATCCCCCTGGCTGAGGCGTTGAACTCGATGAAACGCGCCAACAGTGGACTGACCTGGATCCGCCAGCGGCACGTGACCGACTTCCTGAAACAGTTGGCCACCCTCCCGGAGCTCACGCACGAGGCGATCGATGCACTTCCACGCTCGCGCACCCGCGACTACGTGCGCGGGCTCCTAGTCGAGCACGGTGGCCTGCCCCGACGTGATGAGCTGCTTGTCCGCTACCAAGCCTGGGCGGACACAGCACTGGAGAGGCTGACCGAGGACACCAACCGGGCCGTCATTGACCGCTATATCCGCTGGCACCATCTGCGGCGCATGAACCAGATGGACCTCGTCCCCCACGGCACCTTCCTGCGCAGCAAGCAGACCGTCACCGTCGCGATCAACTTCCTCAACTGGCTCGGCGAGCGCGACATCGCGCTCGCCGACGTCGGCCAGGGCGAGGTTGACGCCTGGATCGCCGGCGGGCCGACCACGCGACTGCTCGTCGATCGGTTCCTCGGCTGGGCCATGGACACCAAGAACGCCCCACAAGGGCTCACCGTGCCCCGCCATCGCCGCGGTAACAGCACCACACTCAGCGCCACCGACCAGGCCGCCGCCCTGGACCGAATAGTGGACGGCGACACCCTGACCACACGAGACAAGGCCGCGGCGATACTGGTCCTTGTCTTTGGCCAACAGATCCAGGATATCGCCGCGCTGACCTGGGACGACATCACCGTGACCGAGGACCTGGCGACCATTACGCTCGGCAGCGGCCCGATCGTGTTGCCCGCCCCGCTCGACGGGTCGTGGCGTGAACTTCTGGCCAACCCTGGCCACGACCAGACCGCCGCTCACCCGAGAAGCAACTGGGTCTTCAGAGGGCATTCCCCCGGCATGCACATCGATCCGATGCACCTACGCCTCCGGCTACGAGACCACCTCGTCAGCGCCCGCGCCGCCCGACTCGGCACACTGCATGAACTCAGCAAAACCGCCCCGGCCGCCATCATCGCCGACGTCCTGGGTTATCACCCATCGACCATTGAGCGCCACGCCGTCGACGCGGCAGGTACGTACGCCGAATACATCGTCGCCGTACGCGAGCACGGCCAGAGGTGATTCTCCGGAAATTACCGAGCAATCGGTATCACGGGAAATAGGTAACAGGAAACAATCTCCGTTACCGGAGTGGAGAGTGCCACAGAGTAATTCTCCGCTCGAGAAACCGCGATCAGATCGCCTACTCCCGCCTTACGAACACCCGTTCCTGCCAGCAACATAATGGCTGGTCGAGCCCCGTTTTGGGGCCACAGTGTGTTCCAACGTTATTTACGAGTGGTCCTCGACGTCCCCGGTGATTTGGGCTAAGGCTGCGGTTAGGTCATTCCCGCTGGGGAGTGCCTCGTGCTCTGCGGTGGGTAAGGCCTCATAGCTGAAGGTTGAGACGGCCAGGGGTGCGCCGGCCGGGTTCAGCGCGTAGCGGACGACACGATCGGCAGACCAGGCTCCCGACGGTCGGGGCATGTGCGGTACGGCGCAGGCGATCCTCGACGAGGGCGACGTAGAACTGCAGCTGCCAGGCGTGTTCGGGCTTGAACTTGCCGGTCTTGAGCTCGATGACTACATACCGCAATTGCTCGACGTGGAAGAACAGTAGGTCAGCGTAGAAGTCCTCGCCCCCGACGTCGAAGTGGACCTGCCTTCCCGCGAAGGCGAATCCTGGGCCGAGCTCCCGCAACGTGTCGACGATCCGGTCGGTCAGGGACTCCTCGAGTCCCCGTTCGGCGACCTCGCCGGACAGATCCAGAAAATCAAGGATCAGCGGGTCCTTGGCGATCTGTTGGGCGAGCTCGGAATCGTGCGCAACAAGCTGTTGCGCGATCGGCCCCGCGGTCCAGGAGCCGGCGATGCTCACCTGAACTGCCAGGGGAGAATGGAGGTAGGCTCCGACAGGCGTAGAGCACGGTCGGGTTCGGTGAGGTGAGGCGGCTTTCGCTGAGCGTTAGGGCGTGCGGGATCACCTGGTGAGTCTCGTCGGGGTCTGGTGTGGATCGGGTGTGGCGCGGTAGTCTGGGGGCACAACGGGCCGGATACCGGAACGTTGCCTGCCGAGGGCTCCCGCGAGGGGGCCCTCGTTTTATTTAGGGCTCCCAGGTGCGTTGCCGGTGGGTGTTTTGGTAGATCAGGTGGGCGAGTTTGTCGGTGACTGCTTGAGCTCGGGGGTGCTGATTGTGCACCGCCTGGGCTCGGCGGTGGATGTAGACGGCCATGTCGACGGCCTGTAGGCCGGGGGTGTGGCGTGAGTCGGCGAAGTTGATGGGCGCGGAGATGTGCTGAAGTCGGCTTGGCCGGTATCCGCCGGTGCCGAAGTCTTGGTAGGCGCTGAACTGGTCCTGGTGTTGGGCGCTGGTGGCGATCTCGTCGGCGATGACGATCGCCTGCTCTCCGGCGCCGTGTTGGGCAGTGTAAGTGTCGATCTGCTCGAGCAGGTGGCGGAACACTACGGTGTGGGGCTGTTGCGGGTACCGATATCGGGCGTTGAGGCGTCTGACGTCCACCCCTTCGAAGAGGTACCGCACGCCCGCGTGTTGTGCTGCCCGTAGGACGGCACTGTAGAGGCCAGCTGCTTCGCGGTGTTTGCCGCGAAGGTTGGCCCACTGTCCTGCGCCGCCCATGATCTCGTGTCCATGGAACTCAGCCGTGGGATCGGTGCCGTGTTTCGTGGCGGTTCGCTCGGCGATCTGGGTGTAGAGCTGGTGGAGCTGCTCCCATTGGTCGTAGTCGGCGATTGCTGCCCCGATGTAATAGAGGTCCTGGTCGTAGGACTCGTCGACATAGGCGATCAGCACGTAGTCCATTGTCTCACTCGGGCGCGACAGGCTTGTGTGGCGCGGGCCGCGGTGGCCCGGGACTCGCCTTGTTCTTCGTTGGTTGGCAGGGGTGCTCCGACGGCGAGGGTCCGGCCGGTTTGCTGCGCACTGGCGCGACGGGGATGTTTCGGTTCGGCGCCTGTGGTAACATTGGTAACAAATTGCGTTACCGGTTACCGGTTACCGGTTACCGAATGCTGAATCTGGAGGGGTTGCCATGTCGTCGTCGGAGAAGATCGCTCACGCCTACGGCGTGCTCGTCGCGCGCGGGGACAAGGTCACCGTGCGGGCGGTGCAGAAACAGGCGGGGGTGCGGATCGGCGAGGTGGCGGCGTGGATGCGCGAGCACGCCGCGGGCGCAGCGGGCGAGGTGCCGGAGGCCCCGGACTTGTCGGAGCCGATGTCGGCGATGGTGGCGTCGGTGTGGGCGGCGGCGTGGAAGCGCGCCGCCGAGCAGGCAGACGAGGCCACTGCGGTGGCGCTCGATGCTGCCCGCGCCGGCGAGGCCGACGCTCTCGCCGCGGCGGAGGCAGCCACGGCGCAGCGAGCCGATGCCGATACGGCCAGGGGTGAGGCGGTCCGGGACGCCGAGCAGCTGCGCGCCGAGCTGGCCCAGGTTCGCCAGCAGCTCGAGACGACGCAGCGTGAGTCAGAGCAGGCGCGAGCCCTGGCGGAGGAGGCCGACCGTGCCCGGGTGCGGGCCGAGGCCACCTCGGACACCTTGCGTGAACTGCTGGACGCGTTTCGTTCCTCCGGGCAGGCCGACGATGACAAGTAGCGATCCGCACCGTGGTGGCCTTGTCGTGTCGGACCGGGCGAGCACACTGACAAAGCAGGACTGCCAATGAACAAGCGGCCCGGACCTCCGCCAGGTGAGTTCGGGATGTAACGGGACGAACGCCAACACGGGAGGCGTCATGTGGGATCTACAGACCGCGGTACAGGCCGTGGCGGTGGTCGCGGTGGCCTCGCTTTTGATGCCGCCGTTGGCACGCGGCATCGGGGGAATCTGCGCGGTGATCGGATTCTGTGGGGTGGTGCAGTCGAGCTCCTGGGCGCCGACGGTGATGGCGTTGGGGCCGGTGGCGTGGGTTGTCGGGCACTGGTCGTTCGCGGTCCGCAACGATGTGCATTACCGGTCCCGTCTCGCACGTGTGGTGATCGACAAGACGCCGCTGCGGTGGACGATTCCGCGCTACTGGCAGCTGCGCCGCCAAAGACGCATCGCGGAAGCCCGCTGACACTTCCCACCCGACCGATACAGCAATGGCCCCACCTCTTCGG
>NZ_LSSV01000062.1:0-6878 GCF_001658045.1 Dietzia sp. 111N12-1 | reverse complement strand
GGATCCGGACGGAGGGTAGCGGATTCCGGACTTTCCCGGTCAGGTCTCGCTGGCTCGTTCGGTCTGCGCCCGCTCGGTCGCCGGGTGCACGGCCACGATCCCGAGCTGCCGCCGACGCCGGCACGCCGCGGCGAGCACCTCGTAGCACTCGGCGCCCAGCAGTTCGACCAGCTCGTCACGTAGGGAGATGTAGACGGGGTCGACGCCGACGTGCGCCTCGGGCGAGCCTGTGCAATACCAGTCGAGGTCCAGCCCGCCCGGGCCCCAGCCGCGGCGGTCGTACTCTCCGACGCGGGTGTGGAGGATCTCCACCTCGTCGGGGCGGGTCTCCCACTCGTGTGACATGTGGATCGGCAGCTGCCAACAGACGTCCGGCTTGGACTCGGGCAGGCTCCGCCCCGTCCGCCCGGCCAGGTGGTGCAGGGCGCAGCCCGACCCGGTCGGCCATCCGACGTCGTTGAAGAATACGCACCTCCCGCCCAGGCGGCGCGTCCTGAGAGCGGGCTCCATCTCGCCGTCGTCGCCGGTCAGTTCGTCCTCCTCCAGCCACGCCTCCTGCGCGGCCCCTTCCGCCGTCGCGGCGGCGTGGGCGGCCTCGCGGTGCTGCCATTCCTCCGGACGCAGCAGGGCGACGTTGGCCTCGAGCCGCTGCCGGTCGGAGTCGTCGGAGAGGAAGGCGCCGTGCGTGCAGCAGCCGGAGTCGGGCTGGTCGCGGTCGATGCCGTGGCAGGCGGGCGTGCCGAAGACGCACGTCCACGACGACAGCAGCCAGGTCATGTCGGCGGAGATCAGATGTTCGTCATTCGCGGGGTCGGGGAACGTGTACCACTCCCGCGGGAAGTCGAGGGGGACCTCGGGCTGAGGGGCGCCCGGGGTCGGGGGGCGTTCGGTGGCGGTCACAACCTGCGACCGTAGACCGTTTAGGGTGGTCGTGTGAGATTAGGTGTCCTGGACGTGGGAAGTAACACGGTCCACTTCGTGGTGGTCGATGCCCACCGGGGTGGTCATCCCACGCCCATGAACGATTCCAAGACCCGGCTACGCCTGATCGAGTACCTGGACGACGACAACAACATCTCCAAGACCGGCATCGCCCGGCTCATCGACGCGGTCAACGAGGCCGCCGAGCTCGCCGAGGCCACCAAGTGCCGCGAGGTCATGGCGCTGGCCACCTCCGCCGTGCGCGACGCGGCCAACTCGGACGACGTGTTGGCCAAGGTGGAGAAGGAGACCGGCATCGAGCTGCGGGTGCTCTCCGGTGAGGACGAGGCGCGCATGACGTTCCTCGCCGCGCGTCGGTGGTACGGCTGGAGCGCGGGGCGGATCATCAACCTCGACATCGGTGGTGGGTCGTTGGAGATGACCCACGGGGAGGACGAGCTGCCCGAGCAGGCGTTCAGTCTGCAGCTGGGCGCCGGCCGGCTCACCCACGACTGGTTCAAGACCGACCCGCCGGAGCGCAAGCGCATCAACCAGCTGCGTGACTACATCGACGCCGAGCTCGACGGGCCGGCCCGGGAACTCCGGGCGGCCGGTGAGCCCGACCTCGCGTGCGCCACCTCCAAGACGTTCCGTATGTTGGCCCGGCTCACGGGTGCGGCGCCGTCGTCGGAGGGCCCACGGGTGGACCGGGTGCTCACAGCCGCCGGTCTGCGGCAGGTGATCGCGTTTATCTCCCGCATGACGGCCGCCGACAGGGCAGAGTTGGAGGGCATCAGCTCCGACCGCTCGCATCAGGTGGTGGCGGGAGCGCTGGTGGCGGAGGCGTCCATGCGTGCGTTGGGTCTGGAAAGTGTGAAAATCTGTCCGTGGGCTCTGCGAGAGGGGCTCATCCTGCAGCGTCTCGACCGGGACGTGGGCGGCGACGGGAAGGGGAGCTGACGATGGCCGAGGATTCAGACGGTCAGCAGATCACCGTGGCGGAGCTGCTCAAGCGCATGGGCGCGGAGCAGCAGGACGCCCCGGCCGGGCGTCGGCGTCGCCGGGCCGACGAGGGCGGCGGACTCAGCGTCTCCGAGCTCACCGGTGAGATCCCCAAGATCACCGACGACACCGTGCTCAGTGGTCGCGCGGCGCGGCGTCGGGCGCGGGAGGCCGAAGAGGCCGCGGCCGCCGGTGGCGACGCCGAGCGGGACGCGGAGTCGGGTGCCGACGGTGGTGCCCCGACGGGCGCCGGGGAGACCCCGGGGACGACGACGAGGTCGTCCACCTCTGAGGCCCCGCAGACCCCGCGGCCCTCGGGACGGCGGCGGGCCCCGGAGGCAGGGGCGCCCGCGTCCACGCCGGCCGGGTCGGCCGAGAAGTCGTCCGTCGCACCGACGCCCACCACCTCGCCGGCCCCGCAGCAGGCTCCGCCGTCGGCGACTCCGTCCGCGCCCGCCCCGTCGCGCTCCGCCTCCGATGACGCCGGCCAGCAGGGAAAGAAGGGCGGTCTGCGCGGGCTGTTCGGCCGCAAGCGCAAGGATGCGGAGCAGTCGGGGTCCGACGCTCCCGCCACCCGCCCGACGCCCGCTGATCGTGGGGGCGTGGGGCCCGCCGGCGCCGCGGCCGCAGGTGTTGCGGGCGCTGCTGCTGCCGGTGTCGCCGGCACCGCAGCCCCGGGCTCGGGCGACAAGTCAGCTCCGTCCGCAGCGGCCGGAACGGCAGACAAGGCCGCGCCGGCCTCGTCCACCGCCCCGGCGGTCAAGCCCGGCACCGACAAGCCCGCCACCGCCAAGCCCGCCACCGGCAAGTCCGGTACCGACAAGTCTGCCGCGACCTCCGGTTCTGCCGAGGTCGGCAAGGCTTCCGGGGCCACCGACACGGCCGTCACAGCAGACAAGCGCGTCACCGAGAAGCCCGCCGGGGCCCCCACCGCTCCGGCGGCCGACAAGCCCGCCCCCGCAGACAAGCCCGCCGCAGGGGCCGATGCCTCCGCATGGGGTGTGCCGTCGGGCAGTGGCTCGACCGCCCACCGCGCCCCCGAGGCGCCAGCCGGGCAGCCCGACGATTCCGACTCCGCCACGCGCGGGGGTGCCCTGGGTGCGGCGACCGCTGCCGCCGCCGGAGGTGCGGGAGTCGCGGGAATGGCCGCGGCAGTGACCGGCGCGGGCACCGGAACCGAGCGGCCGAAGGTCGACGAGACGAAGTCCGACGCGGCGCAGACCGACGCGACGAAGACCGAGGCGACGAAGGCCGGCGCAACGACAGCGGGCCAGCAGCCGGTCGCCCGGCCCGGGGCCGACGCCCCCGTCGCCGACCGGACGAGCACAGACCAGCCCGGCGCCGACCGGGCCGACGCTCCGACCCCCGCACCCGCGTCGCAGCAGACCCCGGCGGAGCCGGACAGCTCGCAGTACCGTGACGTCGACGACGCCCCCGGCGGAGCCGAGCCCGAGCGGTCGCCGGCGTCGCAGTGGCTGATCCTCGTCGCGCAGGTGCTCGCCTCCGCGGTCGCGGGCGCGGCACTGTTCATCGGCTTCCAATTGCTCTGGCGCGACCTGCCGTGGGTGGCCTTTGCGCTGGCGATCGTCGTGATCGTCGGACTGGTGGCCATGGTCCGCGTCCTGCGCAGGAGCAACGACTCCGTCAGCATCGCCCTCGCGGTGATCGTCGGCCTGGGCGTGACGTGCGGGCCACTCCTGCTCAGACTCGTCTCCTAGCCGCATCCCGGCCACGACCCGCACCCCGCCCGCGCCTGCTCCAGGTGCGGGCGGGGCCGTTTCAGCCGCGGTGCGCGAGCGGGAACCGGCGACGGGCAACCGAATCCCTCCCGCCGCCCATCCGATGTCGCTCCACCCACCGGATGCGATAGGTGGAGCGACATCGAATAGGCGGCGGTGGCGGCGGGCGCGATTCGATGGGTGGCGCGAGCGGGCGGCCCCGTTCGACCGCGGCCGGCGGGCAGCCCCGTCCCCCGCGGCCGGCGGGCGGCCGCGCACGCGTGTGGCACTGTAAAGGGCATGACGAGAATCGCAGTGGTCGGTGGCGGACGCATCGGCGAGGCCCTCATCGCGGGACTCCGTGAGGCCGGGACCGAGCCCTCGGACATCGTGGTGGTCGAGGCCGTGGAGGCCCGCGCCGAGCAGTTGGCCAAGAAGTACAACATCCTGTCCACCAGCCTCGACATCGGCTGCGAGGGCGCCGACGTGATCGTGGTTGCCGTCAAGCCCCAGGACGTGCCGGCGGTGGTCGGCCGCATCGGCGACGCCATCTCCGACAGCGTCCACGAGTCGATCGTGGTCTCGCTCGCGGCCGGCGTGCCGACGACCGTGCTGGAGAACAAGCTCAGCGCCGGCTCGCCGGTCGTGCGGGTCATGCCCAACACGGCGATGCTCGTCGGGCACGGCGTCTCCGCGCTCTGCAAGGGCCGCTATGCGCGCGATGAGCATCTCGAGCAGGTGTCCACGATCATGGAGAGCGTGGGCCTCGTCGTCGTCGTCACCGAGGCCCAGATGGACGCGGTGACCGCGGTGTCCGGGTCCGGCCCCGCCTACTTCTTCCTCATGGCGGAGGCGATGGTCGACGCCGGCGTGGAGCGCGGGCTGCCGCGCGACGTGGCGCTGAAGCTGGCGGCCGGCACGGCGCTCGGCGCGGGCGCGATGCTCACCGGCGGCGGCGAGGGACCCGCCGAACTGCGCTACAACGTCAGCTCCCCGGGCGGCACCACCGCCGCGGCGATCCGCAGGCTGGAGGCCGGGGGACTTCGCTCGGCGGTGGCGGACGCGGTCGAGGCGGCGGCGTCGCGGTCGCGGGCGTTGGCACTGGCCTCCACCGATGGCGACGACGACGACGAGATCGACTGACCCGCCACCCGGGCCCGTCGCCGAGGCGACCGAACGGGCCGGGTGTGCGCGTACCGAACCGGCCCGCCGGGTGAGATGTGACCCACCCGGCGGGTCGCTTATGTAGCACAAGCCCAGTTCAGGGCGGGTGAGGCGCGGATCGGGCGGCGTGTCGTCGATGTAATTCGCCCACTCCCGTCGCATTGATCACACCATTCACGCTAGGCTCATACCCAGCACGTGCGTGTCCGTACCGCAGGAGGGGAAGCCTGCGGCACGACGCGTGCCACGAAGGGTTGTGACGATGGCGACTACCGACAAGACCGATAGCGGCGCACAGGCGGCGGGGGGCTCGCAGTTCCTCACCGTGGCCGAGGTCGCCGCGCTGATGCGCGTGTCCAAGATGACGGTCTACAGGCTCGTCCACTCGGGCGAACTGCCCGCCGTGCGGGTGGGGCGGTCGTTCCGGGTCCACTCCAAGGCCGTGCACGAGTACCTCGACACGTCGTACTTCTCCGCGGGCTGACCCGTCGCGCCGGCGCCGCCCGGTTTCGTGGCGGCGGGGGCGGGAGGTAGTCTGGACGGGTTCCGTCCCGGCTTTCGAGTTCGCTCTCAGGCGCCGGAGCGCAGGAAGGCCCTTCGTGGGCTGCAAGGCCCCAGACCAGTAGTCGACAGGTAGGTGACCCCATATGGGTTCTGTGATCAAGAAGCGCCGCAAGCGTATGTCCAAGAAGAAGCACCGCAAGATGCTCCGCCGGACGCGCGTGCAGCGTCGCAAGCTCGGTAAGTGAGTCCGGCGGCGCCTTAGATGGCGCCCGGACTCACGCCTGTAGCGGATGCCCGTCACCAGCAGCGGTGGCGGGCATCGGTGTATTTCGGGACAGCGGTGGCCCGGCGGCTAGACTCGGCCGGGTGAACACAGAAGCTCCAGACCGTCGGCCGGCTCGCGCCGTCGCGGTCGTGGGCGGCAGCCGGTACCTCGGCGCGCACCTGGTGGGCATGCTGCTGCGCGACGACTCCGTCGAGCACGTGCTGGCCATCGACTCGGCCAAGCCGTCGCCGCAGCACCGCCGGCGCATGCGCGACGCGGAGTTCGTGCGCCTGGACCCACAGTCGCCGCGGCTGCAGGGGATCCTGCGCGAGGCCGGGATCGACACGGTCGTCCACGTCGGACTGCACCACACCGACTTCGCCCCGGGCGGGCGAGCGGCCGTCAAAGAGGCCAACATCATGGGATCGATGCACGTGATCGCCGCCTGTGGGCGGGCCGCTACGGTCACCCGGTTCGTGCTGGTCTCCTCGACTGCCGTGTACGGCTCCTCAGGCCTCGACCCGGCCATGTTCAGCGAGGACATGGCCGCGCGTCGGCAGCCCAGTGGCGGCATCCCGCTCGACCACTCGTCAGTGGAGGGCTATGTGCGCGGCATGTCCCGCAAACGCCCGGACATCGACGTGACCATCCTGCGCATCCCCGCGATCCTCGGCCTGCCCGAGCCCACGGTGGTCGGCGAGCTGCTGCTGCCGTCGCTCTCGCCGGTGCTGGCCGGCTACGACCCGCGCATCCAGCTGCTGCACCCGCAGGACGCGCTCGACGCGTTGCTGCACGCCACGATGGGTGCGACCCCCGGCACGTACAACATCGCCGCCGACGGCGTGCTCACGCTGACGCAGGCCATCCGCCGCGCCGGGCACGTCCCCCTGCCGGTGATGCCGCAGATGTTCAAGCTCGCGGCCCGGCTGCTGTCGAGCCAGGGACTGCGCGCCATCGGGTCCTCGCAGCTGCGTTACCTGCGGTACGGCCGCACCGTGGACACCACCCGGATGCGCATCGAGTTCGGGTTCACGCCCCGGTACACCACCGAGGAGGCGCTGCACGCCTACCTCGTGGACTCCGGTGCCGAGCCGCTGATCACCCGCTCCTCGCTCGAGCGCAAGACCGCCAGGCTGCCGCGGCCCGTGGCCAGCCGACTGCGCGCGGGCCTGGACAGCACACTCGACGAACTCGAGTCGCTCGGTGCCGTACCCGACCCCATCCAGGAGGAGGCGCCGTGAAGGGCCCGGAATTTGACCTGTCCCGGCCCCTCGGTGGCCCGCGCTGGGGCGAGGGCCGACGCG
>NZ_LSSV01000061.1:0-6991 GCF_001658045.1 Dietzia sp. 111N12-1 | reverse complement strand
GGTGCCCCATTCGCTGAACGGAGCGTTGGAGGCGCAGGCGATGGAGGCTCGTTCCTCTCGCGCGGTGATGATCTGGAAGAGGAGTTCGGCCCCACGTGGGTCGAGGTGGACGTAGCCGACCTCGTCGAGGCACAGCAGGTCCAGTCGGGCGTAGCGGCCGACCACGCGGGACAGTTGCTTGTCGTCGGCGGCTTCGACGAGCTCGTTTACCAGGGCCGCGGTGGTGATATACCGGACTCGGCGTCCTTGCTCGGCTGCCGCGGTACCCAGGGCGATGAGCAGGTGGGTTTTGCCGGTTCCGGAGTCGCCGAGCAGGACCAGTGGTTCTCCGGCGTCGATCCACGCCCCGCCGGCCAGGTGCGCCAACGTTGCTGGTGGTAGGTCGGGCAGGCGGGCGGGATCGAAGTCGGCGAGCCGTTTGGTGCGCGGGAACTTGGCCTCGTTGACCCTGCGCATCCGTCGGCGGGCATCGCGTTCGTCGCACTCGGCCGACAGCATCTCGGCCAAGAACGCCTTGTGGGTCAGACGCTGCTTGGCGGCCGCCTCGGCCATGGGTATCGCCTGGTCACGGATGGTGGGTAGGCACAGGGTCTTGGCTGCGGCACCAATGGCGGCTTCGGCGGCCGCGTCGGTCAGCGCAGTCATCGCCGGCGGGGTCTTGCTACTGCTCATGCGATGGCCTCCTCGAGCTGGCGCCCGCTTGAGGTCAGGAGTTGGTCGTAACCGGCCAGCGACGGGGCGGGCCTCTGATCGGCGGCCGCCGGAGCGGCCGTGGTCGGCAGTGCGATCGGCGGGGTGGCGGCCCGCCCGGTGGTGGCCCGGCGGGCGTGCACGGCGACCAGATCGGCATCGAACACCTCGTCGGCCACAGCGGCGGCCATCCCGGCGGCCACCGCCGAGGCGCTCATGGTGCGATGCAGCAGCAGGACCCCGATCAGGGCGCGGGTGCCGGCGCCGTCGCCCAACGCTTTGCGGGCGGCGGTCCAGAATCGCTGGTGGTTGGCGGTGAACGCCCCCGACGCTTTAGCGCTGGCCAGGGCGGTCGACCCGGCCAGGGCGCCGGGCTTGCGCACCAGCACCTCCAGGTAGTGGTCCAGGACCAGGTCTTCGGTGCCCTTGTGCAGTGAGCGGGTGTGCTGCGCGATGACCTTGCCGTGGGCGGCCGGGTCGAGCACGAGGATGCGCGTGGCGCCCAGGCGGACCTCGAGACGACGCCCGACGTGACGTGCGGGCACCGAGTAGTAGGACTGGCGCACGCACACTCGCGCTTTGGCATCGACCCGGCACGACAGGACGGCGTCCACATCGAAGACCTCGGCCGGTAGCGGCCGCAGCAGCGGCAGTTCCCGGGCCGCGGCCGCGCCGACGGTCTCGGCCCGGGCCCCGATACGCCGGGCATCATCGCGGGCATCGGCGGCGGCGATCAGCTCATTGAGCTCGGCCAGGGAGTCCACTTTCGGGACCGGGGTCAGGTGCCGGCGCCGGAACCGGCCGATCTCGCCCTCGACGCCGCCTTTCTCGTGGGCGCCGTCCTTGCCAGGGATGCAGTAGAACGAATCGAATCCGTAGTGCGAGCGCAACGCCACGAAGCGGGGGTGCTCGAACCGGTCCCGACCGAGCGCGACCCTGGTCACGGCGGGTTTGAGGTTGTCGTAGCGGATCATCCCCACCGGTACCCCGCCGAAGGCGGCGAACGCTCGGACGTGGCCGTCGAAGAACGATTCCTGGGCCTGGTTGGCGTAGGCGAAGTGGAACGCCTTGCCCGAGTGCGACAGGCGCATGCAGAACATGAATATCTTCATCACCACCCCGGCAATCGTGGCGGTGAATTCGCCGAAGTCGACCTCGGCCTCCTCGGCCGGCGGGTGGGTCTGCGGCACCATCACCTCTCTCGGGCCGCTGATCTCGGCACGGAGTGTGGCCACCAGGTTGCGCACGCTCGACTCGGCCACCTCCACTCCTTCCTCCTCCATCAGGCGCTGCCACACGCGGCGAGCGGTATGACGCTGCTTGCGAGGCGCTGTGAGGTCCTCGGTCAACCAGCGCCGGATCGTCGCCTCATGCGGGCCCAGTACCGGCGCGGTGCGTTGCGGGGTCTTACGTGGTGGCGGCACCGCATCGGCCAGCGCCGCGCGCACCGTGCGGCGGTGCACCTTGTGCCTCTCGGCGAGGGCCCGGATGGACAGGCCTTCGTCTCGGGCGTCTCGTCGGATACGTTCGAACTGCTCCACTCTCGATCTCTCCTTCAACCCCTTGCCTCTCGTGAACGTCTTTGGTCGGACGACACGAAACTTAGGGTCTGGTTGATCGAGGGTGGGGCCATTTCAGAGCAGCACTACGCCTCCAAGTGGGGCCAATTCAGACTGGCACACTCAGTCATCAATACCGTCGGACCAACACTTCCTGGGACCGACGGANGGGGCCAATTCAGACTGGCACACTCACTCCCGCCCAACCCATCGTTCTGCACGATTGGAACATGGTGCGCAACATCGACCCCCCCGTCATCGGGGACCTCCTCGGCACCGACCTGTCGCCCTATTATCTCCAGCTCGCCGGTGGGCAGCCCGGGTCTTTGGAACCGATGCCACTGCCGTCCACCGAGTCAGGACCGTACTTGTCGTACGGCATGCAGTGGATGGCCTTCGGGGTCCTCGCTCCCATCGGCCTGGGCTACTTCGTGTGGAGCGAGATACGTCAGCGCCGTCGTCTGGACGACGAGGACAACGATGCCGCCGCGGCGCGGCCACGCAAGGGCGGGAACCGGGCAGCAGGTCCCGGGCAGGACACCACAGCGTCGCAGGCCCCGTCGGGCCCTCCCGCGGCCACGGTTGGAGACGATGGTCCATCGGACGAGGCCGCGGACTCAGACCGGCTCGTAGCGGCGGCCATGCGTGATCGCTACGGTGACCGGTTCGCATCCGAGTATCGACGCAGCTCGCGTGGAGGCAACCGCGCCTGATCGTCTGCGACAGCAGTCGATAGCTGTACGAGGAGTTGGACAGCGGGCGGGGGACCGGGTCCGAGAGCCATCCGGCGTGCGCTGCTTTGATCTGGGAGCGCCTGCGCAGACTGCGGTGTGCCGCCCCCGAGTGAGCCGAGGACTGACTCGCGGAACGCGATCTGCTGTTCGGCGAGCGTTTCTAGACGAGGGTGGTCCAGTAGTCCCAGAAACGGTGCGTGATGAGCAGCAGAACAAGTAGGTACCAGGCGGTAAGTATCGCGCCCCGGTATTCGGTAACTACGGCGATGAGGCGCGCAAGACCCGCCGTACCGCTGCGGCGTAGTAGCTGAAGATTGCACAGGGTGCAGTACCAGAAGATCGGTATGGTCACCGCCCAGACGATCATGCAGTACGGGCACAGGGCACCGATGCTGTACAAGCTTTGGTAGATGAGCCAGTGGATGAACACCACCGCGAAGGTGACGCCTATTTGGATGCTGGCCCAAAGCCACCGCTGAAATGCTCCCCCGGCTAGGAGCGCGGCACCCAGGGCCGTGGTGGCGGCGAATCCGGCGATGCCGATGATCGGATTGGGGATGCCAAAGGCCTCGGCCTGCGCGGTGGTCATCACCGACCCGCAGGACAGGACGGGGTTGATGCTGCAGGACGGGACGTAGCCCGGGTTCTCGATCAGTGCGATCTTCTCCACCAGGAGCACTACCGCTGCGACCAGGCCGATGAGCCCACCAACGATCAGCACCACCGCGAGCCTGCGGTGGGGGTACTGATCCGGGCCGGCGTTGGTGGAGTGTGCGACCGGGGTGGCTGAGCTATTCGAGGGCAGCATTGATGCTGTTCTCGAGATCGGTGACGCTGGTCGGCTCGAGGCGCTCCCCGTCCAGGAAGAAGGTCGGCGTGCCACTGACCCCGAGGCTCTGACCGTCCTGCTTGCTCTGTTCGATGCGCTCGAGGGTGGCCGGGTCGTTGTATGCGCTCTCGAAGCGCTCCATATCTAACCCCAGTTCCTCGGCATAGCCGAAGAAGGTGTCCATTTGCGGGGTTTGTTGGTGGCCCCACTGCTCGGGAGTGTCAAACAACTTGCGGTACATGGCCTCGAACTGGCCTTGCTCGGCGGCGGCCTCGGCGGCCAGGGCCGCCGCCATAGAGTTGTCGTGCAGGGGCATGTGGCGCACCACGAACGTCACCCGGTCTCCGTACTGCTCGCGGAGGTCCTCAATTGTCGGATAGAGCGCGATGCAGGCTTCGCATTCGAAATCGAGGAACTCAACGAAGACGGCGTCACCGCCCTCAGACAGTCGGGGACTGTCCTCACGCACCAACACTCCGGTGCCCGGACTGTCATCAGGACGTGCCTGCTCGGAGCCGGAATCGTTCCCGGCAGCCAGTAAGGCCACCACCAGGACGATCAGAGCAGTCGTGATCAGCGCTAGCGAGAGTTTCAGATTCTTACTCAACAGATTGTCCGCTTTCCAACTCATGCGTGCCCTGACGTGGTCACTGGATGATAATCGGGCCAGCCGTAGCGATAGCGGTGAGGCGGGGCAACCGGAGCGCGATCGGCCCACGAGACGATGGCCGGACAGGTCCGAATCGAGCGGGTCGGCGACCGCAGCTCCCGGTGGTTGCGTTGCGGCTATCCCTCCAATGCGCTCTCGCCGACGTAGCCGCCCTCGTGGCACCCCGGTGGGATCGCGAAAACGGCGGAGCCGATCGGGACCGTCCAGGTGTTGAGCATGTCCTGCTCTGCCAGTCGCTGCTGGATCGGCACGAACTGGCGTACCGGGTCGGCCTGGTAGGACGCGAACAACAGCCCGGAGTTGCTGATCTGGCCGGGATCCGGGATATCGTCATAGTTGTACGGTCGTCGCAGAATCGTCTCGGCCCGGACCCGTGGCCGGGCCCGGGCGATGTGTGATTCGGTGGGGATGACGGTCAACCCGGTCTGGTCAATCGCCTCGAAGTCAGCGGGGTCGTGTTCTGTGGTACCGGTCAATGGCGCGCCCGAGTCGAGTTTCCGTCCGATCGTGAGCTCACGGGAGCTCCGTTCGATCTCCTCCCAGGTGTCCATCGTCATCCGGATACGACGCAGCACCAGGGAGGTACCGCCCCGCATCCATCGCCGGTCGGCGCCATCGGAGTACAACAACTGGTCGTAGTCGGCATCGGCCGGCGAGGGATTGGCGGTGCCGTCAATCTGCCCGAAGAGGTTGCGTTGTGTCTGCCCGGACGGGTCGGTGCCCACGGCACGACGGAACCCTCGCTGCGCCCACCGCTGAAGGACCGCATCGCGAACACCCGAGGACAGAATCCGGGCCGAGTGGGCGACGGTGAGCGGGTCGTCGGCACAGACCTGCAGCAGCAGATCCCCGCCGGACCACCGGTCCTCGAGCCGGTCGATCTGCGGGAAGTCCGGTAGCGGCTGCAACCACTCCGGGGTGCGGTCTCCAAGACCGATCTTGCCGACCAGCTCCGGGCCGAAGCCGATGGTCACCGTTAACCGGGACGGTCCTTCAGCCAACTCGTGTTGCAGGTCGGCCAGACCGCCGCGCCCCTGCGTGAGCCGGGCCGCGTCCTGCGTCCAGGCTCGTAGTACGCCGATGAGGTCGGTGCGGCGAAGGCCGTCTCGCAAATCGAATGCCACATACGCCGCATGCGCCTGTGGCGCCGTGGTGATGCCGGACTGACGGTCACCATGGAAGGGCTCGGTGGCCGCGCCGACGGCCCGGGAGTTGGCTATCGCGTCGCGATCAGGGGTCCGCGCGGTCGCGGTGCGCCCACCAACTCCCCACCCCGCAGCTCCTCCGGCGACAGCGGCACCACCGGTAAGCGCCGCACCGCCGACCAGGAAGGATCTGCGATTCAACGCCGAGCGGCGGTTACTGTCACCCATTGCCGGTCACTCCCCGCCCTGGTACTGCTCATTGCCCCCCTCGAACGACCGCGCGGAGGCGACGATCTCGCTGCTGTCGCCGTTCTCCAATGTGAGGGTCACGGCGACTTCCTGACCCGTGCGGATCGATTCGTGCACGCCCATCAGCATGATGTGGTTCCCGCCAGGCTCGAAGACAAGCTCTCCGCCTGCCGGGATGACAAAGCCGCCCTCTCGCTCCTGCATCATCGAGCCACCCGCCGCCCCCGAGACGGTCTCGTGCAACTCGGCCTCACCGGAGACCACGGAGGCCACCTCGACCAAGCGGACATCCTCATCGGATTGATTCCGCACGATGCCAAACACCGGTGCCATCGCGCCACCGTCACCGTGCGCTTTCGGGTCAGCAGAACCGGGGTCACCAGTGGCGGCCTCGCCGTGTTCAGTGCCCCCATTGACATCAGTGGCCTTGACCCACGCATCCTCCACCACAATGGGCGCCGCGCCGACGGTCGAGGCTGCGGTCGTCTCCGTCCCGGTCTCGGTGTTCTCCGAGGTGCACCCGGCCAGGCCCAGGGCGACCGCGGCGATCACCGCGACGAAGGGAGTCCTACGCATAGCTCACTCACATCCATGTAACTCCACGCACCTGAACCGCGACCGCCCCTGTTGTCCAAACGGAGCGTCGCACCGGCGTGGATTATTTACGGCGCGTTTCGGGCTGCAACGGCTAGCCAGGACTCTATAATGCCGCGCTTTGGTCCAACCCACCGGCCGTGGGTGGGTTGTAGAAACGACAGAGCCGGCCACCGCACCGGCCGGGTGCGGCCACGTCGGCACCTGAGCAGTCAGGTACGGCCGAACTAGAGGCGAGCGCAACTGCATCGACTGGCTGCCGACCAAGCGGGCTCGGGATCGGCGGAAATGCAGCGGGGATAGCGCTGCCGCCCTGAGCGTGGGTCAGCCACTGTGAGCATCTGTCGCAGAATCTCGGTGTAACTCGGACTCGTCTCGCGGTCGGCACGCAAGACCTGACGTCACCAGCTCCCACCTCAACCACTCGACTGATCCGGGCAGGCCGCGCAGGCCGCGCAGGTCGCGCAGGTCGGCGAAAGCGGTGCTCTGATGGGGGCGCTAGTGTCGCGTTTCTGAAGTTG
>NZ_LSSV01000060.1:0-182110 GCF_001658045.1 Dietzia sp. 111N12-1 | reverse complement strand
ACCCTCACCTACTGGCGGAACCTCTGAGTCATGAGTTTTTCCGTCTACCTCGCCGGTGAGATCCACACCGACTGGCGCGAGGAGATCAGGCGCGGTGCCGAAGCCGCCGGTCTGGATGTGGTGTTCACCGCCCCCGTCACCGACCATCCGGCCAGCGACGCCGCCGGGGACCATCTGGGGGAGACCGGGAACCAGTTCTGGCGCGACCACCAGTCGGCCAAGGTGAACTCCATCCGCACACGAACCCTGATCGAGCAGGCGGACATGGTGGTGGTCCGTTTCGGGGACAAGTACAAGCAGTGGAACGCCGCCTTTGACGCGGGCCACTGCGCGGCGCTCGGCAAGCCTTACGTGACTCTCCACGATGCCGACATCATCCACCCGCTCAAGGAGGTCGACGCCGAGGCACAGGCGTGGTGTACGACCACCGATCAGGTGGTGGAGACGCTGCAGTACATCCTCAAGCCCTGACCGGGCGGTGCTCCCCGTGCAGCCCGGCCGCGAAGACGGTGCAGTCGTGACGGGTCCTCCGGCGCCTGCCGGGAGCCCGCGACGTCCTTCCCCTATGGGCGGCGCTCGCCCGCGGCGCGAGGATCTGGCCCGGTTCGCCACCGATGACCCGGACGCGATGGACGATGTGCTGCCCGTCGCGCCGGCGCGTCTCCGACTGCTCATCGTGGGAATCAACCCCGGATTGTGGACCGCTGCGGTCAACGCGCCGTTCGCCCGCCCGGGGAACCGCTTCTGGCCCTCACTCCACCGTGCAGGTCTGACCGATGAGCTCGTGGACGCCTCCGCAGGACTCTCGGCCCCGGACGAACGTCAGCTCACCTCGCGAGGGATCGGGGTGACCAACCTCGTCGGTCGTGCCACCGCCAGGGCCGATGAACTCTCTCGCGATGAGCTCCGCGCCGGAGGGGAACGATTGATCTCGCGGGTCCGCGACCTGAGGCCCGGTCTCGTGGCGATCGTGGGGATCACCGCCTACCGGGCGGCCTTCGTGCAGCCGCGGGCGACCACGGGCCCACAGGATGCGTCTGCGATTCGAGGCTGGCCGGCCGGTGTGGCGCTCTGGATGGTGCCCCAGCCGAGCGGATTGAACGCGCACGAGACCGTCGATTCGCTGGCCGGGTACTGGCAAGAGGTCTGGCGTGTCGTTGAGGGCACGGGTGGTGATCGCGGCACCGATGCCCGAGGCATGACGCTGTGAGTCGAGGGTGGCCGGATATCTGTTCACCGACCGTAAGCACCAGATCCGCGTGCATCTCCAGCACGCCGGGCACCCGATCGCCGGTGACGACCGATACGGGGATCCCCGCTTCAACACTGTCGTGGCCTCTCGCGGCCGCACGCGGCCTCCATCTGCACGCCGCGACGATGCTGATCCCGCTGCCGGACGGGACGGACCTGATCGTGTCTGCTCCGATGCCGGGTACCTGGGATCGGCTGCTCACCCGCGGTCTCTAGCGTTCGGGGTCTCGGGGAGGTCCCGAGGATCAGCAGGGGTCGATGTGTTCCGCCGTGATGGTGAGCAGCCGCGCATTGCCTCCGCGGGCCGCCTTGTCGCGGCACACGGCCACGGTGTCGTGTCCGTGGTCGGTGAAGATGGGATAGACACGGGCGCCGTCCAGGCTGCCGCGCAGCGAGGGGCACCGGCCCGGCATGGCGAACTCGGCACCCGGGTGACGGTCCAGGAGCGCGGCGATGCCCTCCTGGGGACCGGATGACTCCACGTACGAGTCGAGGATGAGGATCCCCCTGCCGTCACACGGCGGAACGGAGGCGGTGACCAGAGCGCCCGAGGCCGTGCGGACCCCGCTGACCATACCGCTGGCACCCATGTAGCCCGATGGATGTCCGCTGGCGGCGGTCGTGGAGGACGACGATGTGGTGCCGGATCCGGAGTCGGGATGATTGGAGTAGTCCCGCTCCGCGAGCACCGTGCCCGCCGTAGTGATGGCCCGGCCCGGGCCGCTGATGGTGAACGAGTTGCCGCCGGAACTGCACTCCAGGGTGGCGGCGTCCGGCTTGGCGCACCGCAGGTCGCCGAACTCCACGGACTGACCGGTCTCGAGCCGGGCGGACACCGGCGGCACTCCCTCGACAAACGTATAGCGCAGTCCTGCCGGGCCGAGTTCCATAGCGCCGGGACGGCCCGGGAAATACTCGGTGAGATCCGGAGCCTCCGCCCCCGGCACACCGGTGCAGGTCACCGCCCCGCCCCCGGACACGCACAGGCCCACGTACTGACCGCCGGTGGAGCACTTCCACACATACGTTCCCGCATGGTGCTGCGAGGCGAGAGAGGAGGGATCGATACTGGTCAGCGCGTCGGGGACGGCGGCGGGGGAGGGCGCCGTGACCGTGATGGTCTCCGTGGCGGAGGAGGATGACCCCTCGGCCTGTTCCGACGCGTCCTGTCCGACCTGCCCGGACGAACACCCCGCCACTAGCAGGAGCGCGCCCGACACCACCAAGGCTCTCGAATTCCGACACACCTTTCACACAGCTGACCGGGGAGCCGCTCCGCACCTCGGGAGGCAGGACCGAACTGCACTATCGCACAGCCCTGCGACACTCCGGCCCGGCTCCCGACCCTCCCGACGACAAGGGCAGCGACTGTTAGCCTGACCAGGCACTTTCCGAATCGTCGAGGAGGACACCCGTGGAACTGAGCATGGACAAGGGCGACCAGTTCGTCGAGCAGACGCAGTCACCGGAGGGAGCGGCCGCCTGGAAGCAGCAGTTGGACGAGTTCGCGCCGGGTGCCTCCGACTGGGTGGTGGGCGCGGTGTTCGGCGGCACCTACCAGCGGCCGGGGATCGAGTTGCGCGACCGTCAGATGCTCACCATGGCGGCCCTCGCGGCGATGGGCGGCACCGAGCCCCAGTTGACCGGGCACATCCGGACCGCGGTCGAGGTGGCCGGCATGACCAAGGAAGAGGTCGCCGAGTGTTTCGTGCACCTCATGCCGTACATCGGCGTGCCCAAGACCCTGGCTGCGATGCGGTGTCTGAGCTCGGCGTTCGGCGAGTGACATGAGCTGAGTCGTCGTCGTAGTCCTCGTCCCACGACACACCGCGCCCCCGTCGGATCACTCCGGCGGGGGCGCGGTGGGGTGGTGCGGGTTCAGCGGGAGATCAGGCGAAGGCGCTGTCGAGGTGGTCGTTGAGCGTCTTGCTCGGACGCATCGCAGCCTTCAGCTTCTCGGTGTCGGGCTGGTAGTAGCCGCCGAGATCGACCGAGTGGCCCTGGACAACCGTCAGCTCCTCGAGGATTCTGTCCTTGTCGGCGTCCAGCTTCTCGGCGAGCGGGGCGAACCGCGCTGCGAGCTCGGCGTCCTCGGTCTGCGCCGCCAGCTCCTGCGCCCAGTACAACGCCAGCCAGAACTGGCTGCCCCGGTTGTCGAGCTCGCCGGTCACGCGCGAGGGCGACTTGCCGTTCTCCAGCAGCTTGCCGGTCGCGGTGTCCAGCGCTTGGGCGAGGATGGTGGCCTTCGGGTTGTCGTACTTGCGACCGAGGTCGTCGAGGCTCGCACCGATCGCGAGGAACTCCCCGAGCGAATCCCAGCGCAAGTGGTTCTCCTCCACCAGCTGCTGGACGTGCTTCGGCGCGGAACCGCCGGCACCCGTCTCGTAGAGCCCACCGCCGGCCATGAGCGGCACGATCGAGAGCATCTTGGCACTGGTGCCCAGCTCGAGGATCGGGAACAGATCCGTGAGGTAGTCGCGCAGGATATTGCCGGTCACCGAGATGGTGTCCAGGCCGCGCCACGCGCGCTCGAGGGTGTAGCGCATGGCGCGCACCTGCGACATGATCTGGATGTCCAGGCCCTCGGTGTCGTGATCCTGGAGGTACTTGTTGACCAGCGTGATCAGGTTGTTCTCGTGCGGCCGGTACGGGTCGAGCCAGAAGACGGCGGGCATGCCGGAGGCGCGGGCACGGTCCACGGCGAGCTTGACCCAGTCACGGATCGGCGCGTCGTTGACAGTGCACATGCGCCAGATGTCGCCGGCCTCGACCTCCTGAGAGACCAGGACCTCACCGGTCGCGGCGTCGACGATGTTGGCCACGCCGCCGGTCTCGACCTCGAAGGTCTTGTCGTGGCTGCCGTACTCCTCGGCCTTCTGCGCCATGAGTCCGACGTTCGGCACGGTGCCCATGGTGGTGGGGTCGAACGCGCCGTTGGTCTTGCAGAAGTTGATGATCTCCTGGTAGATCCGCGCGAAGGTGGATTCCGGGATGACCGCCTTGGTGTCCTTCTTGCGGCCGTCGGCGCCGTACATCTTGCCGCCGATGCGGATCATCGCGGGCATGGAAGCGTCGACGATCACATCCGAGGGGGAGTGGAAGTTGGAGATGCCGCGGGCCGAGTCGACCATCGCGAGCTCCGGCCGCTGCTCGTGGCAGCGGTGCAGCTCCTCGATGATCTCTTCCTTCTTGGCCGAGGGCAGGGTGTCGATCTTTGCGTACAGGTCGCCCATGCCGTTGTTGACGTTGATGCCGAGCTCATCGAACAGCTCGCCGTACTTTTCGAAGGCGTCCTTGTAGAACACGCGGACGGCGTGCCCGAACACGATCGGGTGGCTCACCTTCATCATGGTGGCCTTGACGTGCAGCGAGAACATGACGCCGGTCTCCTTGGCGTCATTGAGTTGTTCCTCGTAGAACTCCAGCAGAGCCTTCTTGCTCATGAACATGGAGTCCACGACGGTGCCCTTCTGCAGCGGCACGGTCTTGAGGACCTCGGTCTTCCCGTCGGGCGTCACGACCTCCATGCGAGCATCGCAGTCACGGTCGAGGATGATCGACTTCTCGCCGGCGTAGAAGTCGCCGTGGGTCATGTGCGCGACGTGGGTCTGCGAGGCCATGGACCACTTGCCCATGGAGTGCGGGTTGGCCTTGGCGTACTCCTTGACGGCCTTCGGGGCACGACGGTCGGAGTTGCCCTGGCGTAGGACCGGGTTGACCGCACTTCCGAGGATGCCGGAGTACCGCTTGGCGGTCTCCTTCTCCTCGTCGGTCTGCGGGTCCCACGGGAAGTCGGGAATGTCGTAACCCTGCGACTGCAGCTCTGCGATCGCCTTGGTGAGCTGCGGGACGGAGGCGCTGATGTTGGGCAGCTTGATGATGTTGGTGTCCGGGTCCTGAGTCAGACGACCGAGCTCGGCAAGGTTGTCCTGCACCTTCTGCTCGTCGGTGAGTCGCTCGGGGAACGCTCCGAGGATGCGCGCGGCCACCGAGATGTCACTGGTCTCGACGGCGATACCGGCGGGCTCGGCAAAAGTGCGGAGGACCGGGAGGAACGCCTCGGTCGCGAGTCGCGGGGCCTCATCGGTGAGGGTGTAAATGATCTTCTGGGGACCTTGGGTCATGGATGTCGACTCTTCTCGTTTCGGGCTGATCGTGTTCTTGTGGAACTGCGCCATCTGGCCGCCCACCATCATCCCCCAGGTCGGACCGACGGTGTCGGAGCCCGGGCGGGCCGATGGGCGCCCCGTTCCGCGCGTACGGACCGGGAGTCGGGGACGGCCTCCCCTGCAGTGTGGTCCAACTCGCGCTCGCTCGCCGGGTTTCCCGACGTCGCTCACCCCGGTCGGGCCCGTTCTAGGCCGGGCCCGGAGTGCTGTCCACGGCCGTCGCCCGCCGGCCGGCGGACCATGCGGCCCACAGTCGGTGGTAGATCCCGCCGTGAGCGACCAGGTCGTCGTGGGTGCCGCGCTCGACGATCCGTCCGGAGTCCATCACGAGGATGATGTCCGCGCGAGAGGCCTGATCGAGCCGGTGGGCGATCACGAGGGAGGACCTGTCGCGGATGACCTCGTCGGCTGCGCGCTCCAACGCCTCCGCGCCCGCCGAGCCGGCCTCGGCCGTGGCCTCGTCCATGACGATGACGGCCGGATCGAGCAGGAGGACGCGGGCCAGGGCCAGCTGCTGCGCGGCGACCGGATCCAGCTGGAGCCCGCGCGCCCCGACGATCGTGTCGAGCCCCTCCGGCAGGCGCTCGAACCACGCGGAGGCGTTGACCCGGCGCAGCGCGTCGAGCAGCTCGTCGTCGGTGGCCTTGGGCCGGGCCAGGGTGAGGTCGTGGCGCAGGGTCCCCGAGAACACGTGGACCTCCTGGCTGACCGTGGCCAGACGAGCGATGCGCTCCCGATCGGACAGCGATGACACCGGGTAACCGTCGACGAGCACCTCGCCGGCATCCGGCACCAGGAGGCCCGCCAGCAGAGCGGCGACCGTAGTCTTGCCGGCGCCCGACGCACCGACGATCGCGACGGTCCGACCCGGTTCGATGGAGAAGCTGATGTCGCGCACCGCCCACGAGTCGCCGTAGCTGAAGCTCACATCGCGCAGGTCGACCCGGCCCTGCGGCGGCTCGACACCGCTGTCGGGCACCGGTACGGGCGGGTCCACGACCACGCCGACGATCCGGGACAGCGACGCGTAGCCCGACTGGACCACGTCCAGGATGCGCATGAAGGTCATGAGCGGACCCCGCAGGCGGATGATCATGAGCACCGCCCCGGTCACCGCGCCCACGGTGAGGGAGCCGGTGGCGACGAGGCGGTAGCCCACCGTGAGAGCGATCGCGAGCATGAGGAACTCGCCCACCAGCATCCAGACGTTGAGCACGAGCATCGTCGTGCGCGCTCGGATGCCCTTGCGCACCACGTCCCAGGAGGCGTTGCCGATCCGGGTGTGCATCCGGTCTTCGAGCGAGAAGGCGCGTACGGTCGCCCGGCCACGGATGGCCTCGAGGACCCGTCGCGCCCGCTCGGCCATTGCCGCGCGCTCCGCGGCGTAGCGGTCCGGGGCCTTGGCGAGGTAACGACGCGCGGCGAGGTAGTAGACGGGCGCGACGACGAGGGGGACGACGAGGAACTGCCAGTCCAGGGCGAACAGCGCGATCACTGTCGCCACGACCGTCAGGGCCGAGGTGGACAGCGTCGGGACGGTCTCGGTGACCGCCGAGGACAGTTCGGCCACGTCATCGGTGGACCGGCTGACGAGGTCGCCGGAGCCCGCGTCCTCCACCCGGTGGGTGGGCAGTCCGAGTGCGGTGCCGACCATGTCCTGCCGCAGGTTGGCGATCACCCGCTCGGACAGCCGGGCCACCAGGTAGAAGCCGGATGCGCTGAGCGCCGCGCCGCCGACCGCCGCCGCCAACAGCAGTCCGCCGATCTGCCACAGCGACCCCCCGCGTTCACCGGTGACCAGGTCCACGATCCGACCCATCAGCTGGGGGATGAGCACACCCGCGGTCGCCCCGAGGCTCAGCAGGATCAACGCCAGCGCCAGCCACCGCCCGGCGTGGCGGACCCGGGAGAGCTGCCTGGCCACCTCGCGACGGACCTGGCCCGCGGAGGCGACCGGAAACCTCAGGGCGGTGTCGGTCTTCAGGGGTGGTGTCGAACTCGTCGTCGTCATCCCTCGGCCCCCACGAGCAGACCCTCCGCGGTCTCGCGCAGTCGCCGTGCGGTCAGCCGCGCGTCCGCGACGGCGTTCCACGCCGGGGCCGGGCTGAAGACGATCGTGGTCTTCCCGATCCGCTCACGGGCGATGTTGTCCGCGAGGTTCTGTTCGGTCACCGAGTCCACAGCGGTGGTGGGGTCCTGCAGTACGAGTACCTCCGGGGCGAGCGCGACGGCACGCGCGAGGGCGACGCGCTGCCGCTGACCGCCCGAGAGCATCCGCCCGCTCTCACCGACCCGCTTGTCGGGGCCGTCGGGGATGTCGTCGCAGCAGGCGACCCGCAGGGCGTGTTCCGCCGCCGCGCGATCGGGGTGGACGTTGTCCGCCACGCTGCCGTCGAACAGGTCGGCGGCGTGGGGCACGACCGCCACCCGCGTGCGGGGCAGTGACTCGAGGAGGCGGATCAGCTCGGCGTCGGTGCCGTCGACGACCGTCAGGCCTGACGGAAGGGCGCGGATGAACCGCTCCGTGGTGGCGGCGTCGGCCTCCGAGATACGCTCGAAATCCGCGCCGAGCACCTCGCGTATCCGTCGGCCGGACGCCTCCGCCGACGCCCAGCGGGAGGCGATGTTGCGGCCGAACATGGTCATGGGGACCACGAGGAACTGGGTGAGGCCGACCACCGTGATCAGCTCGCCGATGGTGACGTGCCCGGCGAGCGCCAACGCGCCCGCCGCGATCCCGAGCGTGGACACGAAGACGGCTCCGGTCGCCTCGGTGGCGCCGTTGAGCCGTGCCTCGGCCGCGTCGGCGTGAACGGTCTTGCGGTAGGCGTCGTCCGACACCTCGTCGTAGCGCCTCCGGACGGTGACGATGGCGCCCAGCCCCTTGAGGATCCGCAGCCCCTGCACCACGTCGGTCGCGGTGGCGGCGGCCTGGGCGATGGCCTGCTGGCGCGCCACCGACCGGCGCTGCAGCGGCCGTGCCACCCGGAGCGCGACGATGACCAACACCGGGCCGCCGACCAGGGTGGCCAGGCTCAGCCACGGGTTGATCGTGAACATCATCGCCGCGCCGTACGTGATGGCCGCCGCCTCGGCGACGGGCATCACGGTCATCATGACGATGTCCCCGACGCGCGTGGTGTCCGACGAGGCGATGGACAGCAGGCCGCCCGCGGTGCGTTCCCGGCCCGCGAACCCGCGCGGGTCCTGGATGCGGTCGGTGACCGCGGTGCGCAGGTCGTGGCTGACGAGTTGCTGACTGCGGACCAACATGAAGCGTGCGGTCCAGTTGGCGACCATCGCCACCAGGAACACGCAGGCGAGCACGCCGATCCATAACCAGAGCCGGTTCAGACGGCCGGTGGCGATCGCGTCGTCGACTGCACGGCCCACGACGACGGGGGTGAGCCCGTTGCAGAGAAATCCCACGGCCATGCCGCCGGAGGCGATGAAGCTCCACGGACGCTGGGACAACGCCACTTTGAGGGTCCACCGCGGTGAGTCGACGGCGGGCAGCTTCGACCGGCGGCCCCCGGGCCCGGGAAGCGCCGAGTAGTCGACGATGCTGCCCGTTCCCGGGGTCTGCGAGTTGTCGGGCACGAGGGTCGATGGTAGCGGCGGGACGCCGGGTTCCTGTCATCCGCGAGCGGTGGTCAGAGGCGGCTCACCGGGCCGCGTGCCGCCCACTCACGCGCGGCTGCCGTTGCGCGCGGCGCGGCCGCCGACGATCTCCACGGTGTCCACGTCCGCCACCCCCAGCGCCAGGAGCGCCTGCCCCGTCGCATCCAGCTCGTCCTCGATCGTTCGCAGCCAGCCCCGCACCACTTCGTCGGGGAGGCGGCGCCTGGCGGACAGGCCGACGACGAATCCGGGCGACGCGATGGCTGGCAGGACGGCCATCGCGTCGCGGCGCTCGTGCGATGTGCACAGCCAGTCCACGTCGCTGATGAGGATGGGGGCGGCAAGGCCGACGTCGTGTTCGTCGCACGGGAGGATGAGCATCGTGTTCCGGCCGCGGTCGTGGTGACCGAGGACGAGGTCGATCACGCCGGCGGCGAGCGGGGCGTCGTCGAGCGGGAGCGTGTTCCAGTTGTCGGGGAGGTCCTCGAATCTCATGCCCCGAGTCTCGGCGCTCCCGAGCGCCGGCGACAGCCCCGCGGCGCGTTCTGTGGAGCCGCCGGAACGCCCTGTGGATAAAGGGATCCGCGGGAACCCGGAGGTGGCCGGACGCGTCTGGTCAGGACTCGTGCCGGAACCCCACCTTGATGGTCACCTGCCAGTGGGCGACCGCCCCGCCGTCGAGCTTGCCGCGGACGGACTGGACCTCGAACCACTCGAGGTTCCGCAAGGTCTTCGACGCTTCCGCGACCGCGTTGGCGATGGCCTGGTCCGTTCCGTCCGGCGAGGAGCCGACGATCTCGGTGACGCTGTAGACGTGGTTCATGGTGACCTCCGGAGTGCGCGCGGCGATGTGTGATACGGGTCACTCTACGGTGGTCCGCGCGCTCGGCCACCGGCGTAGGGTCGGGAGGCGAAAGTTCCCGTTCCAGAGGAGGATCGAGATGCCCGACGTCCGTGCACGAGCAACTACGCTGGCCGAGCTCCACGAATCGGGTGAGCTGACGGTCCTGCCGACCGTGTGGGACACCTGGAGCGCCCGGGTCGCCGCCGATGCCGGCTTCAAGGGACTGACGGTGGGCAGCCACCCCGTCGCCGACGCGATCGGCAGCGCGGACGGGGAGAAGATGGACTTCTCCGAGTACCTGCACGTGGTCAAGCGGATCACGGACGCGGTGTCCGTTCCCGTCAGCGCGGACGTCGAGTCGGGCTACGGTCTCGACCCCGCCGAGTTGATCACCCGCCTGCTCGAGGCCGGGGCCGTCGGCGCGAACATCGAGGACGTCGTGCACCGCGAGGGTAAGCGTGTCCGCGATCGCCAGGAGCACGCCGACTACATCGCCGCCGCCCGCCGCGCGGCCGATGACGCCGGGGTCCCGTTCGTCATCAACGGACGCACCGACGCCGTCAAGCTGGGGACGGACGTCTTCTCGGACCCGCTGGCGGAGGCCGAGGCCCGCATCACGCTCATGGCGGACGCCGGAGCGCGATCGGTGTACCCGGTGGGCGTGACGACCGCCGATCAGCTCACGCGTCTCGTGCAGGCGGTGACGATCCCCGTCAACGCGACCGCCCATCCGGTGAAGGGACACGGCGCCGGTGACCTGGCGGCCCTGAAGAAGCTCGGTGTGCGCCGGGTGTCCTTCGGACCGCTCTGGCAGATGTGGCTCTCCGAGGTCTCCGCCGACCGGTTCGCCGACTGGCTCCCCGCGAACGGCTGACGCGGACCGACCCGATCCGGCCGCGGGACCGCCGGGACGGTGAGACGGTGGAGGCATGGACACCCCTCCCGAACCCTCGCTGCCGGACACGAAAGACTGGACGACCGTTCTCGAGTCTGGCTGTGACGACTGTGGATACCGGCCTCACGACCCGGCTTTCACGAGCGACCGACTGGCTTCCGCCCGCGACCGGTGGCTCGCCGTCCTCCGGCGGACCGGGGTCGAGCGGCGACCGTCGCCGCGGGTGTGGTCGCCGCTGGAGTACGCGGGCCACTGCCGTGACCTCATCGAAGTCCTGGGGGACCGCATAGCGGCGATGCTCGACCGAGCCGAGCCGACCTACGACGATTTCGACGGCGAGGCGGCGGTCGTCGAGCACGGGTACTGGCGCAGCGACCCGGACGATCTCGCCCGCCGACTCGACGCCACCACCGCTCGGACGCTGAAGGTTCTCGACCGCGTCGGCCCCGCGGACCGGGACAGGACCGGTCGACGCGGCGACGGCTACGTCTTCACCATCGCCTCTCTGTGCCAGTACATCGTGCACGACGTCGAACACCATCTGGGTGACGTCGACGGGTGAGAACGCGCGGTCCCTGTTTTCCGCCCCGGGGCCTCGCGGGCGGGCTCGCCGACCGGCCCGTGGTCGGCGCCCACGCCGTCGCCCAGCGGCGTCACGCACCTGACGTTCCAGCGGCGTCGCTGACGGGGGCGTGTGTGAGGGTCCGGCGCGTGGCGAACCGTCGGGGCTCGCCGGTGACTGGGTCGGTGAACCCGAGCTCGCGGGCGAGGAGTTGCAGCGGCAGGTCGGGGTCGTCGGGGGCCTCGGGCAGCAGGTCGGGGTAGCGCCGGTCGCCGAGGATGGGGATCCCCAGCGCGGCGAGGTGCACGCGCAGTTGGTGGAGCCGCCCCGTGCGGGGCGTGAGAAGCGTGTGGACGACGGGCCGCCCGGAGGCGCTGAGTCCGGTCGCGAGCACGTCGACGAGGGTCTCGGAATTGGGCGGGAGCTCGGGGTGGAGGGTGACGCGCAGCTCGCCGCGCAGCGAGCGGATGTGCGCGCGGTGCGTGACGGGGACCGGGTGGCCGCAGAGCGACGGGGCGGCCGCGTCCCACCCGGCCGGACGGGCGGAGACGGCCTCGTAGGCCTTGGTCACCTCGCGCCGCTCGAACATCGACTGGTAGGCGCCGCGCGTGTCGGGGCGGGCGGAGAACATGACCACCCCGGCGGTCTCGCGGTCGAGGCGGTGGATCGGCGTGATGTCGTCGTTGCCCAAGCGGGTGCGTAGCCGGACCAGTGCGGTCTCGCGCAGGAAGTGGCCGGACGGGGTGGTGGGGAGGAAGTGCGGTTTGTCGACGACGACGAGGTGGTCGTCCCGGTACAGGATCTCCTCCCGGTAGGGCAGGACGGTCTCGTCGGGCAGGTCGCGGTGGTACCAGACGAACTCGTGGGTGCCCAGCGGAGTGTGGTGGTCGATCGCCCGGCCGTCGGCGCCGACGATCTCCCCGGCGGGGATCCGGCGCCGCAGCTCGCCCGGGTCGAGGTGGTCGAACCTCGTCTCGATGTAGTCGGCGATGCCCGCCCACGGGCCGGCGGCGGGGACTCGCAGGCGGGTGGGGCTGACGCCGTCCCGGACCGGTAGAGGCGGCGGTGCGGGCACGGTCACACGTCCTGTCCGGTGACCGCCCGCGCCGGCAGGAAGTCGTTGTCGAGACGGCTCGGGACGTACATGGTGTGCTCGGACCCGACCCCGGCGCGGCGGACGACCGCGGAGAAGAACACCCGCGCGGCCGGCAGACACTCCACGCACTGCTGTCCGACCGGCGTGTGTTGATCCACGGGAGGATCGTGTCACGGTTGCGACCGGTCCGCAGCGGGCCGCGCGCCGAATAGGGTGGAGGTCGCCCGGCAGGAGCGATGCAGAGGCGAGAACGGTGTGGGGTGGGGAGATGGCGCAGCGCGAGGCCGGGTCGGACCCCGCCGCCGAGCCGTCGGCGGGGGACCCGCCGCTGGTCGGCCCGGTGCCCGCGCCCGGCCTGCACGTCATGACGTGGAACATCCGGCGGCCGGTGCCCGCTGCGCTCACCCGGCCGGCGGACCGGTGGCATCACCGGGCGCCGCGCGTGCGGGCGCTTCTCACATCCGAGCGACCGACCGTTCTGTGCGCGCAGGAGGTGGCCGCCCGACAATTCGCCACCGTGCTCGAGGCCCTCGGCCCGGGCTACGACCACGTCGGTCGTGGCCGCTCGGCGGACGGCGGGGGAGAGGCGTGTCCGATCTTCTTCGACGCGACCCGTCTCGAGCTGCTGGGCTGGGAACAGTCCGCCCTGTCGGACACGCCTCACCGTGCCGGGTCGGTGTCCTGGGGCAACCTGTTCCCCCGGGTGATGGTCGAGGTGCACCTTCGCGACCGGGTCACCGGTCACGACCTGCTGGTGGTCAACACACACCTCGACCCGCTGTCCGGCCGGTCCCGGCTGCGCTCCGCCCGTGCCCTCCTGGAGGTGGTGGCCGCACGGGGCCTGCCGGCCGTCGTGACGGGCGACTTCAACGCGGGCCCGTCGAGCCCGGCCGTGCGCGCACTCCTCTCGGACGGGGTACTGGTGGACAGTTGGCGGGTCGCCCGCGCCCGGCACAGCGAGCAGTGGGGCACCTACGCCGACTACCGGCGCCCGCGACGGGACGGCGCCCGGATCGACTGGATCCTCACCACTCCCGATCTCTCGGTCACCGACGCCGCGATCAATCCGCTCCGCCACGAGGGCGGGTGGCCCTCGGACCATCTGCCGGTGCACGCTGTGGTGCACCCGGCCGGCCCGGGCGATGAGGAGCACAATGGGCGGCGAGACGAGACGCGAGGACAGTGAGGAGCCCGACGGACGTGATCGACAACTTCCTGCGCCCCGCCGGGAGCGCATTCCAGACGGTGGCGGACGCCCTGCGCCTGCTCGGCGTCCTTAGCGTGGTCTCGGCCCTGCTGTTCCACGGGGTGACGGACGCCGCCATCGTGGCCTTCGCCCTACCCGGACTCATGCTGCCCCGGTTCCTCGGCATGCGCGCGTGGGCGGACGTCACCGTGTCGGCCACGCTGCTCGTGGCGGCGTGGAGCAACGTCGTGGACCTCTACCGAACCGTCTGGTGGTGGGACATCCCGATCCACTTCTTCCTGGCCGGCGCCCTGTCTGTGGTGGCGTACGTGTTCTGTGCGCACCGCGGGATCGTGCGGGCGCCGGGTGCCCGCGGGTTCACCGTCACCGGCGCGGTCGTGCTCACCACGGCGTTCGGGCTCGCGCTGGGCGCGATGTGGGAGATGGTCGAGTGGTTCGGCTACGCCTACCTCGCAGACGAGATCTACGTGACCTACGAGGACACCGTCGGGGACTTGGCGGCGGGCGGACTCGGCGCGCTGCTCGCCGGCGTGCTCATGGCCCGTGGCCCAGAGCTGCTGCTCCCCGCGGCCACGCCGCCCGCCCGGCCGGCGCCCGCCTACCGGCACAGGTAGATCTCGGCCCGCCCGTCCCCGGAGCGAGCTGCGCCGTTCGCGACGAGAGCCGGCCTCGTCGTCGTCGCCGTACCCGCGCAGGCTCGAGGCGCGGCCCACACCACCATCGCGATCCGGAAGAGGGAGACGAGTTCGGTCGAGGAGGGCTCCGCGGCCGGGCCGGCAGGCGGTGTCGCCCGGCGTGGCGGCACCGGGTGACCGTGGGCGTTCGGCCCGCCGTGCCGCCCGTGCCAAGGTGGAAGCCATGACCTCCTCGCCGTGCACCCGCTCCGACGGTGACCCCCGCGCCCTGCCGGGGTTCCGGCGCACCTACGCGCCCGGCCGACTCACGCTCGGCCTGGGGTTCCCGATGCGGAGCCGGACCGACAGCGACGACGTCCACGACCCGGCGGCTCAGGTCCGCCTCGCACGGGCCGCCGAAGCCGGCGGTTTCGCCGCCCTCTACGTCCGTGACATCCCGCTGCGCGTGCCGTCCTTCGGCGACGTCGGTCAGGTCTACGACCCGTGGATCTACCTCACCCACATCGCCGCCCACACCTCGCGGATCGCGCTGGGCACCGCGGGCATCGTCCTGCCGGTGCGGCACCCGCTGCACGTGGCCAAGTCCGCGGCCAGCGTCGACCGGCTGTCGGGCGGACGGTTCCTGCTGGGATTGGCGTCCGGCGACAGGCCCGAGGAGTTCCGCGCGTTCGGCCTCGAGCAGGGGGAGCGCGGTGAGCGGTTCCGCGAGAACCTCCGCGTGATGACGCACGCCCTGACCACCGAGATGCGCGGGATCCGGTGGTCCGGCGGATGGATGCACAGCGCGGACGTGGTGCCCAAGCCCACCGCCGCGTCGGTTCCGGTCATCATGATCGGGTCGTGTCAACAGAGCGTGGCCTACCTCGCCGCGCACGGGGACGGGTGGATGACCTACCCGCGCGACTTCGACGCCCAGCGGCGCACCGCCGCACAGTGGAGGGACGCCGTCGCCGCCGCCGCGGCCGGCGGAGTCGGCGACGCGAACGACGACGCTGACAGGGACGACGGGGAGGTGTTCAAACCCTTCGCGCAGTCGCTGCAGATCGACCTCTCGCAGGACCCGGACGAGTCAGCCTCCCCGATCACCTTCGGCTTCCGGATCGGCCGGCGCAGGCTGGTCGACCACCTCGAGGACCTGAGGGGGATCGGGGTCAACCACGTGCAGCTGGGTCTGGGGGCCTGCCGTCGCCCGGTCGGCGAGGTGATCGCCGAGCTGGCCGAGCACGTCGTGCCCCACTTCCCGCACCTCGCGCACTAGGGCCGCCGGACTCACCGGAGCGGCTCCCGTGCGCGTTCCCGCGGCCGAGCGTCTGGCTGCCCGGCGAGGGCCGCACTTCTGCCACACTCGATGATCACGGCGACGGATCCCGGTCGATCCGCCGCGAGCGCCGACGAGGGAGGCCCCGTGGGGATCTCGATTCTGTGGTTCCGCCGCGACCTGCGACTGTCCGACCATCCGGCGCTGCTCGCGGCAGTGGAAGCGGGGGATGAAGTGCTGCCCGTCTTCGTCCGCGACCCCGGCCTGCTGTCCCGGGCCGGCGCGCGAGCCGACAGACTGGCGGCGTCGGTCGCGGCGCTGTCGGCTGACACCGGCGGAGCGCTGGTCGTGCGAACCGGCGATCCAGCCCACGTCATCCCCGGGCTGGCCACGCTCACCGGTGCCCGCGAGGTGCACGTCAGCCGTGAGTCCACGCCCTACGGACGGCGCCGGGACGCACGGGTGGGGGCCGCGCTCGAGGCCGACGGCCGCCGGCTGGTCGAGACGGGGGCGCCCTACGCCGTCGGGCCCGGCCGCGTTCTCAACGGCAGCGGCCGTCCGTACCAGGTGTTCACCCCGTTCTCACGCGCGTGGCGCGAACACGGGTGGCCCGCGCCCGGACAGCAGCCCCGGGACGTCCCCTGGGCGGCGGTGCCCTCCGGTGAGCTCCCCGGAGTCGACGGTGACGGCTGGGGACGCGGCACGGCGAGTGGCGTGGTTCGCGGTGCGGCCGGAGACGCGGGGGAGGCCGCGGCCCTCGCCCGGTGGCGGGCCTTCCTTGAGGACGACCTCGAGAACTACGGACAGAGGCGCGACCGCCCCGATCTGGACACCACGAGCCGCCTGTCCGCGCCGCTGAAATACGGAGAGATCCACCCGCGCACGATCCTCGCCGACCTCGCGGCGCACCCCGCCGCCGACGGCGAGGGGGCCCGCCGCTTCGTCACCGAACTCGCGTGGCGGGAGTTCTACGCCGACGTCCTGTGGCACCAGCCCCGGTCCGCCTGGAAAGACCTGCGTGACGCTCTCTCCGGGTTGCCCTACGACCAGGGACCCGAAGTGGACGACCTCGTCGAGGCCTGGCGACGGGGCCGGACGGGCTTCCCCTTCGTCGACGCGGGAATGCGTCAGCTCCTCACGGAGGGGTGGATGCACAACCGCGTCCGCATGGTCACCGCCAGCTTCCTGGTCAAAGATCTGCACGTGTGGTGGCCGGTCGGCGCCAGGCACTTCCTCGCCCACCTGCTCGACGGCGACCTCGCTTCCAACAACCACGGATGGCAGTGGGTGGCCGGCACGGGGACGGACGCCTCGCCGTTCTTCCGCGTCTTCAACCCGGTCACGCAGGGCCAGCGCTTCGATCCGGACGGGGAGTACGTCCGCCGATGGGTCCCCGAGCTGCGGCACCTGCCCGGGGCGGCCGCGCACGAGCCCTGGCGGTGGCCCGACGGCCACGATCACGGGTACCCGGAACGGATCGTGGATCACGCCGAGGAGCGGCTCGAGGCGTTACGCCGGTACGACCTCGTCAGGAACGGCTCCTGATGATCAGGCGGGTTGCGGGCGGCGGGCAGTCTGCCACGTGCAGCAGCTCAGTTTCTCCCAGGTGGGAACAGGCCGACGTGCCACTCGCCGGCGAAAGGGGTGCGGTATCCCGCGTCACGCAGGAGTTCCGCTACGGTCGGCACCGGGTGGTCGAGGTATCCCTCGTAGCCCGGCTGCATGTACTGGTTCAGCTCATGCAGCGGCTGCATCACGCCGAGGCCCGCGGGTGTGGAATCCCCGGCCCGATCGGTGGTCTGTCGGGCCGCGGCGGAGGGGCCGACCGCGCAGCTGGGCCGACAATGCCTAGGCTGTGCGCATGAGCTCCGGAACCGACATGCCTCGCCCAGGACACGCGGCCACCGGCCGCGAGGCCGACATCAAGCCCCGAAGCCGCGACGTCACCGACGGGCTCGAGAAGACCGCCGCCCGCGGGATGCTCCGCGCGGTGGGTATGGGCGACGACGACTGGGTCAAGCCGCAGATCGGTGTGGCCTCCTCGTGGAACGAGATCACCCCGTGCAACCTCTCGCTCGACCGGCTGGCCAAGGCCGTCAAGGACGGGACTCACGCCGGAGGCGGTTACCCGCTGGAGTTCGGCACCATCTCGGTGTCCGACGGCATCTCGATGGGCCACGAGGGGATGCACTTCTCGCTGGTCTCGCGTGAGGTGATCGCCGACAGCGTCGAGACCGTCATGAGCGCCGAGCGGCTCGACGGCTCTGTGCTGCTCGCCGGCTGCGACAAGTCCCTGCCCGGCATGCTCATGGCCGCTGCGCGGCTGGATCTGGCGAGCGTGTTTCTCTATGCCGGGTCCACCCTTCCCGGCTTCGCCAAGCTCTCCGACGGAACGGAGAAGCAGGTCACGATCATCGACGCCTTCGAGGCCGTCGGGGCCTGCTCGCGCGGTCTCATGAGCCGGGAGGACGTCGACACGATCGAGCGGTCCATCTGCCCGGGCGAGGGCGCGTGCGGCGGTATGTACACCGCCAACACGATGGCGAGCGCCGCCGAGGCGCTGGGTATGTCCCTGCCGGGTAGCGCGTCGCCGCCGGCCCCGGACCGCCGGCGCGACGACTACGCCAAGGCGAGCGGCGAGGCCGTGGTCGAACTGCTGCGGCAGGGCATCACCGCGCGCGACATCATGACCAAGGAGGCGTTCGAGAACGCGATCGCCGTCGTCATGGCCTTCGGTGGGTCCACCAACGCGGTCCTACACCTGCTCGCGATCGCCAGCGAGGCCGAGGTCGAACTGACCCTCGACGACTTCGCTCGCATCGGCGCCACGGTGCCGCATCTGGCCGACGTCAAGCCGTTCGGTGCCCACGTCATGACCGACGTGGACAAGATCGGTGGCGTCCCCGTGGTCATGCGGGCGCTGCTGGACGCCGGGCTGCTCCACGGTGACTGCCTCACCGTCACCGGCCGCACCGTGGCCGAGAATCTCGCCGACATCGCTCCGCCGGACCCGGACGGCAAGGTGCTCCGAGCTATGTCCGAGCCGATCCACCCGACCGGCGGGATCACGATCCTGCGCGGGTCGCTCGCCCCCGAGGGTGCGGTGGTCAAGTCCGCCGGTTTCGACTCCGACGTCTTCGAGGGCACCGCGCGCGTCTTCGAGCGCGAACGCGCTGCCATGGATGCTCTCGAGGACGGGACCATCACGGCGGGCGATGTCGTCGTGATCCGCTACGAGGGTCCCAAGGGCGGGCCCGGTATGCGTGAGATGCTCGCCATCACCGGTGCGATCAAGGGCGCGGGCCTGGGCAAGGACGTCCTGCTCATGACCGACGGCCGGTTCTCCGGCGGAACCACCGGACTGTGCGTGGGCCATATCGCGCCCGAGGCCGTGGACGGCGGGCCGATCGCCCTGGTGCGGGACGGCGACCGGATTCGGCTCGACGTCTCGCAGGGCACCCTGGAGCTGCTCGTGGACGAGTCGGAGCTACAGACCAGGCGTGAGGGCTGGGAGCCGCTCCCTCCCCGCTACACCCGCGGTGTCCTGGCCAAGTACTCCAAGTTGGTGCAGTCGGCGTCCACCGGGGCGATCTGCCGCTGACCCCGGATGGCACGACGACACCCGGCCGCGGTTCTCCCGCGACCGGGTGTCTACCGGCCTCCGGGTCAGGCTGGTGTAACCCGAACACATTGCCCTCGGTGTCGAGGAAGTAGCCCTGCCAGGCCATTCCCGGGAGCGCGTGCTTGTCCAGCGCCACGGTGCCCCCGGCCGACAGGATCATCCGGGCGGTGGCATCGAAGTCCTCGCACCCCACGGTGAGCACGGCGCCCCGGACCGGCGCCCCGGCCGCGGGCGGATCGCCGGTCCGCTGCTTGATCGCGCCGTTGATGCCGGGGGCGTCCTCGGGTCCGGTGGTCACCCCGAAGTAGGGGCTCCCGGCGTACTCGCTCCAGTCCTCGAACGTCCAGCCCAGCGCGTCACCGTAGAACGTGCAGGCCCGGGCCGGGTCGGAGGCGTGGATCTCGAAATGGACCGGTCGGGACATGGCGGTCTCCTCATCGGGTCGCGGGAACCCAGGATATCGCCGCGCGGAATCGTCCGGCAGTACTCAGTCCAGAACCGTGCCGTCATCGAGATGGGACAGCGACCCGCCCTCGGGGCGCTCGCCGGTGGCCAGGTACACGACCCGGTTGGCGATGCTCACGGTGTGGTCGCCGAAACGCTCGTAGTAACGGGCGAGTAGGGCCAGGTCCACGGCCGCCACCGAACCGTGCGGCCAGTCCTCGGCGGAGATCTGCTTCATGAGGTCCGCGTGGAGGCGGTCGACGGCGTCGTCCTCGGCGTCCAGGGTGCGGGCCCTGTCCGCATCCTTCTCGACGAGCAGGGCGGTGAGCTCGCGGGCCATCCGACCGTCGTGCTGCGACAGTTCCCGGATGAGCGGGACGAGCGGGGCGGGCACCACGGACTGCGGGTGGCGCCGTCGGGCGACCCGGGCGATGTGGCCGGCCAGCGCGGCCATGCGGGTGAAGTGCTCGACGATGTAGATCCCCGAGACCACCTGACGTAAATCGCCGGCCACCGGGGACTCGAGCAGGAGGAGCTCGAACGCGTGCTGCTCACTGGCCTCACGGAGATCCTCCAGTTCCGCGGCGCCGTCGATCACCTCGATGGCGGCGAGTTCGTCGCCGTCGAGCAGTGCCGCGGTGGCGCGGTCGAGCAGGCGGATGTTGGTCTCGCAGAAGCGAACCAGCTGGTCGGAGAATTCATCGAGCTTGGAATGGAAGACAGTGCGCATGACACGACTGTAGTGCCGGTGAGGTAACGGACGGCTTCCATTCTCCCACTGTTCACCGCGCCGCCCTCCGGAAAGGGGGGCCCAGCCCGGGAATGAATAGACAGAACGGTCTGTTCTTACTAGCGTCAAGCCATCACGAGACGTCCGGAAAGGACTTGTTCATGACCCTCTTCCTCTACGAGACCACCCCGTCACCGGAGCAGCAGGCCGACCCCTCCGGTCTCGTCGACTCCCTCGCCACCGCACTGACCGCGGGCGGCGCCGAGGTCATCGAGACCCAGGTCACCAAGGGTGCCGCACGCGTCTTCACGATCGTCGAGCTCGCGGACGGCCCGAACGGTGCCTGTGACATCGACGCCCCCGTCCTCGACGCCGGAGCGATCGGAGCCGCCGACGTGACCGCGCCCGCGCAGGTCCGCCTGGTCGGCACCGACCTCGAGACCATCAAGGCCGCGCGACCCGACGCAGGCTACCTGGTCGAGTGGGACATCCCGGCGGAGATCGACATGGACACCTACCTCACGCGGAAGAAGGAGAAGTCCCCGAAGTACGCCGAGATCCCCGAGGTCTCCTTCCTGCGCACCTACGTGCGTGAGGACACGGACAAGTGCCTGTGCTTCTACAACGCTCCGGACACCGACGCCGTCGTCCGCGCGCGTGAGATCGTGTCCACCCCCATCTCTCGCCTGCACGAGCTGTCGTGAGCACCGCCGCGACGCAAGCCTCCGTTCTCGGTACGCCCCGAGCCCGGCTCACTGCCGGCGCACTCGGTGACGTCGACGTGGCGGAGCTCGTCGCGGTGATCGACTCGGTCGCTGCGCGGGCCTCCGCCCTGGACCGCGACGAGGCGGACCTGCGGGACGACATCGGCGCCCTCGCCGGGCTCGGCCTCTTCGACGTCGACCGCACCCCCGTCGCCGTCGCCGCCACGATCATCGAGGCCGTGGCCACGGAGAGCCTGGCGGTTGCGTTCGCCGCTTGGGCGCAGCGTATGACCGCCGCATACCTCCGCCACGCGGCGGACCGTTCCGATGCCGCGAGCCGGACCTACCGGGCCGTCGCGGACGGCAGCCGCCCCGGTGTCACGGGCATGGCCGCCGCCCAGCGGCAGGTCGTCGGACTGGGGAAGGTCCCGATCACCGCCACGCCGGTGTCGGGCGGGTACAAGATCGACGGACCGATCGCGTGGGCCTCCAACGTGTACCCGGACAGCACCATCGTGCTCGCCGCCAACACCGAGGACGGGCGAAGCCTGGTCCTCACCTTCGAGGCGTCTGCGCCCGGCGTCGAGATCCGCAGCGCCCCCGACCTGCTCGCACTCAACGCGACGGCCTCCACCATGATCGGCCTCGACGGCGTGGTGGTCCCGGATGAACAGGTGCTGGGGGAGGACCTCGCGGACTTCCTGTCCGGCGTGCGTCCCCAGTTCCTCGTCCTGCAGGCGGCGTTCTGCTCGGGCGTCGCCGCACGGTCCCTGACCGAGGCAGAGGGCCGGCTCGAGGGCCTCGGCGCCTTCTACTCCGACGAGCACGGCGAGCTGGCGGCTCGGCACGAGCACATGCACGCCGAGCTGCACCGCCTGGGGGCGACGCCGACCGAGGCCACGCTGGGCGATCTGCTCCTGCTGCGCCTCGACGGCGCGGAGATCGCGCCGGCGGCGACCCGGCTCGAGGCCGTCCTCTGCGGCGGCATGGGCTACGCCCAGGCCGCGCCGGCCAACCGCCGCATGCGGGAGGCGGCGTTCCTGCCTGTGCAGTCACCCTCGCAGTCCCAGCTGCGGTGGGAGCTCGACCGACTCGGGGTGCCCGCGTGACAGCCGGCGTCCTGACCAGGCCCGTCGCGGTGAGCGTGTCGGGCCTGCAGCACCGGCTGCCCGGCGGGAGGGTGCTGTTCGACGACCTCGAGCTCAGTGTCCGGGCCGGTGAGTCACTGGTCCTCCTGGGGCCGTCCGGGGCCGGCAAGTCCACTCTGCTGAGGCTGCTCGCGGGCCTCGAGGAGCCCGCCGCGGGCGAACTGCGGGTGGGCTCGACGGACACCGGGGACGACCGGGCGCACCCGTACGCGGTCGTCTTCCAGAAGCCGCTGTTGTATCCGTGGCTGTCGGTCCGTGAGAACGTGGCGTTGGGTGGGCGGTTCCGGGCCCTGCGCGGCCGTGTCGATCCCGCCCACGTCGACGGTCTGCTCGAGCATTTCGGGATCGCCGAGTTGGCCGACTCCCGTCCGGACCAGATCTCGGGCGGCCAGGCGCAGCGCGTGGCCGTCGTCCGTGCGGCGGCGACCCGTCCCGAGATCCTGTTGCTCGACGAGCCGTTCAGCGCGCTCGACCCCGTCACGCGGGCGGACTCGCAACGGTGGCTGGTCGGGGCGACCGCGGACCTCGGGGTGACCACGGTGATGGTCACGCACGACGTGGACGAGGCGCTCGTCGTGGGGTCCCGCATCGCACTGTTGGGATCGTCGGGTCGTGTCCAGCAGGAGTGGACGAACCCGTCCCACGGCTCCACGGAATCCGACCCGGCCTTTCGCGACAGCATTCTCGCCGCCTACCGGACGGCCTGACCCGGCGATGAGAGTCGAACCCGGGGCCCGCGGCCCCCTCCTCGACCGGCGCGCGCTGCTCAGGGCCGGGGGCGCCCTCGCCGTGGGCGCAGGTGCGGTCGGAGGCGCCGCGGCCCTCGGCAACCTGGTCACGACGGCCACCGCCCCGAGGGGGGTGGCCACCGATGATCTCCGCATCGGCTACCTCCCCATCACCGATGCGGCCCCGTTGTTGGTGGCTCACGGAGACGGCTACTTCGAGCAGCAGAGACTCACCGTCGGGCGGCCGGTGATCTTCCGCTCCTGGTCTTCGCTCATGGAGGCGTTCCTCACCCGGCAGGTGGACCTCATCCACCTGCTCATGCCGTCCGCGATCCAACTCCGGTATGTCGTCGGAGCCGACGTCAGGGTGGTGGGCTGGAACCACACGGGTGGAGGCGCCATCACGGTGGCACCGCACGTGACGGATGTCGCCCAGCTCGCGGGCACGCAGGTGGCGATCCCGGGATGGTGGTCGATCCACAACATCCTGCTCCAGCGGGTACTACGCGCAAACGGCCTCACCCCGGTGGCGCGTCGCGCCCCGAGCCGGTCCGAGGGGACCGTCGAACTCGTGGTGATGGGGCCCTCGGACATGATCCCTGCCCTGGCCACCGGGTCGATCTCCGCGTTCACGGTCGCGGACCCGTTCAACGCCGGCGCGGTCGCCCAGGGTGTGGGCTCCCTGCACATGCTCCTCGACCAGGTGTGGCGGGATCACGCGTGCTGCGTCACCGTCGTCCACCGGGACCTGATCGACACCCGCCCCGACACCGTGCAGGCGCTGGTCGACGCCGCCGTCGCCGCCCAGCTCGGTATCAGGGCGGACCGCAGCGAGGCGGCGGCCATCCTGTCCGGGAAGGGATACCTCCCGCAGCCTCCGAAGGCGGTCGAGGTCGCCATGGCAGGGACCGTGCCGGACCCCGACGGCGGCCCCGCGCGTCACCGGATCGACTTCCACCCGTACCCGTTCCCGAGCTTCACCTCCGAGCTCGTCCGCCAGATGCGGACGACGGTCGTCGACGGGGAGACCCGCTTCCTCGACGGTCTCGATCCCTCGGGTGTCCACGACGAACTCGTCGACGACCGGTTCGTCCGCGCCGCCATCGCCCGCCACGGCGGCCCCGCGGTGCTCGGCCTCCCCGCCTCACTGACCCGACACGAACGGCTGATCTAGATGACGCGCACCGATTCGACCCCGGACCCGGCCACCGACACCGTGCCAGCGGACGCGATGGTCGCCGACCCGCCCGCGCCCGGCTCCCGCCGGGGCCGCCGGGGCCGCCGGGCCGTCGGGGCCGGGCCGTCGGGTCTGCTCACACGCTGGGCCGCGGGGCTACTGGGGTTGCTCATCGGCCTGGGCGTGTGGGCCCTGCTCACCTCCGGGCTCGTCACCGACGACCCGGTGATCGGCGGGATGTCGCCCGTCGAGACGTGGTCTGGCTTCGGCGACCTGCTCGACAGGGGAGTGCTGCTGTCCGACGCGGCGGTCAGTCTGTACCGACTCGTCGCGGGACTCGCCGTCGCCGCGTTTCTCGGGGTGCCGCTGGGGCTCTGGCTGGGACTGCGGCGGACCGCGGAGGCGGTCGCGGGTCCGCTCGTGCAGTTCCTGCGGATGATCTCACCGTTGTCCTGGGCACCGGTGGCCATCGCGGTGTTCGGGATCGGCAACGAGCCCGTGATCTTCCTCGTCACCGCCGCGGCGGTGTGGCCGATCATGCTCTCGACCTCGGCAGGCGTCAACGCGATGGATCCCGGGTACCTCGACGTGGCCCGGACCATGGGCGCCAGCGGCTGGGAGCGCCTGACCCGGGTCGTCATCCCCGCGGTCCGGCCGGCGATCCTGGGCGGCATCCGCCTCGCGCTCGGGACGGCCTGGATCGTGTTGGTGCCCGCGGAGATGCTCGGTGTGCGGTCCGGCCTGGGTTATCAGATCCTCAACGCCCGCGACCAGTTGGCCTACGACCAGGTCATGGCGGTGATCCTCGTGATCGGCATCCTCGGATTCGCGCTGGATGGGCTGTCACGGCTGGTTCTGCGCGACCGCGCCGCGCGCTGACGCTCGCGGCTGGCCCCGGCGGTCGGTGGTCGCGCAGCGCCCGGATCAGTTCGTCGTTCCTCGTGACCGACCGGCCCTGTGCTGCGGTCTAGGCCCTGCGCAGCTCGGAACGCAGGTGGTGGGTGAGGGGCTGGCCGACCGCTGCCATGGCGAACGTGGTGGTGATCCGGTCGTCGACGGTCTCGTAGCGGCGGTGCGTGGTGTCGACCTGCTTGGCGCTCGCACTGTTGTGCACGCGTGAGCGGAACTCCAGCACCAGGGCGTCCGCCTCGGCGGCGAGCGTTCCCTCGCAGAGTTCGGTCTGCCCGGTGGGTTGGGACAGGACGAACTCGGCCGTACCGTCACCCGGGACCCGGAGGTATCCGGTCTCGGTGTGCATGGGGGATCCGGTGGGGCTCCACGTGCGCTGCACGTAGTGCAGGAAGGGCTTGCCCACGTCGGTGAACGTGATCTCCTCGGTGTAGGTGAAGTCGTCGATCGTCGGGTACGAACCGGCCCCCTCGCCTCGCCAGGTGCCCAGCAGGGCGGCGACGGGGGTCAGGTTGGCGGCGGGCGTCGAGGCGGGATACATGGCGCGAGACTAGGCCATCGGTGACGCCGGCCGCGCGGGGTCAGCCATCCCAGACCGGTTCGCCGTGCTCGTCGAGCCGCAGGCCCTCGCTCGGACTGTGCTCGGTGATCTTTCCGGTGTGCATCAGGTGCCCCACGGGCAGACCGTGGACCGTGGCGACGACGTCGGCGACGATCCGACGATGGCAGCGCCACCACACCGACTCCGAGCACATGACCGCGACCTGTCGCGATCGGGCGTCGGCCACGACCCGATCCAGGGCGGCGCGGAATGCAGGGTCCCGGGTCCAGGCGCTGTAGGCGCGGAACGCCTCGACCCGCCACCAGGTGTCGGGGGAGGCCCGGCGCCGGTCGGCGGTGAGGCTGCGGCGGCCGCCGAGGTCCTCTTCCCAGCGGTAGTCGATCCCCGCCTCGCCGACGATCTCGGGCACCGCGCCCTTGGCAGCGGCGGAGTTCGCGCGGCTCCCGGGAAAGCGCCGGATGTCCACGAGGAGTTCGACGCCGGCGCCGGTGAGCAACCGTGCCAGCTCGTCGCGATCCAACCTGCCGTGCCCCACCGTGAACAGCATCAGTGGCCGGTGTCCTCTCCCGTCCTCGTTCGGGTCGCCCCGCCGTGGTCACCGCGCGCGCCCCCGGCGTCGGTGCCGGACCCGGCGTCGGAGTCGGCGTCCGCCCCGGCGTGCGACCCGGAGCTCCGTCGCGGGATCAGGTGCATGATCGCCACGACCACCGCGCCCACCGCGAGGCCGAAGACCAGTGCGCACGCCGTGTCGACGAGCCAGGCGAGTACCGCGCCGACGCCCGCGACGCCCGCCGCGGGCTCGGTCAGGACGTGTACGAGGTGGTACGGCCCCGTCACGCCGAGTTCGTCGAGCCCCACGAGGAGGATGTGGCCACCGACCCACAGCATGGCCAGCATGCCGACGAAGGAGATCACCTCGAGCACCGTCGGCATGGCCTTGACCAGGCCGTGGCCGAACCGCTGCACACCCGGGGACTCCCTCCCCGCCAGGTGGAGGCCGACGTCGTCCATCTTCACGATCACCGCGACGACGCCGTAGACGAGCGCGGTGATGCCCAGCCCCACGACGACCAGGATGATCGCCCGGGACCAGAAGGACTCCGACGCGACCTCGTTGAGGGAGATCACCATGATCTCGGCGCTGAGGATGAAGTCGGTGGTCACGGCGCCGCGGACCATCTTCGCCTCGGCGTCCGGGCCCCGGTCCACGACGGGGGCGGCCTCCTCGTGGTGTCCGGAGACCCGCTCCCAAACCTTCTCCGCCCCCTCGAAGCAGAGGTAGAGCCCGCCCAGCATGAGGATCGGGGTGAGGATCCACGGCACGAACTGGCTGAGCAGGAGTGCGAAGACGATGATGATCGCCTTGTTGCCCAGTGACCCGATGGCGATCTTGCGGATCATGGGCAGTTCGCGGGACGGGTCGACGTCGCGGACGTACTGGGGGGTCACGGCGGTGTCGTCGACCACCACGCCGGCGGCCTTCACGCCGGCGCGGCCTGCGGCGGCGGCGACGTCGTCGGTACTGGCCGCTGCCATGCGCGCGAGCACCGCGACGTCATCGAGCAGGGCGGCGAGTCCACCGGCCATCACAGACCTCACTTCTCAACGGGCGGGGGGAACCCGCGGACGACAGGGCCGACCCCGGAGGGTCGGATCGTCACAGGGTAGCGCCGCGTCACTCGGTCGCGTCGAGGACCCAGCGCAGTGAGGAGACACCGGCGCGTCCCAATGCCCGTCCGAGTCCGCTGGATCCGAGCGGCCCGTCGGGGAGTTCGAGCATCGTCCGGGCCCACCCCGGCAGCGCCGCGACGGCTCCCTCCCGCAGCAGCGCGTAGGCGGGCCTGTCGGTCAGTCCCATCGGTGGTCCGTCGAGCAGGAAGTGGCGCGCGTCGAGCGCGGCGGGCGAGGCCTCGAGCTCCGGCCGGTACTCCTCCAACGCCGCGTCGAGGTCGCGCACGGTGAGGGGCACCTCCCCGGCGCCCATCATGAGCCCGGTTCTCGAGGCCTGTCGTACGTAGTCGTCTCGTTCGGCCGGCGTCAGCGGCTCGCGCCAGTAGAGGCGGTGGCATTCGAGGAAGCTCCAGATCTCGGCGACGTGGACCCAGCGCAGGAGGTGGGGGTCGCGGGCGTCGTAGGGGCGCCCCCGGTAGTCGGTGCCCAATACCGCGCGGTGCGCACCGTTGATCTCCCGGATGAGCCGGGAGGCGTCGGTGATCGTGCCGAAGGTCGTGGTGGCGATGAACTGCGAGGTGCGCTGGAGGCGCCCCCACGGGTCGCCGCGGTAGTCGCTGTGGTCGGCCACCCCGGCCATGGCCAGCGGGTGCAGGGACTGTGGGAGGAGTGCGGTGAGTCCGCCGGCGAACATGGAGGCGTCTCCGTTGACGCGGCAGATGGCGTCGTCGGGGGAGTTCCAGCGTTCGCCCTCGGAGTGCCAGATCTGCTGGCGTCTCGCGTCGGCGTCGTCACCCGCCACCCGGGAATGGACCACTAGGCCCACCCTGCGGCGGGCGCCGGTCAGGGCGCGGGACGCGGTCGTCGTCACCGTTGCCATGGTGGACACCCCGTCACGTGACGTGGTCGTCCGTGTCACCATACCCCTGGTACGGACGGGCCGCGCGGTATCGTCGCGACTGATGACCACGACGTCGACGTCCCTGTCCGGCCGCTCCCGTGTGCGCGGGGTGGCGGGCGTCGCCGCGGTCCTGGCCACGCTGGTCGCCATCAATCTCACCGCCAACCTGGCGGGTCTGCCCTTCCGCGAGTGGATCGTGCCGCTGGCCGTTCTCGTGCTGGTCGTGGTCGCCAAGGCGCGGTGGATGCGGTGGTCGGACCTGGGGCTGGCGGCGCGGCACATGCCCCGCGGGCTGGCGTACGGTCTCGCGGCGACGGTGCTGGTGGCGGCCGTGGTCACGGCCGGGTGCCTGATCCCGGCGACGAGCCCGTTCTTCCTGTCCGAGCGCTACTCGGACCTGCGCATGGCGGTGTTCTCGGCGCTCGTGCTGATCCCCCTGATGACGGTCCTGCCCGAGGAGCTCGCGTTCCGCGGGGTCCTGCAGGGGGCGCTCGAGCGGACCTTCGGCACCACGGGCGTGTTCGTGATCGGGTCATCGGCGTTCGGACTGTGGCACGTCACGTCGTCTCTCGGGCTCACGGCCGGCAACGCCGGCCTCGCACAGGTCTTCGGTACCGGTCTGGCGGGTCAGCTCGCGGGGATCGGCCTGGCGGTGACCGCGACCTCGGTGGCCGGGGCCGGGTTCATCTGGATCCGTCGCCGCAGCAGCAGCCTCCTGGCCCCGATCGGGTTGCACTGGGCGTTCAACGCCGTCGGGGCGCTCGCCGCAGCGCTCACGTGGCGCGCACTGGCCGGCTGATCACCGCCCACGTCGCCGCGACGACCAGGACGGCGCACGCCCCCATCACGACGAGCAGCGGGATCACCGAGTGCGGTCCGGCGAGTCCGGTGAGCGGGGAGACCACGGCGGCGAGTCCGAACTGGGCGGCGCCGAGGAGCGCCGATCCGGAGCCCGAGCGGCCCCGGGTGGCCTGCATGGACAGTGCCGCGGCGTTGGGCAGGACCAACCCGACGGACAGGGTGAGCAGGACGAACCCCACGGTGACCGGTGCCAACCCCAGGGTGCCGGCGGGGGAGAGGGCGACGACGACGACGAGGTGGACGATCGCCGTCACCATGCCCACCACGCCGGTGCGCATGATCTTCTCCGGGGCGAACCGGCCGATCAGCCGGGCGCCCGCGAGGTTCGAGACCAGGATCCCCAGCGCGTTGACGGTGAACGCCACCGAGTACGCGGTGGGGGACAGGCCCACCATGTCCTGGTAGATGAACGGGCTGGCGGAGATGTAGGCGAACAGGACGCCGAAGGTGAACACGAACACCGACACGCGCGCGATGAACGGGCCATGGGTGGCGACGCCCCGCATGTCCGACACGGTGGACAGCACGCTCCCGGTACGGCGGGACGCGGCCGGGAGCGACTCCGGCACGGCGACGAGGACCCCGACGACCGTGATGGCGGACAGGCCGGCCAGTAGCCAGAACACGCTCCGCCAGCCGCCGAACGGCACGACCGCGCCGCCGATGAGCGGTGCGATGACCGGGGCGACGGACTGGATCGCCATGAGGGTGGCGAACGCCTTGGCCACGCCCGCACCGCGCCCGACGTCCACCACGACGGCCTTGCTCAGGACGATCCCGGCCGCACCGGCGAAGCCCTGCGCGACGCGTCCGAGCACCAGGATCCAGATGGACGGGGCCAGCGCGCACACCACTGCCGCGAGTGCGGTGCCCACCGAGCCCAGGACGAGCAGCGTCCGCCGCCCCACCCGGTCGGAGAGGGGCCCGATCACGAGCTGCCCCGCCGCCAGCGAGACCATGAACGCCGTGAGGGTGAGCTGGGCGGTGGAGGCCGTGATCCGGAACTCCTCGACGATCAGCGGCAGCGCGGGCAAATAGGTGTCGGTCGCGAACGGCCCGATCGCCCCGGTGAGCGCGAGTGCGAGGAGCATCGTGGCGGGCACCGACGCGGTGGGTGTGGGTGTGGGGATCGGCGGTGCGGTGGGTGGTGTGGGGGGCGCGGCGGAGGGTCGTCGGCCGGCAGACCTCATTCACGCACCCCCGCGGCCTCGGCGGCACTGTCCGCCAGGCCGACCCCGGTGCCCTCGAAGATGTGGAAGGCCACGTCGGCTCCCCGAGCGATGAGTTCGTCCCTCTCGTCGTCGTACTGGGCGACCACCGCGACGGCGCCCTCGAAATCCCGCGTGTCCACCTGCTCGAGGGCGATGAGGTTCGAGCCGTGGAACGGCATGGCCAGCACGATGATGTCCACCTTCTCGTCGTTCACACAGCGGTCCCAGAAGTCGTCGTCGGTCGCGTCGGCCTCGATCACGTGCACATCCTGCTCGCGGAGCCTGGCGACCTTCACGGGGTCGTTCTCCACCCCGACGACCGTCAGACCGTACTCCTCGGTCAGACGGTCCCGCACCGCGCGGCCCACCCGGCCCACCCCCAGGACCAGCACCCGGGCGTGACCGATGTCGAGCGGGGCGTCCTCCGGGTGGGTGCGCTCGTCCCGCAGGGTGGGTACGAGCGAGGACAACCGCGCCACGAGCCGCGTCCCGCGGTGGTTGACCAGTGTCGAGATCACGAAGCTCGCGGCGACCGCGACCGACACCACCACGAGCCAGTCCTGCTCGACGAGACCCGCATCGACCCCGGTCGCGGTGACGATGAGCCCGAACTCCGAGAAGTTGGCCAGCGCGAGGCCCGCCAGGATCGAGGTCCGTTTGCGCAGCCCGAACGCTGCCAGCACGAGGGTGAACACGGCGGCCTCCAGGGGGAGCAACACCACGAGCAGGAGGCCCAGCAACAGGGTCTCCGGGGTGGGCGTGACGTGGAGGCCGATCGAGACGAAGAAACCCACGAGCAGGAGTTCACGCAGACCGAAGAGGGTCCGGGACAACTCGGCGGCACGCGGGTGCGAGGCGAGGAGGACTCCCACCACCATCGCCCCGAAGTCACCCTTGATGCCGACGCTCTCGAACAACCAGTACCCCGGCACCAGCGCCATGGTGATCCCGAACAACGCCTGCAGTTCGCCGTGACCCAGCCTGCTCCAGGCCCGGCGGACGAGCCACACCGCGGGGAGCAACAGTGGCAACGCCAACGCCCACGGGCTCGGCGGGGCGCCCGTCATCGCCGTGAGGAACGCGACCGCCACCACGTCCTGCAGGACGAGGATGCCGATCGCGACCCGACCGTAGAGGGTGTGGGAGTCGGACCGCACGTCGAGCACCTGGACGACGAAGACGGTGCTGGAGAACGACAGCGCGAAGCCCAGCAGGGCCACCACCTGCCAGTCCGCCCCGGCTAGCAACCGCACCCCGATGATGGACAGCATCCCCAGGAAGCCGGCGGTCAATCCCGCGACCGCCAGGAGGTTGGCGGCCGTCGTGGCCAGGACCTCACGGCGCAGGAGCATCCGCACGTCCAGTTTGAGCCCGATGGTGAAGAGCAGGATCGTCACGCCGAGGTCGGCGAGTGAGTCCACCACGGGCAGGGCCTCGATGCCGGGCGCGTGGAGGATGAACCCCGAGGCCAGATAGCCGATGAGGGTGGGCAGGCGCATCATCCGGGCGACGAACCCGCACCCGAACACCACGACGAGGTAGATCGCGACGGTCTCCAACGGTGCTACTCGCCCGGCGCGGTGGTCGTCACCGCACCTCGACGACCGGCCGACCGTCCAGGAACGCGATCGTGCCGTTCTCGAACGCCGAGATCCACCCGCCGTCGGTCGTCGTCTCGTCCGAGACGGGGAAGCCCAGCTCACCGGCGGGGCCGCCCGCCTCGCGATAGGCGGCGAGGATCTCGCCCTGGACCACGAACGCGTTCCCGGACGGTGTGAGCACGATCGCCCCCCGCTCGAAGTCGGTGACCGAGCCGCCCTCCACAGCCGTCGGCGGCCCCGTCACCCGGCCGAGATCGCTCTGCTCGCCGCCGAGCTCGTTCCAGCGGTCCGCAACGGCCACCGGGATGTCGACGCCCGAGTCCGCGGGCCCCGGGACGGGGGTCGACCTCGTCGTCGTCGCCGTCTCCGTCGAGGACACCGGTGCGGCGGACTCACCGGCGCCGCCACCGTCGTCGGCGGAACAGGCGACCAGGCCGGTACCGAGGGCGACGGCGAGAGCGAGGGGGGCGAGGACACGCGTGATCCTGTCCATGCCGGAGATCCTAGCCGCCCGCCCACCGGGCCCACCCCGCCCACCGCCGCCGCCGATGCCGAACCGTGATGCCCGAGTCCTTTCCGGGGGGCGCCGGGCCGTGGAGACTGGGAGCGGGCGACCCGCCCGACCGGGCGAGCCCCGGGAGGAGGCCGCGATGGCCGTGATGACCACGTGTCTGTGGTTCGCCACCCAGGCGGAGGAGGCCGCCGAGTTCTACTGCTCGGTCTTCCCCGACTCGCGCGTGGTCGCCGTGGACACCAGCCCCGTCGACACCCCGGGACCGAAGGCGGGGGACCTGCTCACCGTGGAGTTCGAGCTCGACGGGCGGCCCTTCATCGCGCTCAACGGAGGCTCGGACCCCGAGTACACCGACGCGATCTCCCTGGAGATCCGGTGCGCCGACCAGGCGGAGATCGACCACTACTGGAACGGTCTGCTCGCGGGAGGGGGCCGTGAGGTGCAGTGCGGGTGGCTGATCGACCGCTTCGGAGTGCGGTGGCAGGTCGCGCCGCAGTCCCTCTACGATCTGTGGCGCGGCGAGGACCGGGAGTCGGCGGCGCGCGCGTTCGCGGTGATGATGGACATGGTGAAGCTGGACGTGTCGGCCATCGAGGCGGCGGCTGCGGGCACCGACGCCTGACTCGGACTCCCACTCGTCGGCCCTACGAAATCCGCTATTCGCATTCCGGATCCGCTACTCGATATGGAGTAGCGGATCCGGAAAACGAGTAGCGGATCTGCGGGAACGCGGGAACGAGGGCGGGTCAGAGGCCGGGGCGCTTGCCGATCGTCAGCGTGACCTCGCCGGTGTGGGCGAAGAAGTCCTCGCCCTTGTCGTCCACCACGATGAAGGCGGGGAAGTCCTCGACGTCGATCTTCCACACCGCCTCCATCCCGAGCTCCTCGTACTCGAGGATCTCCACGTGCTTGATGCAGTCCTGCGCCAGGCGCGCGGCCGGACCGCCGATCGAGCCCAGGTAGAACCCGCCGTGGGCCGCGCACGCGTCGGTGACCTGCTTGGAGCGGTTGCCCTTGGCGAGCATCACCATGGATCCGCCCGCCGCCTGGAACTGCTCGACGTAGGAGTCCATGCGGCCGGCGGTGGTGGGCCCGAACGATCCCGACGGCATGCCCTCCGGCGTCTTGGCCGGGCCGGCGTAGTAGACGGGGTGGTCCTTGAGGTACTGCGGCATCTCCTCGCCGGCGTCGAGCCGCTCCTTGATCTTGGAGTGCGCGATGTCGCGGGCCACGACCAGCGGGCCGGTCAGGGACAGGCGGGTCTTGACCGGATGCCTGCTCAGCTCGGCGAGGATCTCCGGCATCGGTTTGTTGAGGTCGATCCGCACCGCGGCGCCCTTGCCGGTGCCGGAGATGCCGTCGGTTGCGGCGTCGAGCTCCGCGTCCGTGGTGGCGGGCAGGAACCGGCCCGGCTCGAACTCGAGCTGCTCGAGGAACACGCCCTCCGGGGTGATCTTGGCCCTGGCCTGACGGTCCGCCGAGCAGGACACCGCGATCGCGACGGGCAGCGAGGCGCCGTGGCGGGGCAGGCGGACGACGCGGACGTCGTGGCAGAAGTACTTGCCGCCGAACTGCGCGCCGATCCCGATCTGCTGGGTGAGCTCGAAGACCTTCTCCTCGAGCTCGACGTCGCGGAAGCCACGCCCGGTCATCGCGCCCTCGCGGGGGAGCTCGTCCAGGTAGTGCGCCGAGGCGAGCTTGGCGGTCTTCAGCGCGAACTCCGCCGAGGTACCGCCCACGACGATCGCCAGGTGGTACGGCGGGCAGGCGGCCGTCCCGAGCGAGCGGATCTTTTCCTCGATGAACTGCATCATCCGGTCGGGGTTCAGGATCGCCTTGGTCTCCTGGTATAGGAACGACTTGTTGGCCGACCCGCCACCCTTCGCCATGAAGAGGAACTTGTAGGCGTTCTCGCCGCCCGGGGTGGTGTTGGCGCCGATCTCGATCTGCGCGGGCAGGTTGGACCCGGTGTTCTTCTCGTCCCACATGGTGAGGGGGGCGTTCTGCGAGTAGCGCAGGTTGAGCCGGGTGAAGGCGTCGTACACGCCGCGGGCGACGGCCTGCTCGTCCGGACCGGGCGTGAGCACGTGCTGGCCGCGCTCGCCCTTGACGATGGCCGTACCGGTGTCCTGGCACATCGGGAGCACGCCGCCCGCGGCGATGTTGGCGTTCTTGAGCAGGTCCAGGGCGACGAACTTGTCGTTGTCGCTGGCCTCGGGGTCGTCGAGGATCTTGGCGACCTGGGCCAGGTGGTCACTACGGAGGTAGTGGGAGATGTCGTGCATCGCCGTCTCGGTGAGCAGACGGATGGCCTCGGGGTCCACCCGCAGGAACGTCATCCCGTCGGGGCCCTCGACCGTCGACACGCCCTCGGTGGTGAGGAGGCGGTATTCGGTGGTGTCCTCCCCGACGGGAAGAAGGTCCTCGTAGAGGAAGTCGGCCATCAGGGGCTCCTGGTTCTGGAGGTGGACAAACTTCCCCCAGGATAGTGGCCGGGGTCACGGGGTCAGAATCGGGTGTGGAGCAGGGGGACGAACCGGTACCCGCCGTGCTCGGTCACGTCGATGCCGTCATCGGTCCGGCGTACGCGGTGCATCGCCCCGGCCCAGGGCGCCACCATGACGCCGTCCACGGTGAGCTGGTCGACGAGCTCCGAGGGGAGGTCGTCGGCCATCGCGGAGACGAGGATGCGGTCGAACGGGGCGAGGGAGGGGAGGCCCAGCGTCCCGGGCTCGGCGGGGTGGACACGTACCCAGGGTTGTCGTATCGCCGCCCGGGAGCGTTCGACCAGCTCGGGGACGAGTTCGACGGCGGACACGGAGGAATCGGTCCCCCCGAGTTCGCCGAGGATCGCCGAGGTCCACCCGCTGCCCGAGCCCACGTCGAGCACCCGCATCCCGGGGAACGGCTCGAGGAGCGAGAGCATCGCCGCGACCGTCGACGGCTGTGAGTTGGTCTGCCCGAACCCGATCGGTAGCGGGGCGTCGAGTTCGTAGTCGGCCACGACCTCCGGCGGGAGGAATCGACGGCGATCCTGCGCGCGCATCGCCTCCGGGATGCTCGGGGTGCTCACCGCGAGACCTCCTCCCGCCGGGCATGGCGGCGGGGCTGATCGCCCCGCCCGGGCTCTATGCCTCGCCGAGAACGCGCGTCTCGCCGTCGGGGTCGAGGTCGTCGATCTGGTCGCGGGGCTCCTCGGCGACGCCCTTGTCCTCGGGCTCCGCGGTGTCGACGTCGGGGCGCTCGGCAGACAGCTTCTCGTCGAGGGTGTCGTTCTCCTCGACGGGCTTCCACGACTCCGGCGCGTCGACGGTGAGGTCCTCACCGTCGGTCGAGATGGTGTCGGCGTCGAGACCCTCGCTGCCGTCGAGCGTGTTCTCGTCGTAATCGCCGTCGGTGTCCTGGTCGTACTCGCGTTCGGTGCTCATACCGTCGATTGTGCGTCGTCCGCCAGCCCGTCGCATCCGGTCGCCCCGCACCCCGGGGGAGTCGGAGGGTCCCGGATTGTCCGGGCCGTGAGGCTGGCAAACTGCCGAAGTGAGGTAAGCCATACGTAAGACTTGCCCAGGAGCCGCGAGGGTGGTTAAGGTGAGCCTAACCTTCCGAACCAACCTTGGAGTGACATGAAGCGATTCCCCAAGATCGTCGCAGCGACGGCCGCCGTCGCGCTGACCGGTGGCGCACTGACCGCCTGCGGGAGCTCGGATGCACAGTCCGCCGGAAACGAGGGTGAGGGGCCGACCCGCGTCGTGCTCACCAGCCACGCCGCTGCCGACACGCTGGATGAGCTCGATCTCGAGGATCGCGTCGTCGGCCTGGTCAAGACCGGGGTCTTCCCGGAGGCGCTGGACGCCTACGTGGGCGACGAGTACACGGACATCGGCAGCCTCAAGGAGCCGAAGATGGATGTGATCGCGGAACTGGGGCCCGACCTCATCCTGTTCGGCAACCGCACCCGCGCGATGGAGCCCGAGTTCGCCAAGATCTCCGACCAGGTGATCGCCGGTGATCCGGACACCGCCGAGACGATCGCCTCCAACCGCGCCAAGGTGGAGGAGATCGCCGCGCTGTTCGGGGCCGAGGACAAGGCCGCGGACGAGCTCGCCGAGATCGACGAGATGGTCACCGAGACCCGCGCCAAGGCCGAGGGCGCGGGTACGGCGCTGGTGCTCATGACCTCCGGTGGCAAGGTCACGGGGTACGGACCGGGTTCACGCTTCGACCTCATCTTCAACGAGCTCGGCATGACGCCCGCCGGTGAGCTCGAGTCCGAGGGCAGCCACGGCGCGCCGCTGAGCTGGGAGCAGATCGCCGAGCTGAACCCCGACCACGTTTTCGTCATCGACCGCGACGCCGCGATCGGTGCGGAGGGCGAGGCGGCCACCGCCCTGCTCGACAACCCGCTGTTCAACCGGACCAACGCCGCGACCAACGACAACGTCCACTTCCTGGACGGCCAGAACTGGTACCTCGTCGGGGGCGGCATCGGCGTCCTCGAGTCGATGATCGACGAGATCGACTCCGCCGTCTCCTGACGGTGGGAGTCCACTTCTCATGACGACCACCCTGGTCGAGCGCCGACCGCAGCGTCACTCGCTGTGGCCGGCGCTCGGCGTCGTCGCGCTCGTGCTCTCGCTCGTCGCGAGCGTGTTCGTGGGCGCGGCCGACATCACCGTGTGGGACGCGCTCACCGGAGGGCTCACCGAGGCGCACCGTGTCTACCTCGTGGAGGCCCGTCTGCCCCGCACCGCCGCCGCCGCCCTCGCGGGGGCGTCCCTGGCGATCGCCGGTCTGCTCATGCAGTTGCTCACCCGCAACCGCTTCGTCGAACCGTCGACCGCGGGGACCGTCGAATCGGCGGGGCTGGGACTCGTGGTGGTGGCGATCATCGCGCCGGGCGCCCCGATCGTGGCCAAGATGCTCGTGGCCATGGTGTTCGCGCTCGCCGGGACCGCCCTGTTCCTCGCCTGCATCCGTCGCGTCCCCGTGTCGGACTCGTTCGTGGTGCCCCTCATCGGCATCATGCTCGGCTCCGTGATCGGGGCGGTCGCAGCCTTTCTGGCCCTGTCGCGTGACCTTCTCCAGATGCTCAACTCGTGGATGCTCGCCGACTTCTCGGCGGTCCTGGCCGGGCGGTACGAGCTGCTGTGGCTGGTGGCGGTCCTCGGTGTCCTCGCCTACATCGCCGCCGACCGCTTCACCGTGGCGGGCCTGGGTGAGGACGTCTCGACCGGTCTCGGGCTCGACCACAAGACCGTCGTCGCCGCCGGGATGGCGATCGTGGCGGCGGTCGCCGCCGTCGTCGTCGTCACCGTCGGTGCCCTCCCGCTCCTCGGGCTCGTCGTTCCCAACGTCGTCTCACGCCTGGTGGGAGACGACGCCCGCCGGGGCTTGCCTCTCGTGGCACTGCTCGGGGCGGTCACCGTCCTGATCTGCGACATGGTGGGCCGGTCGCTGCCCGGGCTGTTCGCCGGCGGCGCCCCCGGTGCCGGCGAGATCCCCGTCGGGACGATCGTCGGGATCCTCGGCGGCGCCGTGTTCCTGGCCATGATGCTGAGAGGGGTGCGCAATGCCTGAGACCGCCATCCTCGTCGCACCGCCGGAGAGCCTCACCCGGGGACGGACGAGAGCGGAGGCCGACCGCCGTCGACGGTGGATCGTGACCCTCGTCTGTGCCGTCGCGGCCGTCGCGGCGCTCGCCGCTCTCGTCCTCACCGGGTTGCCGGACACCGTCGGTTCCAGGGCGTGGTCCTACTCCCTCGACCGACTGTCGCGCCACGCGGTGGCGATCGTCCTGGTCTCGGTCGCGGTCGGGGTCTCGACGGTGATCTTCCAGACCGTCACCGGCAACCGGATCCTCACGCCGGCGCTGATGGGTTTCGACTCGCTGTACCTGCTCATCCAGACCATGCTCGTGTTCTTCATGATCCCGCGCGATGCCGCCGTCATCGGGGGCCTGACGAGCGGCGGTCTCTCCGGGTTCCTCGGTCAGACCGCGATCATGGTGGTCGCGTCGACCTCGCTCTACCTGTGGCTGCTCGGGGGTCGGAGAACCGATATCCACCTGCTGCTGCTGGTGGGTGTGGTGTTCGGCGTATTCTTCCGCTCCGCCTCCTCGTTCTTCCAGCGCCTGCTGGACCCGGCGGCCTACCTGCAGGTCCAGGACGCCATGTTCGCGAGTTTCCGAGGGGTCCAACTCGACGTCCTGGTGGCGTGCGGGGTCATCGTGGTGGGTGGACTCGTCGCCGTGGCGATCCTCGGCCGTCGACTCGACGTGATGCTGCTGGGGCGCGATCCCGCCGTCGCGCTCGGCGTCGACCACCGCCGGGTCACCATCGTGGTCCTGGTGGTGGTCTCCTTCCTGGTGTCCGCCTCCACGGCCCTGATCGGGCCGGTGATGTTCTTCGGGCTCATCGTCGCCAACGCGGCCTACGCCCTGCTCGGCACCACCCTGCACCGGTTCACCCTGCCGGTGGCCTCGCTGCTGGGCGTGATCGCCCTGGCGGGGGGCGAGATGGTCCTCGGCGCCCTCGGCGTCGAGTCCGCCCTGAGCATCGTCATCGAGTTCGCCGGTGGCCTGCTGTTCCTGTTCCTGCTCCTGACCAACCGCGCACGCTGAAAGAGAGGCACATCATGTCCCTTCTCCCGTTCCGACGCCGCGACGACCGATCCGGTGAGAACCGGTGGTCGGCCGGGTGCGGTATCGAGGCGCGGTCGGTGTGTTCGTCCTACGGCGACACCCGGGTCCTGCACGACGTGACCGCGTGCTTCGCGCACGGTGGCGTGACGTCTCTCATCGGGCCCAACGGCGCAGGAAAGTCGACGCTGCTGGGTGTCATGAGCCGGCTCCAGGCGGCGGATTCCGGAACGGTGCTCGTCGACGGCGTCGACGTGTCGGTCAACGGTGGGCGTGAGCTGGCCCGCCGCCTCGCGGTGCTCCGCCAGGAGAACGCCGTCTCCATCCGGCTCACCGTGCGGGAGCTGGTCGGATTCGGCCGGTTCCCGCACAACGGTGGCAGGCCCGGCCCGGACGACGCCGAGCACGTCGACTACGCCCTGGGGGCGATGGAACTCGAGGACCTCGCCGACCGGTATCTCGACGAGTTGTCCGGTGGCCAGCGCCAACGGGCGCACATCGCGATGGTCTTGGCGCAGGACACGGACTATGTCCTGCTGGACGAGCCTCTGAACAACCTCGATCTCCGGCACGCCACCTCGATCATGCGGTTGCTGCGTCGCACCGCCGCGGAGCGGGGCAAGACCATCGTGCTCGTCATCCACGACATCAACATCGCCGCCGCGTACTCGGACCGGATCATCGCCATGAAGGACGGGCGGATCGTCTCCGACGGCACCCCGGCCGAGATCATGCGCACCGATGTCCTCAAGGCTGTCTACGACATGGAGATGCAGGTCGCCGAGGTCGCCGGGCGGTACGTGGCCCTGTACTTCGACGGGGAGGACGAGTTGGAGGAGTGTGGCGCGGCGTTGTCCACCGCCTGAGCCCACCGCCTGATCCACCGCCTGATCCGCCGCGGCCTGATCCGGCCACACGGTGCCGGGCGACCGGTGGGATGACGCCGCAGTCCGGTTAGAGTGTCGTACTCGCATGGGGTGGGTAGTCCCACGCCTGACCGGAGAGGAGACCTCGCATGGCGCCGCTGTCGGTCGTCACCATAGTCCTCGCAGGTGGAGCCGGTTCCCGGCTCCGTGCGCTCACCCGGGACCGGGCCAAGCCGGCCGTCCCCTACGGGCCCGGATACCAGCTGGTGGACTTCTCCCTGAGCAATGCCGCCAACTCGGGCCTGAGGGATGTCTGGGTGGTGCAGCAGTTCCATCCGGTGTCCCTGGGGTCCCATCTGCGGAGCGGCCGCCCGTGGGATCTCGACCGACTCGACGGCGGTCTGCTGGTGCTGCACCCGTCGCAGGGAACGGGCCGGGACGGATTCCACTCGGGGACCGCGGACGCACTGTGGAAGCAGATCGAGCCCCTGCGCGAGGCGGCCCCGGACGTCACGGTCGTGGTCAGTGCGGACGCGGTGTACCGCCTCGACTACGACGAACTGGTCCGCGATCACCTGGACTCGTTCGCCGAGCTCACCATGGTCACCACTCGCGTGGCCCCCGAGGACGCCTCCCGCTACGGCGTGGTCCGGGTGGGCGAGGACGGGGCCGTCACCGAGTACCGCTACAAGCCGGACGATCCGGACGGCGACCTGATCTGCGCGGAGATCTTCGTCTTCAACACGACCGCCCTCATCAGTTACCTCGAGCGGGCCCACGAGGACGTCGTCACCGCCGGCGGCGCGGGGGACCTGGGCGACATCGGGGACAACATCCTGCCCGCCATGGTCGGGGCGGGGCACGCCCGGGAGTGGCGGCACGAGGGGTACTGGCGGGACGTGGGGACCGTCGAGTCCTACTGGGCCGGCCACATGGACCTCCTCGGCGAGTCCCCGGTCCACGAGCTGGATGTCCCGGGGTGGTCCCTGCGGACCGCGTCGGCCTTCAGCGGTCCCGCCCGGACCGGGGAGGCGGCGCAGGTCGTCGGGTCACTGCTCGGGCACGGCGCGGTGGTCCACGGGACGGTCGAGCATTCCGTCGTGGGGCCCGGGGCGGTCATCGAGGCGGGTGCGAGGGTCCGGGACAGTGTCATCCTGCCGGGTGCCGTGGTCCGGTCCGGTGCGCACGTGGAGACCGCGGTCGTCGATGCCGACGTGGAGGTCCCTGTCGACGCGAGGATCGGCGAACGGCAGCCCGGTGCGACCGAGTCGACGGTGCGCGTCGCGCTGTTGGGCAGCGCCCCGGACGGACCCCGTCCGGCCGGGTTCGTGCTCGCCGCCGGCACGCTGGACCCACCCGATGACGACGACGAGGACCGCAGCGTCTGATCTGGTAGCGCTGGCCCACCCGTCGGAACCGGTCGTGGGTCGGCCACCCGGGCCGGGTTCCGGGGCTAGGCTCGGCGCCATGCGATTCGGACTGTTCCTGCCCCAGGGTTGGCGCCTCGACCTGGTCGACGTGCCGGCCGCCCGTCACTGGCCGGTCATCTCCGACCTGGCCGCCCGCGCGGACGCCGGGCCGTGGGAGTCGGTGTGGGTGTACGACCACATGCACACCGCGCCCCTCACCTCGACCGAGGCGACGCACGAGGCATGGAGCCTGATGTCGGCGCTCGGTGCGACCACCTCCCGGGTCCGGCTGGGGCAGATGTGCACGTGCCTCGGATACCGCAACCCGGCATTGCTGGCGAAGATCGCCGCGACGGTCGACCACATCTCCGGCGGCCGGGTGGAGATGGGGATCGGCGCGGGCTGGTACGAGCACGAATGGCGAGCGTACGGCTACGGATTCCCTTCCGCGGGTGAGCGGTTGGCCATGCTCGACGAGGGTGTGCGCATCCTGTCCGAGGCGTGGTCCGACGGTGTGGTCTCACTCGACGGCGAGCACTACCGGGTCGACGGGGCGATCGTGCAGCCGACGCCTCTGCAGGAGAGCGGCATACCCCTGTGGATCGCGGGCGGGGGCGAGCGCAAGACCCTCCGCACCGCCGCGAGGTACGCGGATTACACCAATTTCGACGGCACCGCCGAGGGCTTCGACCATAAGTCGAAGGTGCTGTTCGGACACTGTCGGGACATCGGTCGTGACCCGGCGGAGATCACCCGGACCGCGAACTACAACGTGGCGATCGGGGAGACCGAGAAGGACGTCGCGGATCGGCTGGCGTACCTGAAGGACCGGATGGCGACGCACGTCGGTGAGGACGAGGCAGAGCTCCAGCTCGGCGCGTACCGCGGGCTCCCGGCGGTGGGGACGCCGGAGCAGATCGTCGAGAAGCTGACCGAGCTCGAGGCGCTGGGAATGGAGTACGGCATTTTCTACTTCCCCGAGATCGCCACCGACACCTCCGGACTCGAGTTGTTCGAGCGCGAGGTCATCCCGGCCCTGTCCTGAAACCGCCGGGGTGTGTCACCGCACCGCGACGTCCGGAACTACGAGAGCAGGGGTCAGTGACGAGGAACGTCGAGTACGAGGAGCGTCCGGCCGAGGCGGTCCTCGACCACATCACGCCGGGGATGCACGTCATCGTGCCCATCCAGAACGCCGCTCCGCCCGCCCTGCTGCGGGCGCTGGACGCCGGGGGCGCCGGACTGGACGACGTGACGGTCCACCACATGGACCCCTGGGAGTCGCTGCCGTTCATGGAGGGTGCCTACCCGGGCAGGCTCCGGCATGTCGACTACTTCCTGGGCCGCGGGTCGCGAGAGAACTTCCACCGGGGCCACTGCGACCTCATCCCCGTCGATTTCGCGCAGGTGCCGGCCACGCTGCGCGAGTTCTCTCCGCCCGGTCTGGCGATCGCCACGGTCTCGGAGATCGACGAGCACGGTTTCTTCTCGATGGGCACGAACGCCGACTACGTGGCCTCGTTCATCGGCCAGGTGCCGTTCTTCGTCGAGGTCAACTCCCACATGCCCCGCACCTTCGGGCGCAACCACATCCACATCTCCCAGGTGGTGGGCGTGACCCGTAACGACACCCCGATGATCACCATGGAGGCGCCGCCACCGGGGGAGACGGACAACGCGATAGCGGACGTCATCGCCGAGCGTGTCCCCGACGGGGCCTGTCTCCAACTCGGGGTCGGCAGGTTGCCGAACGCATTCCTGTCCCGGCTGACGGATCACCGTCATCTGGGGATCCACACCGAGGCGTTGTCCGACGGGGTGATGGACCTCGTCGAGGCCGGGGTGATCGACGGGTCGCGCAAGACGGGGCGGCCGTTCAAGCACGTCACCACCTTCGCCCTCGGGTCGCAGCGACTCATGGACTGGCTCCACAACAACCCGTCTGTGGCGATGCTCCCCGTGGATATCGTCAACGACCCGAGGGTGATCGGCCAGGAGCACAATCTCTACTCGATCAACGCGACCAGCGAGGTGGACCTGTTCGGGCAGGCGGCCTCGGAGACCATCGGCGGCCGGTACTGGTCGGGGGCCGGGGGACAGGCGGACTTCGCCCGGGGCTGCACGTTCTCCCCGGGAGGCCACGGGTTCATCGTCACCCCGTCGCAGACCTCCGGGGGCGTCAGCAGGATCTCCCTGTCGCTCACGCCCGGCAGTCCGGTCACCACCCACAAGAACATCATCGAGAACGTCGTCACCGAATTCGGTATCGCGGAGCTGAGGGGCAAGTCGGTCGCCGGGCGGGCCGCGGCGCTGATCGCTGTGGCGCACCCGGATCACCGGGAGCGGCTCAGCCGGGAGGCGCGGGAGGCGGGACTGCTCCCGCGGGCTCACCACTAGTCGCCCCCGGGCGCCGGGCCGGTGCCGCGGGCGCCGAGCCAATACCGCCACGGGCGCGACCGGTGGCACCCGTCTGGGGGCGGGGTTACGTTCCAGACGCAACCCGACCCCTGAAAGGGAGGCAGCTGTGGACCCCATCATCTGGATCATCATCGGGGTGATCGCGCTGATCATCGTGATCGCGCTCATCGCGATGGCCGTCAAGAGCAGCAACCGGAAGAAGCTCACCGAGGCCGCGGAACTGCGGCGCAGCGCACGAGAACGCGAGCAGCAGCTCGAGCAGCAGGACGCGGTCGTCCGCGAGCAGGAGCACCGGGCGGGTGCAGCCGAGCAGGAGGCCCGTGCGAAGGCCGCCGAGGCCGACAAGCTCCGGGTGGAGGCCGAGCGGCAGCGCGGCACCGTCGACGAGCAGAAGCACGATGTCCGGCGGATGGAACAGACCGCCGAGAAGCTCGATCCCAAGGGCCGTGCTGATGACCTCGACCGCGGTCGCGACCACGGCGATCGGGGCCTCACCCACGATCGCGACCATGGCGGCGACGGGGGCCTCACCCACGATCGCGACAGGGGCGGCGACCTCACCCATGACCGCGACCGCGGTCACGATCACGGAGGGTTGGCCACCGGGACCGGTATGGGCTCGTCCGCCACTTCCGGGTCCGGTATCGACTCCGGTGACCGGGGCCGCCACGGAGCGGGTGCCGCGGCCGCGGGAGCATCCGGAGTCGGCGCGGGTGACGCCGGCGGGCGTCACGCCCGGACCGACGATGTCCCCGGTGGTTCCGATCCGCAGGCGAGGTCGGGGCACCGGACCGGGACGCCCGGCGACACCGTCGACCCGGACCGTCATCCTGACGACAAGCCGGGAATAGTGGACAAGATGCTGGGCCGGACCCGCGGGGATGAACCCCGCCACTGACCGGAGGAGGCCTCGCGCCTCGGAGAGGCCGCATCGATGAGGGGCCCGTGGGAGAGAGATCTCCCTCGGGCCCTTCGTGTTGACCCCGTCGGCGGTGCGTCAGGCCGAGACGGCCGCGGATCGACCGTTCAGCCCGCGAGCGCCGAACAACGGGCCGTACAGGACGCCGGCGATCAGGGCGCCGACGATCGGTGCCACCCAGAACAGCCACAGCTGGCCCGGTGCGCCGCCCCCGTTGAAGAACGCCACGGCCGTCGACCGTGCCGGGTTCACCGACGTGTTGGTGATCGGGATGGAGATGAGGTGGATCAGCGTCAGTGTGAGGCCGATGGCCGCGGGCGCGAAGCTGGCGGGGGCCCGGCGATCGGTGGCGCCGAGGATGACCCATACGAAGAGGGCCGTGAGCACGATCTCGATGAGCAGCGCCGAGAGCAGGCCGTAGCCGTCGGGCGAGTTGGCCCCGTAGCCGTTGGCGGCCATGCTGCCGGTGGCCTCGAATCCGTCTTTTCCGCTTGCCACGACGAGGATCAGCGCGCCCGCGACCAGACCCCCGACGACCTGACTGACGATGTAGATGGGCACTTTCGCCCAGGGAAGTCGGCCCGCGACCGCGGCGCCGATGGTCACAGCCGGGTTGAAGTGACCGCCCGAGATGTGCCCGAACGCGTACGCGCCGGTGAGGACCGTGAGCCCGAACGCGATCGCGACCCCGAGGTATCCCACGCCGACGGGGACGTCGCCGGTATCGGCGGTGGCGATCTGGACCGCCGCGAACACGGCGGTGCCGCAACCGCCGAGGACGAGCCAGAACGTGCCGATCAGCTCGGCGGCGATGACCGCGGTGATGGCCGGGGCGGTAGACGGGGTTGCCGGGGACGAATCAGACATGAGGTGACCTCCGGTCCTGGCCTCCGTGCGAACGGAGGAGCGGGAACTCCGGGCGTGGGTCCCTGCGCGCTACGCTAGCGCGCTCTATCGGCCGCAGAGAGGTTTCCGCCAGCCGGTGTGTGGCAGGGCCGGAAGGGCGGCCCGAGGGGATCAGGGTGCCAAGAGGTGAGGAAGCGCCTGCCCTGCGGTGGCCCGGACGTGGACCGAGACCTCGGAGCCGAGCCCCGAGGCGCCCGGGTTCACCTCGATCACCGGGATCCGGGCGTCGGCGGCGAGCCCGGGTAGTGACGCCGCGGGGTGGACCAGGCCGGAGGTGCCGACGACGAGCACCGCCGCGGCCGAGGTGACCGCGTCGACCGCAGCGTCCCAGGGCCGGCCCGGGAGCATCTCGCCGAACCACACCACGCCCGGTCGGGCGCGCCCGCCACACCGGTCACAGTTCGGCGGGGTGAGGCGGTCGACGGGCTCGGCAGGAGGAGGGCCGACCTCCATCGGCGCGTCGCAGGTGTCGCAGCGGTGGGCGAACAGACTCCCGTGGACGTGGTGCACCCGGCTCGATCCGGCGCGCTCATGGAGGTCGTCGACGTTCTGCGTGACCACCACGACGTCACGGTGGGCCTGGGCGCGGGCCACCGCGACGTGCCCGGCGTTCGGCTCCGCGCCGGAGACCAGGCGCTCGCGCCAGCGGTACCAGGCCCAGACGGTGTCCCGGTCGCGTGCCCAGGCCTCCGGCGTGGCCAGTGCGGACGGGTCGTACCGCTCCCACAGGCCGGTCTGGGCGTCGCGGAAGGTGGGCACACCACTCTCGGCGCTCATCCCGGCGCCGCTGAGAACGACCAGAGGCCCGTCGCCGGCGAGGGCGAGACGGGCCTCGGTCAGGTCCTGGTCGGCGTCGGGGTGGGGCCCGCTACCGTCGCCGGTCACCGGACGAACGCGGTCCCCACGGTGGGGAAGGCGACGCAGTTGGCGGTCCCGCCCTCCTCCAGGTTCGTGGTGACGCCACCCTGCAGGAGCATGAGGACCTGGCCCGGGCCCGTGTCGGCGACACCGTTGACGGTGGCGGGGCCACCCTCGTTGAGGCCGTTGTACCCGAGGACGGTGGTACCGCGACGGCCGTTGTTGACGTTGATCCAGTCGACGGTCATGGGCTGGGCCTGCTGGGCCGCGACACCCTCGGTGCCCAGGGCGGTGAAGATGAAGCCGAGATGGCCGGGGGCGATGCCGGGCAGCGGCAGATCGGCCGGGCCGGGCACGGCGGTCGCGGCACCGACGGCGGTCTGCTCACCGCCGATGCACTGCTGCATGATCGTGGGGTAGGCGAACTGCGCGATGACCGGGCCGTTCTCGGGAATCGGGGTGCCGGGTTCGCCGGTGCCGCGGAAGAACCCGACGGCGCGGGCGATGGTGCCCCGGGTCTCCTCGGGGATCCACTGCTGCTCGGCGAGGTTCTCGATCGCCTGGAGCACGGGCTCGGTCGGGCGTCCCAGTTCGTCGAGCGACTGCGCGCTGGCGGTGGCGGGTGCGGCGAGACCGACCGCGACGGCGGCGACGGCCCCGAGACCGATGGTCCGGAACGAGGTCCTGAGCGAGTGGCGGATCACTGGCGAGTCCATTCTTCGGATGGGGCGGGCGGACCGGCGGACGGGCCGACCGGTCGACCGCTAGATATTCTCATAAGTGTCCCGAGTCACGGGCACCGGGAGTCGGGCAGACGCGCGTTCTGGTGCTGATGTTACAGAAGTTATACGTGATGTAAATAACACAGGGCGTCCGCACTGTCGGGGTGGTCTCAGGATGGGGGAATCGTCCGGATCAGCGGGTAAAGTAGATCCGCACGCGCGCTCGACCGGACGCGCCTGTGGATCGCGGCTGACTAGCGCCGTCGATTCCCACCACCAGCCCGGCGGCCCACGAGCCGCCCCGGGCGCCCGTAAGCCTCCGAGGGAGAACCCAGCGTATGGCCTTGACCGAGTTCCGCAACGTCGCAATCGTCGCCCACGTCGACCACGGGAAGACGACACTCGTCGACGCGATGCTGCGCCAGTCCGGCGCGTTCGACGAACGCGCGGAGCTCGTGGACCGGGTCATGGACTCGGGCGACCTCGAGCGTGAGAAGGGCATCACGATCCTCGCCAAGAACACCTCCGTGCGACGACACGGCGCGGGTGCGGGTGGCGCCGACCTCGTCTTCAACATCATCGACACCCCGGGCCACGCGGACTTCGGCGGCGAGGTCGAGCGTGGCCTGAACATGGTGGACGGCGTCGTCCTGCTCATCGACTCCTCCGAGGGGCCGCTGCCGCAGACCCGCTTCGTGTTGCGCAAGGCGCTCGCCGCCTCCCTGCCGGTCATCATCGTCGTCAACAAGACCGACCGGCCGGACGCCCGGATCGACGAGGTCGTCGAGGAGGCCCAGGACCTGCTCCTCGATCTCGCGGCCGATCTGGAGGACCCCGCCGCCCAGGCCGCCGCCGAGCACGCGCTCGAGCTGCCCGTGGTCTTCGCCTCCGGCCGCGCCGGCAAGGCGTCCACCACCCAGCCGGCCAACGGCCAGGAGCCGGAGGGGGAGAACCTCGACGAGCTGTTCGCGCTCCTCTACGACGTGATCCCCGCCCCCCGCGGAGACGCCGACGCCCCGCTTCAGGCCCACGTCACCAACCTGGACGCCTCCAACTTCCTCGGCCGTATCGGTCTGGTGCGCATCCACAACGGCCGGCTGCGCAAGGGGCAGCAGGTCGCGTGGATCCACAACCTGCCGGGCGGCGAGCAGGAGACCAAGTCCGTCAAGATCTCGGAGCTGCTCAAGACCGACGGTGTCGAGCGGGTGCCCACCGAGGAGGCCGTCGCCGGCGACATCGTCGCGGTCGCCGGTATCAGCGACATCATGATCGGTGACACGCTGGCGGATCCGGAGAACCCGGTCGCCCTCCCGGCCATCACGGTCGACGAGCCCGCCATCTCCATGACCATCGGCGTCAACACCTCGCCCCTGGCCGGCCGGAACGGCGGCAAGAAGCTCACCGCGCGCATGGTCAAGGCGCGCCTCGACCAGGAACTCGTGGGCAACGTCTCACTCAAGGTGCTCGACACCGAGCGGCCCGACGACTGGGAGGTGCAGGGTCGTGGCGAGATGGCGCTGTCCATCCTCGTCGAGACCATGCGCCGCGAGGGGTTCGAGCTCACCGTCGGCAAGCCGCAGGTGGTCACCAAGACGATCGACGGCAAGCTCCACGAGCCGTTCGAGCACATGACCATCGACGTCCCCGAGGAGCACCTCGGCGCGGTCACCCAGCTCATGGCCGCCCGCAAGGGCCGCATGGAGCAGATGAGCAATCACGGCTCCGGCTGGGTGCGCATGGAGTTCACCGTCCCCGCGCGCGGCCTCATCGGTTTCCGGACCACCTTCATGACCGATACCCGGGGTGCGGGGATCGCCAACTCGTACTCCGCCGGGTACGAGCCGTGGGCCGGGGAGATCCGGGCCCGGCACACCGGTTCGCTGGTCGCGGACCGTGCGGGCAAGGCGACCACGTTCGCGCTGCTCGGGTTGGCCGACCGCGGTGACTTCTTCATCGAGCCCGGCTCCGAGGTCTACGAGGGTGTCGTCGTGGGGGAGAACCCGCGCTCGGAGGACATGGACGTCAACATCACCAAGGAGAAGAAGCTCACGAACATGCGTGCGGCCTCCTCCGACGCCACCGAGACGCTGTCCAAGCACAAGAACCTCTCCCTCGAGGAGGCCATGGAGTTCTGTGCCGTCGACGAGTGTGTCGAGGTGGCCCCCGAGGTGGTCCGTGTGCGCAAGGTCCTGCTCACCGCCAACGAGCGGGCCAAGGCCCGCAGCCGGTCCAAGTCGCGCGACCAGCAGACGGTCGGCTAGACCGGAAACAGATGACGACGAGGGGGGCGTCGGTGCGCCGGCGGGGTGCCGCCGCGGTGTGCGCCGCGCTGGCCCTCGTCGTCGTCACCGGGTGCGTCGCCGACCCGCCCCCACCGGCGGTGGTGGGCGAGGAGCGCACCGACGGCGCGTCGGTCACCCTCACGGAGGACGGTCTCCTGCTCGCGCTGAACCGGGTGGACCCGGGGTTCAACCCGCACCTCCTGGCCGACCAGGGGGTGGACACCGACCTCGTGGCCTCGCTGCTGCTGCCCAGCGCGTTCGACCCGGGCCCCGGTGGCGAACAGACGCTCAACCGGGATCTCCTGGTCTCCGCCGCGCGGGTCCCCGGGGCCCCCTCGACCATCCGGTACACGATCGATCAGCAGGCTCAATGGTCTGACGGTGTCCCCGTCGCGGCGGAGGACTTCGAGTACCTCTGGCGGCAGATGACCACCCAGCCCGGCGTGGTCGATCCGGCCGGGTACGAGAGGATCGTGGAGGTCCGTTCCGGTGCGGGCGGCAAGGTCGTCGACGTGGAGTTCGACGTCGTGCCGGAGCACTGGCGGGGCCTGTTCACCCACCTCCTCCCCGCGCACATCCTCAAGGGTGCGCCCGACGGGTTCCAGGGCTCGATGCAGTTCCTGCCCGTGACGAGCGCGGGTCCGTTCATGATCCGCACGGCCGACATCGGCCGGGGGCAGATCGAATTCGTGCGCAACGACCGGTACTGGGCCCGCGCGCCCGAGGTCGACCAGATCGTCGTGCGACGCGCCACCGGAGCCGGCCAGCTCGGCGAGGCGCTGAGGGGCGGTCCCGGGGTGATGGCGATCGTCTCGGCGAACCCGGTGGCGGCAGACGTGGCCGCCACGGTCCCGGGAGTGACCACCGCGCCCCTGGAGAGCGCGGCCCAGCTCGAACTCGGGCTGAACACGGTCGCGCCGGCGGTGGCCGATCCGGCGGTCCGTCGCGCGGTGGCCGCGGCGATCGACCCCGAGGTGGTCGGGCGCATCGTCACGCGGGAGGCCGATCCGTCCGTGTCATCCTTCCCGTTCCCGGCGGGATCGGCCGACACCGTCACCGCTGACGCGGACGCCGTCGAGCGCGCGCTGGGCGACGCCGGCTTCACCCGCACGGGCACGCGGTGGCGACGTGACGGGGCCCCGCTCGCCGTGACCCTGGGGGTCGAGGGTGCGGACGAGCGGGCCGTGACCGCTGCCTACACCGTCGCCGACCAACTGCGCGCTGCGGGGATCGGCGCCCGGGTGTGGGAGCTGGACGCGACCGCCCTGTACGCGGACGCCCTCCCGCACGGGCTCGTCGACGGGGTCGTGGGCTGGCAGCGGACCGACGGACGGCCCGAGGTCGCCGCGGTGTCGCGCTTCGCCTGCGCGACCCCCCCGGCCGCCACCGGGACGACGACCGCGGCCCCGTCCCGCACGCCGACGACCGTGTCGAGCCTCATCCCGCCCGACCCGGACACGGGCGAGACCCCCGATCGACGGACGAGTGCCACCTCCACCGTCACCACGACGCCCACCACCCCCTCGCGCACACTCGGCCGCGGCGCGGCCGCGCGGGCCGGTGACGTCACCGGAGTCTGCGACCCCGAGCTCAACCGGGCGCTCGGCGTGGCGGAGCCGGGGGGGTCGTCCGGTCAGGGCGCCCCGCCCGCCCCGGGTGCCGTGACCGATCTCGCCGCCGCGGGCGACAGGGTCGCCGAACTGGCCCTGCGGGTGCCGCTCGTGCGGCCGGCCCTGCTGCTGGCGGCCGACGGGGTCGACGTGAGCGGGACGGAGCCGGCCCGCGACGACCCGGACCAGAGGCCGGCCACCGACGTGTTCGACACCGCACCCGCCTGGAGGAGGACCGGATGACACCGACCACCGCGACCCCGCCCGCCGACGGCGTGCGCGCCCTGTTCGTCCACGCCCATCCCGACGACGAGGCGATCACCACCGGCGGCACGATCGCCGCGCTGGTCGCCGCCGGTGCCGACGTCCGGGTCGTCACCTGCACGCTCGGGGAGGAGGGCGAGGTACTCGGCGAGGAGTTCGCCGGCCTCGTCGCGGACCGCGCCGACCAACTCGGCGGATACCGGATCGGCGAGCTGGCGGGCGCCCTGCGCGCCCTCGGGGTCGACCGAACCCGCTTCCTCGGCGGCGCCGGCCGGTGGCGCGACTCCGGGATGGCGGGGACCGCCTCGGCCGACCACCCGCGTGCGTTCGTGCGGTCGGGCAGGGAGGCGGTGGACGAGGTGGTGGCCGTCCTCGACGACTTCAGGCCCCATCTCGTGGTGACCTACGACCCGCGGGGCGGCTACGGCCACCCCGACCACATCCGGGCCCACGAGGTGGTGCACGCCGCCATCGAGGACGCCGCCCACCGGCCGGAGCGCGTGGCCTGGACGGTCACCGCGCGGTCGGAGACCACCCGGACCCACCCTGCGCCGCCCGCGCACCTGCGGCACCCGGAGTCCGGCGAACTGCCGTCCGTCCCGGACTCGAGGCTGACCCACCGCGTCCCGCTGGACGACGCCGACTACGCCGCCAAACTGGCCGCCCTGACCGGACACGCCACCCAGCTCGAGCTGGTGCCCGGCCCCGAGGGGGAGCCCTGGTTCCTCGCCCTGACCAACGGGGTCCTGCAGTCCGTCCCCCAGGTGGAGTGGTACATCGCCCGTGACCGCGCCGAGGACGACGGCCCGTACGTCACGTGCCCGGCCGGGTCCGCGCATCTGCTCGACGGGCTGGGCGGGGAGCGACCGTGACGGCCGCGGCGCAGGGCGCGCAGGGGGCCTCCGTGGTACCGCGTGCGCGGGCGGCTTCCGTCGCCGAGTTGGGGACTGCGCTGGTGCTGCTCGCGATCGGTGCGGTGGCAAGCTGCGTGCTCGCCTCGGCGTGGCTGACCATGTATGTCGGTCTCGTGCCGGTCCCGATCAGTGTCCTCGCCGCCGGGGCGTGGTCGCTGTTCCTGGTGTGGGTCGGGTCGATGTGGTCGCAGCGGAAGATCGTGGCGGCGTTCCCCGCCCTCGTCTGGATCCTCACGTTGGTCGCGATCAATCTGGGCCCCGGGGGAGACATGCCCGTGCCGATCGGACTGCGCGGGCTCGCGCTCCTGGTGTTCGGGGGTCTGGTCCCGCTGTGGATGGCCACGCTGTGGCCGTCACCCGCGTCGGACGCCCATCGACGGTGAGACACGGCCCCCGGGCTCTCCGGTGTGGTGCCACACGTCGGTGATCCCCGGCGTCAGCGCCTCGGCGAGCGCCCACGCCTCGTCGGCGTCGATGTCGACCACCGAGTAGACGCCGTTCCCGGCCGGTGTGGCCGCGGAGACGGTCGCGACGCGCGCCGTGCGCTGGAACACCGACTGGGTGACGGTCCAGCCGATGATCCCGTCCGCCTCGAGAACGGATCGCTTGGCGGTCCACGACCCGTTCGAGGTCACCAACACCTCCGGCAGTAGCGCGTGTCCGAGCATGCGGATACGGTCCACCGACAGCACCACGAAGAACACCAGTGCGGCGGGGATGCCCCAGTGCACCCAGATGTCCGCCGACGGGCCCGAGTCGATCCGCACCAGCACGATGATCCCGGCGACGATCCAGAACGGGAGCAGGCCCCGGGTGACCCGCCGACGGGAGGCCTTCCACGGGTGCCGCCGCAGCGGGACGGTCACCGGCGTCTCGTTTCCGAGGATGCGGATCGCCACCCGACGCACGTCCGCGATCGGCGCCTGCGGCAGCAGGGTCGACGCGGTGGCGCCCTTCTTGGTGCCGGTCATGATGGGTTCCAGCCGGCCGCCGCCGAGCATCCGCAGGTAGACCGGCAGCCGCATCTCCACGCCGCGCAACCGGGCCTTGTCGAGGGCGATGTGCTTGCGCCGCAGGATGCCGTTCTGGACGTAGAGCAGCTGGCCCCGGTCGGTCAGCGCGTACTTGCCGTACCGGATGGCGTAGGTGATGATCGCCAGCACCCCGGCGACCAGCCAGATCGCGACCCCCTTGCCGACGAACGCCCAGGGTTGCCCCAGTGAATCCAGCCAGTCGATGGTCCCCTCGACCACCGCCAGGTCCATGATGCGGTCGTGCATGTCGCCCATCTGCCAGGTGATGAGCCACAGGGAGAACAGCACGCCGAACCCGATGAAGGAGAACGGCGCGAACCGCGACCAGGTGACCTTCCACCGGGCGATGTCCTCCCCGTATTTCGACCCCCACTGTTCCTCGTCCTCCACGTCGAGCGAGGGGTCCATGGCGCGTCGGTGTTTGAGGAGCTCGTCCCGCAGCGGGTCGACGAGTGTGGTGTCGATGGCGTCGAGGCGGAACCGCTCGGCGTCCGACTTCCCGGAGTCGGCCCGCCCGGTCCCCACCTCCACGATCGAGACCTTGAGGACCCGGTGGAACAGGTCGGACTCGGTGTCGACGCTCCGGATGCGCTGACGGGCGACAGTGACCACCTGTCGACTGAAGAAGCCCTTCTTCAGGATGATGTGGGTGCGGCCGACCTGATAGCTGGTCGACAGCCACCGCAGGACACCGCTGAGGATCACCAGCGAGACCACGATAATCTCGAACCAGTAGTTGCTCCGGTTGGAGCCCAACCACAGGGAGATGAGGAACAGCGGGAGCAGACGGGTCAGCATGCCCAGCGGGTACACGAGCAGCATGCGCCAGGACAGGCGCTGCCACGGGGCCTCCGGGTCGATCTTCTCCCCGATCGCGGGTTCGTCGGCCGAGAGGACCTCTTCCGCCGGTTCGGCTTCCGGAGCCGGGGCGATGCCAGCGGAGGTGACGCCCTCGTCGTCGTCGTCGTACCGGTCGTCGTCCGACCCCGCCGTCACCCCGGCCGCCGTCTCGGGCCCGGTCACGTCCCGTCCTCCGAGTCCAGGTTGGCGATCGCGATGAGGTGCTGGGCCAGCGCCTCGGCGTCGGCCAGGTTGAGCCCGCGGATCTCCACCGTGCCCTGGGCGGACGCGGTGGAGGCGTTGACGGTCGCCAGGCCGAACCACCGCTCGAACAGCGTGCGCGTCGTGTACACGGTCTGCAGACGGGCCAGCGGCGCGATGCGGAACTGGGTGGTCCACCACCCCTTGCGTGAGCACACCGCCGTGTCCGAGACGTCCCACCGGGCCACGATGTATCGCCACCACGGCGCCACGACGATGCCCATGAACGCGAACGGCACCGTCACCGCCAGCGCCACCCAGTTCCAGAACGCCATGACGTTGTCGCCCCAGAAATACCAGCCGACCTGCAGGCCCGCGAGGACCGCCCAGGACCAGATCCCCTCGATCACGAAGAGCAGCGGCGTGCGCTTCTCGATCCGGTGCCGCGGCGCGGTGACCAGCACCCGGTTGTTCGTCAGCAGTGCATCGCCGGTGTCCGGCAGTTCGCCGCCTGGGTCCCGCTCGTCGAGCGTCGGGCGCGGCGCGCGGAGCGCGTGTGCACCCCCGTCGGCTGCGGCCGGGCTGGACACCAGGGGGTCCCCGTTCGTGCGGAGGGGGACTGCGTGATCGGGCATGACGGTAAGACTAGTGGGCGGGAGGACGCGTCAGGCCCCTGACCACCCGTGGAGCGCCGACCGCTCGCCACGCACGCGAGGTGGGGCATCATCACGGGCATGGATCACGCACCGAACCCCGCCGATCCCCGGCCCACGGCGTCGGCCATGCGGCGCGCCCTGCGCCGGGCCTCCGACGGGCTCACCCTGGACGTCACCGAGGCTGCCGTGCTGCTCGCCGCGCGGGGCGAGGACCTGGCGCGGCTGACCTCCCTCGCCGCCGGCCGCCGGGACGCACGCCTGGTGGACGAGGGGCGCCCCGGGGTGGTGACGTACTCCCGCAAGGTGTTCGTCCCGCTGACCCGCCTGTGCCGGGACCGCTGCCACTACTGCACGTTCGTCACCGTGCCGGGCAGGCTCCGCGCGGCGGGCGAGGGCATGTTCCTCGACCCCGACGAGGTCGTGGACCTGTGCCGCCGCGGCGCGGAGGCCGGGTGCAAGGAGGCGCTGTTCACCCTCGGGGACCGGCCGGAGGACCGTTGGCCCGAGGCCCGGGAGTGGCTCGAGTCCCGCGGCTTCTCCTCGACGCTGGACTACGTGCGCGCCATGGCCATCCGGGTGCTCGAGGAGACCGGGCTGCTGCCGCACCTCAACCCGGGCGTCATGAGCTGGTCCGAACTGTCCACGCTCAAGCCGGTCGCCCCGTCGATGGGCATGATGCTCGAGACCACCGCCACCCGGCTGTTCACGACCCCGGGCGAGTGCCACTACGGCAGCCCCGACAAGGATCCGGCCGTACGGCTGCGCACCCTCACCGACGCGGGCCGCCTCGCCGTGCCGTTCACCACCGGGATCCTCGTGGGGATCGGGGAGAACCGCACCGAGCGGGCGGAGAGCCTGCTCGCGCTGGCAGGGCTCGCCCGCGAGTTCGGTCACCTGCAGGAGGTGATCGTCCAGAACTTCCGCGCCAAGCCGGACACCGCGATGCGCGCCGCGGACGACGCGGACACCGACGAGTTCCTCGCCGCGATCGCCGTCGCCCGACTGGTTCTCGACCCGCGCGTGGCCGTGCAGGCCCCGCCCAACCTCGTCGACCGCGACGACGTGCTGGCCCTGATCGACGCCGGTGTGGACGACCTGGGCGGCATCTCACCGCTCACCCCGGACCACGTCAACCCGGAGCGGCCGTGGCCGCATCTCGACGAGCTCACCGCCGACCTCGCCGCGCGCGGGTGGACGCTGACCGAACGACTCACCGCGCATCCCCGCTACGTCGGTGCGGGAGACGCGTGGATCGACCCGCGGGTGGCGGGCCACGTCCGTGCGCTGGCGGACCCGTCGAGCGGGCTCGCCGTGGTGGGGGACGACGACGAGGTGGTGCAGCCGCAGGGACGGCCCTGGCAGGAGCCCGACGACGACTGGGACTCGAGCGGACGGACCGATCTGCACACGGCGATCGACTCCGAGGGCCGCAATACGGACACCCGGTCGGACATCGGCGAGGCCTTCGGCAACTGGGACGTCATCCGGGCCCGCGCGGCGGAGCTCGGGGCCGCGGCGCTGGTCCCCGAGCGGGCCGACGCCGAGGTCGTGGCCGCGCTGCGCGCCGCCGAGGCGGACCCCGCCGGCCTCACCGATGAGCAGTACCTCGCGCTGGCGACAGCCACCGGGGACGGCCTGGCCGCCCTCGCGGGGCTCGCCGACCGGATCCGCGCGGACGTGGTGGGGGACACCGTCACCTACGTGGTCAACCGGAACATCAACTTCTCCAACATCTGTTACACCGGCTGCCGTTTCTGCGCCTTCGCCCAGCGCAAGGGCGACGCCGACGCGTTCTCGTTGTCCGCCGCCGAGGTCGCCGACCGGGCGTACGAGGCGTACGTCTCCGGCGCATCCGAGGTGTGCATGCAGGGCGGCATCGACCCGGACCTGCCGGTGTCCGGGTACGCCGACCTGGTCCGCGCGGTCAAGGAGCGGGTGCCGTCCATGCACGTGCACGCGTTCAGCCCCATGGAGATCTCCAACGGCGCCTCGCGATCCGGCGTGGGGGTCCGGGAGTGGCTCACCGAGCTCCGTGCGGCGGGGCTGGACACCATCCCCGGTACCGCGGCGGAGATCCTCGACGACGAGGTGCGCTGGGTCCTCACCAAGGGCAAACTCCCCGCCTCCGAGTGGATCGACATCGTCACCACCGCCCACGAGGTGGGGCTGCGGTCGAGTTCGACGATGATGTACGGCCACGTGGACACCCCGCGCCACTGGGTGGCCCACCTGCGGACCCTCCGCGGGATCCAGGAACGCACGGGCGGCTTCACCGAGTTCGTCCCGCTGCCCTTCGTGCACCGCAGCGCGCCGCTGTACCTGGCCGGCGCCTCACGGCCCGGACCGACCCGGGAGGAGAACGTCGCGGTCCACGCCCTGGCCCGCATCATGCTGCACGGGGCGATCGACCACGTGCAGACGAGCTGGGTCAAGCTCGGGGTCGCGGGGACGCGGACCATGTTGCGATCCGGCGCCGACGACCTGGGCGGGACCCTGATGGAGGAGACCATCTCGCGGATGGCCGGCGCAGAGAACGGCTCGGCCAAGACCCCGGAGGAGATCGAGGAGATCGCCACCGGGATCGGACGCCCGGTCCGCCGTCGTGACACCGTCTACGGACCCGCCCACCGACCCGTCGGGGTGACCGTCGCCACATAGGTCGATCGGCTCACGGGGCGGCTTCCGCATCCGCGTGGCCTGTGACATACGATTCAGGTCATACCGCTACGAGGAAGGTGGCTGACGTGACCTACACGATCGCAGAGCCGTGCGTCGACGTGATGGACAAGTCCTGCGTCGAGGAGTGTCCTGTCGACTGCATCTACGAGGGTGGACGGATGTTGTACATCCACCCCGACGAGTGCGTCGACTGCGGGGCGTGTGAGCCGGTCTGCCCCGTGGAGGCCATCTTCTACGAGGACGACGTCCCGGACGAGTGGACCGAGTACAACGCCGCGAACGCGGACTTCTTCGTCGAGCTCGGATCGCCGGGCGGCGCGGCCAAGGTCGGCAAGGTCGACTACGACCACCCGATGGTCAAGGCGCTCCCGCCCATGAACCAGGAGTGACCCCGGTGGTGTCGCGCCCGGAGCGTCGACCGCCCGGGCGCGCGCTCCCGGTGTTCCCCTGGGACACCCTCTCGGACGCCCGCTCGCGCGCCTCCGCCCACCCGGACGGTCTCGTCGACCTCACCGTCGGTACGCCCGTGGATCCGGTCGCCCCGGTGATCCGCGAGGCGCTCGCCGCAGGCTCGGACCGGCCCGGGTACCCCACGACCGTCGGCACCCCCGCTCTGCGGCGGGCCGCGGTCGACGCGCTGGAGCGCCGGTACGGCGTCACGGGGCTCACTCCCGACGCCGTGCTACCGGCGATCGGCACAAAAGAACTCATCGCGGGCCTGCCCGCCCAGCTCGGACTGGGGCCGGGCCACTCGGTCGTTGTGCCCGAGGTCGCCTACCCGACCTATGAGGTCGGCGCACTGCTGGCGGGGGCCACGGTGGTTCGCGCCGACTCGCTCATGCAGCTCGGCCCGTCCTCGCCGACGTTGCTATACCTCAACTCGCCGTCGAACCCCAGTGGCAAGGTGCTCGGCGTGGACCACCTGCGCAAGGTGGTCGGCTGGGCCCGCGACCGCGGCGTGATCGTGGCCTCCGACGAGTGTTACCTCGGACTGGTGTGGGAGGGTGAGGCGCCCTCGATCCTCGATCCGCGTGTCTGCGACGGCGACCACACCGGTCTCCTCGCACTGCACTCGCTGTCCAAGACCTCGAACCTCGCGTCCTACCGCGCCGGGTTCGTCGCTGGTGACCCCGGCCTGGTAGCCGAGCTGCTCGAGGTGCGCAAACACGCCGGGATGATGATGCCGCTGCCCGTCCAGTCGGCCATGACGGCCGCCCTGGGCGATGACGCCCACGAGGCCGAGCAGCGTGAGCGGTACCGGGCCCGCCGTGCACGCCTGCTGCCCGCGGTCGAGGCGGCCGGATTCCGGATCGATCACTCAGAGGCCGGCCTGTACCTGTGGGCCAGCCGCGACGAGCCCTGCCGCGACACCGTGGACTGGTTCGCCGAGCGCGGCGTGCTCGTCGCGCCGGGCGAGTTCTACGGGCCCGCCGGGGCGCGACACGTCCGCATCGCGCTCACCGCCACCGACGCCGCGGTGGACGAGGCCGTGCGCCGACTGGGCTGAGCAGGCCGCCCGCGTCGCCCGGACTCTCGCGTCGCCCATCACCCGGTGTCCCGCGTCGCCCGGCCACCCCATCGAGAAGGACGTTCCGCGCACCGCCTCTCGGGCGATGTGTGCGGAACGTCCTTGTCGACGGAGGGTGACGCCGCCGATGAGCGTCGGCGTCAGTCGTTGGCGTGCAGATCCGCGTTGAGCTCGACGCCCTCGCGCTTCCACGGCACCGCCTCGACGGAACCGGTCAGTGAGTTGCGCCGGAAGAGCAGGTTGTCCATGCCCGAGAGCTGGCCGGCCTTCACGGGCTCCCGCTCGGCCCAGGCGCCCGCCCGGACATCCACCTTCGTGCCGGCGGTGACGTACAGCCCGGCCTCGACCACGCAGTCGTCGCCCAGCGAGATACCGACACCCGAGTTGGCCCCGAGCAGGCACCGTTCACCGATCGAGATGGTCTCCTTGCCGCCGCCGGAGAGCGTGCCCATGATAGAGGCCCCGCCGCCGACATCGGAATCGGCGCCGACCACGACGCCCGCGGAGATGCGACCCTCGACCATCGACGCGCCCAGCGTGCCGGCGTTGAAGTTGACGAACCCCTCGTGCATGACCGTGGTGCCCTCGGCCAGGTGGGCGCCCAGGCGGACGCGGTCGGCGTCGGCGATGCGAACGCCCGACGGGACCACGTAGTCCACCATGCGCGGGAACTTGTCCACGCCGTACACCGTGACCGGGCCGCGGGCCCGCAGCTTGGCGCGCACCAGCTCGAAACCCGGGACCGCGCACGGTCCGAAGTTGGTCCACACGACGTTGCTGAGCTTGCCGAACAAGCCGTCCATGTTCGCGAAATGCGGCTTGATGAGGCGGTGGCTGATGAGGTGGAGCCGGAGGTAGGCGTCGTAGGCGTCGGCCGGCGGCTGGGTCAGGTCCTCGATCTCCACCCGCACGGCCACCGTCTCGACCCCCCGGTCGGCGTCGGCGCCGGTCAGCGGCGACAGTTCGGCGGGTACCTCGTCTCCGGACAGCACCCGGTGACCGCCGGCGGACGCGGCGCCCAGCTCCGGCTCGGGGTACCACACGTCGAGAACGGTGTGGTCGGACGTCAGGGTGGCGATTCCGGTGGCCACGGCTCCATGTGCACTCATGGCCCCGATGCTAGCGGTCTGCCCCGACGGGCACGGGTCACGGGCAACTAGGGTGGGGGCCGTGACCGCCGCCCTCGATCTGACCGCCGACCCGGTCGACCTCACCCGCGCCCTCGTCGACATCCCCAGTCCCTCACGGGAGGAGGATGCGATCGCCGCCGCGGTCCACGACGCTCTCGTCGCGACCGTCGCCGGGTTCACCGGGCCCGCCGCCGACCGGACGGAGGTGGTCCGCGACGGCAACCGGGTCCTCGCCCGTACCTCCCGGGGCCTCCCGACCCGGGTCGTGCTCGCCGGACACCTCGACACGGTCCCCCTGGCCGACAACGTCCCGTGCCGGGTCACCGGCGAGGGGACGGACACGGTCCTGCACGGGTGCGGGACAGTGGACATGAAGTCCGGGGACGCGGTGTTCCTGCACCTCTTCGCCGCGCTGGCGGACTCCGACGAGCTGGCGCACGATCTCACCCTGGTGCTCTACGACTGCGAGGAGATCGAAGCCACGGCCAACGGTCTGGGTGTCCTCGAGCGCACGCACCGCGACTGGTTGACGGGCGATGTGGCGATCCTCGGTGAGCCGACCGGCGGGCTCATCGAGGCCGGCTGCCAGGGGACCCTGCGGATCCGGGTCCACGCCCGCGGCGTGCGGGCCCATTCGGCGCGGAGCTGGCTGGGCGACAACGCCGTGCATCGGCTCGCGCCGGTGCTGGGGGCACTCGCGGCCTACGAGGCCCGGTCGGTGGACATCGACGGGTGTGTCTACCGCGAGGGTCTGCAGGCCGTCCGCATGTCGGCGGGGGTCGCCGGCAACACGGTCCCGGACGAGGCCTGGCTCGACGTGAACTTCCGATCCGCCCCGGACAGGGACACCGATGCCGCTCTCGCGCACGCCCTCGACGCACTGGGGCTGACCGGTCTCCCACGGGTGGCGGAAGGGGAGACCCCGCTCGCCGAGCCCGGTCTGTCCTGGGAACTCACCGACCTCTCGCCGGGGGCGCTGCCCGGTCTGGGGGCCCCGGTCGCGGCGGAACTCGTCCGTGCGGCCGGCGGGCGGGTCCGTGCGAAGTACGGGTGGACCGACGTGTCCCGTTTCGCGACCCTGGGGATCCCGGCGGTCAACCTCGGCCCCGGCGACCCCGGCATGGCCCACAAGCGTGATGAGTACTGTCCGGCGGCACAGATCACCGAGGTCGGCAGGGTGCTGCGCACCTACCTCACCGGCTAGGGCGCGGGAGCCCCGGGATCGCCCATGTCCCGGGTACCGCCACTCTCGGCCCCACCCCCAGATCATCGAAGGAGACCCCCGGCCCATGGCCCCCAACGACCCCGTGCACATGCGAGGCCCCGTCCTCGTCCGTCGTGAGAAGGGTGGCGAACACACCACCACCGACCAGCGGCTGCTGGACAAGAACCAGGACACCGACTGGCTGCACACCGACCCGTGGCGGGTGCTGCGCATCCAGAGCGAGTTCGTCAACGGCTTCGGCGCGCTGGCCGAACTGTCGGACGCCGTCAGTGTGTTCGGTTCGGCCCGCACCCGGCCCGGGGACCCGGCGTACGAGCAGGCCGTGGAGTTGGGCCGTGCGCTGGTGGAGGCCGGCTACGCGGTGGTCACCGGTGGTGGCCCCGGGCAGATGGAGGCGGCGAACAAGGGGGCGTGGGAGGCGGATGGCGAGTCTGTCGGGCTCGGGATCGAGTTGCCCCACGAGCAGGGCCTGAACCGGTGGGTGGACCTGGGACTGCACTTCCGCTACTTCTTCATCCGCAAGACGATGTTCGTCAAGTACACGCAGGCCTTCGTGTGCACGCCGGGCGGGTTCGGCACCCTCGACGAGTTCTTCGAGGCCATCACCCTCGTCCAGACCGACAAGATCACCAGGTTCCCGATCGTGCTGCTCGGCGTGGACTTCTGGGCCCCGCTGACCGACTGGATCCGCGGCACGCTGGCGGAGGAGGGGATGATCTCCGCGTCCGACCCCGACCTGTTCCTGGTGACGGACTCCGTGGCGGAGACCGTGGAGTACATCCGCGAGGCCCACCACAGGGCGGCGCTGACGTCCGAGGAGCGGGAGGACCTGTACGGCGAGGAGCACCGCGGGGTCGAGCGGTGACGGCGCCGGTCGCCGGTCGCCGTGTCTGCGTCTACTGCGCCTCCTCCACGTACGACCCGGAGATGCTGGCCATCGCGACGCAGGTGGGGGAGGGCATCGCCAGACGCGGGTGGTCGCTCGTCTCGGGCGGCGGCAACGTCTCGATGATGGGTGCGCTCGCCGAGTCGGCCCGCGCGGGTGGCGCACGCACCGTCGGTGTGATCCCCGAGGGGCTGCGGGTCCGCGAGGTCGCCGACACCGCGGCCGACGAACTCGTCGTCGTCACGACCATGCGGGAACGCAAGCGGGAGATGGAGGAACGATCCGACGCGTTCCTCACCCTGCCCGGCGGGATCGGGACGATGGAGGAGATGTTCGAGATGTGGACCTCGGCGTCCCTGGGCTTCCACCACAAGCCGGTGGTGCTCTACGACCCGATCGGGTTCTACCGCCCCTTGCTGGACTGGGTCGGAGGGTTGGTGGAGGCCGGATTGGTCAAGGACGAGGCGATGGCGAGCCTGGTCGTGTGTGACGATCTCGAGGCCGCGCTCGACGCCTGTGGAGGTCGGGGATGACCGGTGCCGGTGCCGCTCCGGCGCCGGCGCCCACCCTGTGTGGCCGCCCGGTCCCGGTCGATCGCCCGCTGGTGATGGCGATCGTCAACCGTACGCCGGACTCCTTCTACGACCGTGGGGCCACGTTCACCGACACGGCGGCGATGGCGCGGGTCGACGAGGTGGTGGCGGCCGGCGCAGACATCCTCGACATCGGCGGCGTCAAGGCCGGGCCCGGTGACCTCGTCGACGCCGCGGAGGAGACCCGCAGGGTCGTGCCGTTCGTACAGGCCGTGCGTGACCGTCACCCGGACGTGGTGATCTCGATCGACACCTGGCGGGGCGAGGTCGCCCGGCGCGCGTTGGCGGCCGGGGCGGACCTGGTCAACGACACGTGGGCGGGGCACGATCCCGGCGTCCTGACCGCGGCGGGGGAGGCGCGCGCCGGGTTCGTCTGTTCGCACACGGGCGGCGCGGTGCCCCGGACGCGGCCGTTCCGCGTGGGGTATGCCGACGTCGTCCGCGACGTGGTCGACGAACTCTCGGCAGCTGCCGACCGCGCGCTGGCGGCCGGTGTCCCGCCGGACGGCATCCTCATCGACCCCACCCACGACTTCGGCAAGAACACCTTCCACGGCCTCGAGTTGTTGCGACGGATGGACGAGATCGTGGCGGTCGGGCACCCGGTCCTCATGGCGCTGAGCAACAAGGACTTCATCGGCGAGACCCTGGACGCGGGCGTGGACGACCGCGCGGAGGGCACCCTCGCGGCGACCTCGGTCGCGGCCTACCTCGGGGCGCGGGTCTTCCGCACCCACGACGTCCCGGGCACACTGCGCGCCCTCGAGATGGTGTCGTCGATCGTGGGGACGCGCCGACCTGCGCGAACCGTACGCGGCCTGGCGTGACTTGCCACACCGCCAGGGGCGGGCCGTGTGCCAGACTGGTCGCGGCGCTAGTCACTACAGGAGGGGAGCACGGGAATGCTCACCATCGTCGTCTACGTGGTCGTCACCCTGGTCGTCGCGGCGGGGCTGTTCGGGCTGTCGCTCGTGGTGTTCGGCCGTTCCGAGGTGTTGCCGCCCGTGGCCCGGGACCACACGGTCACCCACCTGCCGGACGGGGCCCTGGCCGGTGATGATCTCCGGTCGGTGCGATTCGGCATGTCGGCCCGTGGATACACAATGGCAGAGGTCGACTGGGCACTCGAGCAGGCGGCGGTGGAGATCGACCGGCTCCGGGCCCGGTTGGGCGAGGACGTCACCGTGGCCGGGGACGCCGCGGCGAACGGGGCGCAGAACGGGGTGGACGGTCGTCCCGCTACGGCGTCCGGACGCGGCCGGACGCGCTAGAATCGACATCATCCACTCAGCAGTACCGATCGTGGGCACGGGCGCTCGTACAGTGCGCCGCCCCGCGGACAAGGACGAAGGGAAACGACTCGATGGCGGCTATGAAGCCCAGGACCGGTGACGGACCGATGGAGGCGGCCAAGGAAGGCCGTGGGATCGTCATGCGCGTCCCTCTGGAGGGTGGCGGGCGTCTCGTCGTCGAGCTGACCCCCGATGAGGCCAAGTCGCTCAGCGAGGAGCTGTCGCAGGCCATCTCCTGATCTCGTCGCCCCACCGATGCCGGCGCATCCGACCCTCGTGGCGGGTGCGCCGACTCATATCCCGGAAGGTCCTCGTCGATGTCCGCCGTCCCCGGCCGTCCCCTGCCCTCGGTCCGTGTCGTCTCCGGTCCCGCCCCCGATGCCGCGCTGGCGGTCGTCACCCGCGCTCCCGAGCCCGGTCGCGTGCCGCTGGGGCGCGCCGACGAGGCGCGGGTCTCCGTCCACGACGGGCGACCGGTGGTCGAGGTCGAGTTGGCCGACTCCGCGCCCCGTCCGGGCTGGTCGGGGGCGGCGGATCACGGTCTGGGGCACCGGCGGGTGGGCGCCGCGTTGGCCCGCCACCTACGGGACTCGCGGGCGGAGGGGCCGGTGACCGTGGCCGTGCCCGGGGCCCTACCGGCGGACCGGGTAGGCGATCTGGTCATCGGGTACCTCCTGGGTGCGCGTGGCCAGGACGTCTTCGCCGCGGACCCCGCACCTGTCGTTCCCGATCTGGTCGTGGAGGTGGCGGCCGGTCCGGGCAGTGGCGACGACGACGAGGTGATCGTCGCCCGCGCGGTGGCGGCGGCCGAGGAGGCCGCCCGGGCCACGGCGATGGCGCGCGATCTCGCCGGGGCCCCCTCCGATCTGAAGACACCCGAGTGGCTGGTGGCCCGGATGGCCGAGGCGCTGGGCGCGGCGGGCATGCGGACCGAGGTCATCGAGGGAGACGGGCTGGTCTCCGGCGGGTTCGGCGGCGTGCTCGCGGTGGGCGGGGGCTCGGCGGCCGGCCCGCGCGTGCTGGTGGCCCGTCGCCCCGGTCCGGGCCCGCGGGTGCTGCTGGTGGGCAAGGGCATCACCTTCGACACCGGGGGGATCTCGGTCAAGCCCGCCGACGGGATGCATCTCATGCGTACGGACATGGCGGGCTCGGCCGCGGTCGTGGCGGCGGCCGCGGCGTTCTGTTCGGACGGGTCGCCCGGGTACGCCGACGTCGACCTGACCGTGGTGGTGCCCTCCGCCGAGAACATGCTGTCCGGTTCCGCCTACCGCCCGGGTGACGTCGTCACGCACGTGGGCGGAACGACGTCCGAGGTCACGAACACCGACGCGGAGGGCCGGATGGTCCTCGCCGACGCGCTCGCCCACGGCATCGCCGAATGCGACCCGGAGGTCGTCGTGGACGTGGCCACCCTCACGGGTGCGATGAAGGTCGCGCTGGGGATGCGCACGGGAGCGGTCATGGCGAACGACGACGACCTCGCCGACCGGGTCGCCGCGGCGGGGGCGGCGGCGGGGGAGCGATGGTGGCGGCTGCCGCTCCCCGACGATCTGCGCCCGGCAGTCCGCTCCGATATCGCCGACCGTCGGCAGGCCCCCACGGGGCCGGGTGCCATCACCGCGGCGTTGTTCCTCGAGGGTTTCGTGGACGGTCGGCCGTGGGCGCACCTCGACATCGCCGGGCCGGCCCGCTCGTCCGAGGAGATCGACGAGGTCGGGCCGGTGGCCACCGGGTTCGCTACGCGCACGCTCATGGCGTTGCTCCGCGACCTCGCGGACCGGCCCCGCCCGTGAGTTCCTCCCCGTCAGCACCTGCGGGCTCGGGGCCGGCCGCCCTCGACCGCGTCGTGCCGCTGTTGCGCTGCCCGGTCTGCGGACAGGGTATGGAGGCCGTGGACCGGGCGGTGGTGTGCGCTGCCGGGCATTCGTTCGACCGGGCACGGCAGGGGCACCTCAGCCTCTTCGGTCCCCGCGGCCGGCGCTTCCCCGGCGACGGTGCGGACCAGGTCGCGGCGCGCGACCGGGTCCTCGGCTCGGGACTGTTCGACCCCCTCGTGGCGATCCTCGCCGGAGTCGCCCGCGAGGCGCTCGCGCCCGGGGCCGGCGGCGTCCGCTCGGGATCGGCCCGACCGGTGGTGCTCGAGCCCGGCGCCGGCACGGGCTTCTACCTCGCCGGGGTCGTCGACGCGCTGGCGGGGGCCGGGCGGTCGGCCGGCGCGCTCGGGGTCGGCACGGAGATCTCCACCGCGGCAGCGCGCCGTCTCGCCAGGGTCCACGATGACGTCGCGGCGCTGGTCGCGGACACCTGGGACGGACTCCCGCTCGCGGACGACTGCGTCGATCTGGTGCAGGTGGTCTTCGCCCCGAGGAACCCCGCGGAGTTCGCCCGGGTGCTCCGGCCGGGTGGCACGTTGGTCGTCGCCGTTCCCGGGCCGGGCCATCTCGAGCCGCTGCGTTCGGCCGGCGGCATGCTGGAGCCGGCCCCGGACAAGTCGGACCGCCTGGACGCGGACCTCGCCGACCACTTCCGCCCCGGCCCGGTGCGTACCGTCGACGTGCTCACCGAGGTCCCCGCCCCGGTGGCCGTGGATCTGGCCCTCATGGGGCCGAGCGGCGTCCACCTCGACAGGTCCGGGCTCGAGGCCCGGTTGGGCCCGCAGGACCGCCCGGTCCGGATGCACATCGAGGTGCACACCTACCGGGCGCTGCCGGCCGGCGCGCCTGTAGAGCCCGGGGGGCCTCTACAGCAGTGAGGCGTACATCCGATGGGTCTGCTCGGCGATCGCCTCCCACGAGAACCGGGTACGGGCCCGCTCCTCGCCCGCCCGTCCCATCCGGGCGGCCTTGCCCGGGTCCGCCACCAGGTCGTTGACGGCAGCCGCGAGCCCGGCCTCGAATGCGTCGGTCGCGGATGCGTCGTAGTGGACGAGGGTGCCCGTCTCGCCGTCGACGACCACCTCGGGGATCCCGCCGACATCGGACGCCACGACCGCCGTGTCGCACGCCATCGCCTCCAGGTTGACGATGCCCAGTGGCTCGTAGACCGACGGGCAGGCGAAGACCGTCGCGGCGGAGAGGATCTCGATGACCTCCTCGCGCGGCAGCATGTCGCGCAGCCAGAACACACCGTCGCGGGTGGACTGCAGGTCCGCCACCAGCGACTCCATCTCGGCGGCGATCTCGGGGGTGTCCGGGGCGCCGGCACACAGCACCAGCTGGGCGTCAGGGTGGAAGTCCCGGGCGGCGCGCACCAGATGCGGCACGCCCTTCTGCCGGGTGATCCGGCCGACGAACGCGACGATCGGCCGGTCCGGGTCCACCCCGTTCCGGCGCAGGACCGAGCCCTCGCCGGCGAAGGTCTCGACGGGTGACCACACGGAGGTGTCGATGCCGTTGAGGATCACGTGGATGCGGTCCGGGTCGATCTCGGGGTAGACGCGCAGGATCTCGTCCTTCATCCGGGCGCTCACCGCGACCACCGCGTCGGCTCCCGCGAAGGCGGTGCGCTCCGACCACGACGAGACCCGGTATCCGCCGCCGAGCTGCTCGGCCTTCCACGGCCGGCTGGGTTCCAGCGAATGCGCGGACACGACGTGCGGGATGCCGTAGAGCTGCCCCGCGAGGTGCCCGGCAAGCCCCGTGTACCAGGTGTGGGAGTGGACGAGGTCCGCGCCCTCGGCCGCGACGCTCATGCGCAACCCGGCGGAGAGAGTCTGGATCGCGGGGTTGGCGTCCGCGCCCAACTCGGGATCCGGTCGGAAAGCGCGGGCGGTGTCGCGGTCGGCCCCCATGCACAGCACGTCCACCTCGCACAGCGGCCGTAGGTTGGCCACCAGTTCGGTCACGTGCACTCCGGCACCGCCGTAGACCTCCGGCGGGTACTCCCTCGTCATCATCGCTACTCGCACACCGGCCAAGGTAGTCGCTCGGGCCCCCGCCCGAGGCGTGCCCGGCGAACACCGCCCGACCGCGGGGTTACGGTTCGGTACTGGGCGGGGGCAAACCGCACGATGACCGGTCCGGGTGAGGGCGGAGTCGATACGGTGGGGGCGTGAGGAATCAGCCGCACGTCCTAGCAATCGTCCTCGCCGGTGGCGAGGGCAAGCGACTCTTCCCGCTCACGGCGGACCGGGCCAAACCCGCGGTGCCGTTCGGGGGGTCCTACCGTCTCATCGACTTCGTACTCAGCAACCTCGTCAACGCGGGGTTCATGCAGATCTGCGTCCTCACCCAGTACAAGTCCCACTCGCTGGACCGCCACATCGCCCAGGTGTGGCACATGCGCGGGATGGGCGGCGAGTACGTCGCACCGGTCCCCGCCCAGCAACGTCTGGGCCCCCGCTGGTACACCGGGTCGGCCGACGCGATCCTGCAGTCGCTCAACCTGGTCTACGACGAGAAGCCGGACCACATCGTCGTGTTCGGCGCGGACCACGTGTACCGGATGGACCCCAGGCAGATGCTGGACCACCACATCTCCACGGGCGCCGCCGTGACCGTCGCGGGGATCCGTGTCCCGCGCAGCGAGGCGTTCGCGTTCGGCTGCATCGACGCCGGCGACGACGACCTGATCCGCGGCTGGGTCGAGAAGCCCTCCGACCCCCCGGGCACGCCGGATGATCCGGACGCGACCTTCGCCTCCATGGGCAACTACATCTTCACCACCGACGCCCTCATCGAGGCGCTCAAGGCGGACGCGGAGAAGCCCGACTCCACCCACGACATGGGCGGCGACATCATCCCGGCCCTCGTCGAGCAGGAGCGGGCCTACGTCTACGACTTCGCCCTGAACAACGTCCCCGGCGAGACCGAGCGTGATGCCGGGTACTGGCGCGACGTGGGCACCATCGACGCGTTCTACGACGCGCACATGGACCTGGTGTCGGTGCACCCCGTGTTCAACCTCTACAACTCCCTGTGGCCCATCCGGACCCAGCAGGACAACCTGCCGCCGGCGAAGTTCGTCAACGGCGGCATGTCCCAAGAATCCATGGTCGGCTCGGGGACGATCGTCTCCGCCGCCACCGTGCGCAACTCGGTGTTGTCGAACAACGTCATCGTCGAGGACGGGGCGGTCGTCGAGGGCAGTGTCCTCATGCCGGGCGTCCGCATCGGTCGCGGGGCCGTGGTCCGCAAGGCGATCGTCGACAAGAACTGCCACATCGGCGACGGGGACCTGATCGGTGTGGATCACGAACGCGACCGCAGCCGGTTCCCGGTCAGCGCGGGCGGCGTGGTGAGCGTCGCCAAGAACACCACCACCTCACTGCAGGGCTGACCTCGCGCCCCGGGGGGTGAACCCTCGGGAGGGGAGGACCGCTCAGAGGGTGACCACGGTCAGGCCGGTCCCCACGGGGAGCACCGTGACGTGCGCGCGCTCGGGGAGCTCCGCGTCCTCGGGCAGCGGGGCGTGCTCGCCCATCAGGACCAGCGCGCCGCCGGCGCGCAACAGCTGGTGGGATCGGGAGATCACGCGCGGCACCGAATGTGCCGGGACGTCCGCGACCACGAGGTCGTAGGCGCCGTCCGCGAGTTTGTCGGCCACCTCGAGCGGCCGGGCGGCGATGTAGCGGGCGGAGGAGGCGGGATGGCCCGCGCCGCGGACGGCCGATCGCGCCGCCTCGAGGTGATGCGGGTCGTCGGTGATGCAGGTGACCACGGCTCCGGAGCCGGGCGCGGCCGCCGCGAGGATCGCCAGAGCGGGGACTCCCGGCGCGGGGGTGATGCACACGGCGGCGCGGGTGCCGTTCAAGCGGGCCACCAGGCGGATCGCGTCCGCGGTCAGGGCGTCCGGCGAGGCGGCCCCGAGTTCCTCGGCCTCGGCCCGTGCGGAGGCGTAGAGCGAGTCGTCGACAAGGGCGGCGCTGCGTTGCGCCATCCCGTCGAGACCGGAGCGATCGGTGGCGGGGACATCAGAGGAATCGGACACCTGAGCAGCGTATCCCCGACCGGGGAGGCAACGGTGACCAACGCGCGGTGATCGGATCGGTATCAGACTCTCAGGGCTGTCTCAGTACGTGTATACCGTGAGGACAGCCCCGTAGGGGAGGGTGGGTACACGTCGCGCCACGAGGGCGCGGCCACCACCGCGCGGGCTCCCACAGGCCCGGGCCGGAAGGCGGCGGCAGCGCATGTACTCACGAACCGTGCACGGGACGGCGATCGCACCGGTCGCCCTCGACGAGGCGGCCGGGACTGCTCGTTTCGACGCCACCGGCGAGGCTACGGACATGCCGTCCTGGTCCGAGCTCGTCGCGCAGCACGGTGACCGTGTCTACCGCCTGGCGTATCGCCTCTGCGGGAACGCCCACGACGCCGAGGACATCACCCAGGAGGCGTTCATCAGGGTGTTCCGCTCGCTGGACCGCTACAAGCCGGGGACCTTCGAGGGCTGGATGCACCGTATCGTCACCAACCTGTTCCTCGATTCCGCACGCCGGCGCGGGCGCATCCGCTTCGAGGCGCTGCCCGAGGACGCCGAAAGGGTGCCCGGTCGAGAACGCAGCCCGGAGCAGGTGATCTCGGAGGAGACGTTCGACCCCGTCCTGCAGACCGCCCTGGCCAACCTGTCTCCGGAGTACCGCGCCGCCGTGGTCCTCAGTGACATCGAGGACCTCAGCTACGAGGAGGTCGGACGCATCCTGGGCGTGAAGATGGGCACCGTCAGGAGCCGGATCCACCGCGGACGGGCCGCGTTGCGTGCGGAACTCGAGGCGGCCGGGGTCACCGGCGCCCACCAGCGCATCGACTGATCCCTCCGGCGATCGGCACAACCCGCGTCCGTACCGGGAACAGCGGGTGGCGGCGCGGGAACCCTGCGGGTACGCCGGACGTTGACCCCTCGACGGGGACTCGGACGAGCCCACGAGATGACCGGAGAAGGGGAGGGGCGTGGACAGACACCTCCACGAACGCGGACCCGGCCCCGAGTTCACGCTGTCGTTCGACTCGGCGCGGAAAGTGGTCGACAGGACCGGCCCGCCCCGCGCCAGGGAGAGCTTCCTGTCCACCGACCACCTCTCCACGGAAGCCGCGGCAGCCTATGTCGACGGTCGGCTACCGCCCTCGGGGCAGTCCCGGGCCGACGCCCACCTGGCCCGGTGTCCGCACTGTCGTCGGGAGGTCGAGGTCCAGCGTGAGGCACGCCGCGCACTGCGCGGATCCGGCCCCATCCAGATGCCCCGCGAACTCCTCGAACGGCTGCGGTCACTCGAGGACGCACCCGATCCGGCCACGCGGACGGGCCCCGATCCGGTGGCCGGGTCCGAGGAGACCCACGGTTGGTCGAGACTGCTTCGCCGGCTGTGGCGACGCGGCAACTAGGGTGGGCCGGGTGGAGGACGACACAGGCGCGGCCGGGCCCGCGGCGCGGGACGGGGAACCGGACCGCCCGCTTCGTGAACCCGCCCCGATCGATCGGCCGGCGGTGGGCGAGGACGATGTCGCACGGTTCGCCCGACCAGACGGGGTCACCGGTGGATTCGACCCGTCCCGTGCCGGTGCCGCCGCGCACCCCGGCCCGCTCCTCGGCGGCGACGCCGATCCGGTCCTCGAGCAGGCCTTCGCCCCGGCCCCGGGAGCCGCTCGGGGTATAGAGCGGCATCCGGCGTGGCAGGACGAGTCCGAGGTTCCACCGCCGCCCGCTCCGGACCCGTGGCGCGACCCCGACGCTCCGGTCGGGTACGGCGCACCCGCAGTGCCCGCCACTGCCGACCACGAGCCGGTCGACCTGTCGGGCGCGGCCGCGGCCCCCGCAGCCAGGCTCTCGCTGTCCGAGGCACTGTTCGAACGTCGGCTGAGCAGTCAGGCCGTGGCCGGCGCGACCGCGGCCGTCGCCGTCGTCGCCCTCGTCGCGGGCGCCATCGGCGCCGTCGTGGCGGACTCCGCGCGCGTCCTCACCACTTCCACCGTCCGGATCGCCGACGCCCCGGAGAACGTCATCCGATCCGACAACCCGATCGGTGAGGTCGCCCAGCGCGTCCAACCCGCCGTCGTCAACATCTCGGTGTCCACGGCGTCGGCCCAGGGGGAGGGCTCCGGCATCGTCATCGACCCACAGGGCTACATCGTGACGAACAACCACGTCGTCACCATGGACGGCGCCGCCGACCGCGCGGACATCGACGTCATCTTCCCCGACGGCTCCAGGGCCTCGGCCGAGATGGTGGGGCGCGACCCCGCCACCGACCTCGCGGTCCTCAAGGTCGACGACGTCCAGAACCTCACCGTCGCCACCCTGGGCGACTCGGACGACGTCCAGGTGGGGGAGCAGGTCATCGCCATCGGCTCGCCCCTCGGACTCGCCCGGACCGTCACCGAGGGCATCGTCTCGGCGACCCGGCGCCCGATCGCCCTCGGGGAGGCCACCTCGGACGGCGACGTGGTGATCGACGCGATCCAGACGGACGCCGCCATCAACCCCGGTAACTCCGGGGGACCGCTCATCGACGGGACCGGAGCGGTCATCGGTATCAACACCTCCATCTTCACCCAGTCCGGGGGTTCCATCGGTCTCGGCTTCGCCATCCCGGTCAACGACGTCCGCGAGATAGCGACGTCGCTCATGACCGACGGGGCGGTCCGCCACGCCACAATGGGCGTCAACGCCCGCAAGGCGGACAACGGGTCGGTGGAGGGCGCCGAGATCGTCAACGTGCGTGAGGGCTCGCCCGCCGAGGAGGGCGGACTCCGGGAAGGGGACGTCGTGACCAGGGTCGGTGACCGGCAGGTGCGTTCCTCCGATGAACTGGTGGTGGCCGTCCGTCGCGCCGGGGCGGGCGTCGACGTCCCGGTCGAGGTCATCCGCGGTGGAACGCGGGTCGAACTGACCGTGCGCCCCGCGCTGGGCTGACCGGGGGCACCGGACAACTCGGGTTCCCACCGGTGAGCCCGGCGACGTATCCTGGCTGCGATGTTCACAAACGTGGGGTGGTCCGAGCTCCTGGTGCTCGGCGTGGTGGCGTTGGTGGTCCTGGGGCCCGAGCGCCTACCCGAGGCCGCCCGTTGGCTGGCCTCGGCGATCCGCAAGGTCCGTGAGTTCGCCAGCAACGCCCAGCAGCAGCTCAGGGACGACTACGGGACCGAGTTCGAGGAGTTCCGGGAGCCCCTCAAGCAGCTCAACGACCTGCGTGGGCTGAGTCCGCGCGCGATGGTCACCAAGCATCTCCTGGACGGTGACGACTCCCTGTTCTCCGGGGACTTCGGAGCCGCTGCGCCGGCGGGCGCTCCCGCGGTCGCCGGCGGGGCGGGTTCCGCGGGAACGGCCTCCGCCGACCCCCGCCGGTCGACGGCGCCGCGGACCGCCGGCACCGCACCCGTCCGGGACACCCCGGCGCCGCCGCCCCCGTCATCGGGACCCGTGTGGGACAGCGACGCCACCTGACCCGCCCTCACGACCGGCCCGGCGCGCGTCCGGCCCGACCCGCGGCGGACAGACGGCACGAACGGCCGGGGGCTGAGCCCCCGGCCGTCGCCGTCCGTCAGAGGTGCCGGGTGGTGTCGATCCCGAGGTTCATCCCCGCCAGGCCCCGGGGGCGCACGGCCAGACCGTCCGCGATCTCGCGGTATGCGCGCCCGGACGGCGAATCCGGCTCGGCGAGGACGATGGGCGTGCCCTCGTCCCCGTGCTCGCGCACGGCCTGCTCCAGGGGGACCTGACCGAGCAACGTGACGGGTGCACCGACCGAGCGGGACAGATTGGCCGCCACCTCGGCACCGCCGCCGGTGCCGAAGACATCCATCCTGGTGCCGTCGGGCAGCTCGAGCCATGACATGTTCTCGATGACACCCGCGATGCGCTGACGGGTCTGCAGCGCGATCGATCCGGCCCGCTCGGCCACCTCTGCGGCAGCCTGCTGGGGCGTGGTGACCACGAGGATCTCCGCGGAGGGGATGAGCTGCGCGATCGAGATCGCCACATCGCCCGTGCCGGGGGGCAGGTCCATCAGCAGGACGTCGAGATCACCCCAGTAGACGTCCGCGAGGAACTGCTGCAACGCCCGGTGGAGCATGGGCCCGCGCCACACAACCGGGGTGTTGCCCTTCGTGAACTGTGCGATCGAGATGACCTTCACGTCGTGCGCGACGGGCGGCAGGATCATCTGCTCCACCTGGGTCGGCCGCGCGTCGGTCCCCAGCATCCGAGGGATCGAGTGGCCGTAGATGTCGGCGTCCAGTACACCCACGGAGAGCCCCCGCGAGGCGAGGGCCGTGGCGAGGTTGACCGTCGCGGTGGACTTGCCGACCCCTCCCTTGCCCGAGGCGACCGCGTAGACGCGGGTCAGGTTGCCGGGCTGGGCGAACGGGATGACGGGCTCCGCGGCATCCCCGCGCAGATGCTTGCGCAGTTCGGTGCGCTGCTCGTCGCTCATCACGTCGAGCTCGACAGCGATCTCGCCGACGCCCGGGACGTCGGCCACCGCCGTGCGGACGCGGTCGGTGATGGTGTCCCGCATCGGACAGGTGGCGACGGTCAGGTAGATGCCGATGTCGACCCGGCCGGTGGCGGGGTCCACCTCGACACCCTTGACCATGCCGAGCTCCGTGAGCGGCTTCCGGATCTCCGGGTCGTCGACCTTCGCCAGGGCGGCCCGGATCAGTTCTTCGCTGGGTGCACTCATGATGCCCCGAGTCTAGGCGTCACGGCACCGGGTGACGATTCAGGCAGGCGGCGGCACGCAGAACGGAGGTATGCAGGGCAACTCGATCACGGGCAAACCCGGTAGCGCCGGAGCCGGGGGCGCCACCGCCGGAGGCGCCGGGCGTTCGGGCGACGGCGTCGGAGTCGGCGTCGCCGACGGCGAAGGCGAGGCGCTGGGCGCGGGCGGGGCCGGAGTCGTCGGGGACTCGACCTCCGTGCAACCGGGCACCGGGGCCTCGGGCTCACCCGGAGCAACGGGCTCGGGTGCCTCGGTGGGCTCGCCCTCCCACCCCTCGGGGCATCGTTCGGGCGGCTCCGGGGGTTCGATGGTGGGTTCGGGCTGGTGGATCTCCGGCAGGTCCGACGGCAGCGGGACGGCGTTGACCGCATAGCCGTGGGCCCAGGCGTTCACGTTGGCGACATAGGCCAGCGAGTTGTTGTAGGCCAGGACCGCCCGGGTGCGGGCGGCGGGATCGGCCATCGATCCCCCCTGCCCACACAGCAGGGACGCCGCCGACAGCGCGCCGTCGTAGATGTTGTTCGGATCGGCCACCCCGTCGTCGTTGGCGTCGCGACCGAGACCGGCCCAGGTCGAGGGGATGAACTGCACGGGGCCCACCGCGCGGTCGAACTCCGCATCGCCGTCGAACCGGCCCCCGTCCGTGTCGGTGATGACGGCGGTTCCCGGAAGGCTCCCATCGAGGCGGGGGCCCAGGATGCGGCCGATGGTGTTGCCGTGGACGTCGAACCGACCACGTCCCTGGTTGGACTCGACCTGGCCGATACCGGCCAGGAGAGTCCAGTCCATCTCGCAGGCGGGCTTCTCCGCATTGAGGCGGTCCGCGGCGCGGTGATAGGCGTCGAGGGCGATGCCGGGGATGCCCAGCGGCCCGTCCGGGATGGTCGCCGGCTCGATGTGGGCGGCGCCGGGGTCCTCCGGGGCGGCCGGTTCCTCCTCCGGGGACGGCTCTATGGTGCGGGAGGTGGCGGGAGCCTCGGTGACCGTCGGCGTGCTGGGCGCGTACTCGGCCAGCGGAGTGATGTCCGGCGGCGCGGGGCGACTGGTGTCCATGTTCAGTCCCACGGCCGACAGCACAGCGATCGCGCTGGCGGTAACGGCGGCACTGGTCAGAACCCGGCGATCGGCGTTGTGCGCAAAAAGGCGCAAGACTTCCCCCTACGACTTCCCGGTCGGCCCAGCGAACGTGCTGCGCCCCACGACGTTCCGTCCCGGCCGAGGCTACCCCCGGCCCTTGACGTCTGAATCGGTTTTGTTGTGATCGGCGTTACACGTCCCGGGTTCGAGGCCGGAGAGGAGGGTCTCGATCCGCTCGACGGAATCACGGAGGTCGTCGAGCTCCCGCCGGAGGTAGTCGCGGGTGACCGTCTCACCGACGGAGAGCCGGACCGAGGCGAGTTCCCGGGCGAGGAACTCGGTGTCCGCCTTGGTCTGCGTGGCGCGGAGGCGATCCTCCCTGACGGACTCCTTGTCGCGGTCCTCCTGCCGGTTCTGTGCGAGCAGGATCAGCGGAGCGGCGTAGGCGGCCTGCGTCGAGAACGCGAGGTTGAGCAGGATGAAGGGATACGGGTCGAAGCGCAGGGCGACCACCGCGACGTTGATGATGATCCAGACGATCACGATGATCGTCTGGATCAGCAGATATGTGCCGGTCCCGAAGAACCGCGCGACGGACTCGCTGTAGCGGCCGACCGCGTCTGCGTCGAAGCTGATCCTCGGTCTGCGCGAGGTCACCGGCATCGAGAGCGAGGACCGCACGGTGGGCTCGCTCATCGGGTCGCCTCCCTGTCGTCGTGCAGGTCCATGTCCCGCCAGTCGTCCGGGAGCACATGGTCCAGCAGATCGTCGACCGCCACCGCGCCGAGCAGGTGTCCCTCGTCGTCGACCACCGGCCCGCACACGAGATTGTAGGTGGCGAAGAACCTGGTCACGGCGTCCGTCGAGTCGGACGGGCGCAGCGTGGACAGGCTGGTGTCGACGGTCTCGGCCACCATCATCGACGGCAGCTCCCGCAACAGCGCCTGGATGTGGACGCATCCGAGGTACTTGCCCGTCGGTGTCGCGGTGGGGGGCCTCACGACGAAGACGAGGCTGGCCAGGGCCGGGCTGAGGTCGGGGTTGCGGCAGTGGGCGAGGGCCTCGGCCACCGTCGTCTGCGGAGACAGGATGATCGGCTCGGGGGTCATGAGCCCGCCCGCGGTGTCCGCGTCGAACGTGAGCAGACGCCGGACGGGAGCCGAGTCCTCGGGGTTCATGCGTTCCAGGAATGACTCGGCGTCCTGCTCCGGCAACTCACCGAGCAGATCGGCCACGTCGTCGGGGTCCATCGCCTCGAGCACGTCCGCCGCCCGCTCCAGCTCGAGCCGGGTGACGATCTCGGTCTGCTCGTCGTGGGGCAGCTCCTGGAGGATGTCGGCCAATCGCTCGTCGTCCAGTGTCCTGGCGACCTCCAGCCGACGGACCTCCGGCAGTTCCCGCAGGGCGTTCGCGACGTCGGCCGGGCGCATGTCGGCATAGTGCTCGACCAGGCTCTCGGCACTGTGTTCCGGGGTGCCGATCGCGTCGTCGTCGAGGCCCCGGATTCGGCTCCACGGGTGGATCGACACCTCGCCGCGGCGGCCGAGCGAGGCGCGCCCGCGTCGTGCGCGTACGGCGAGTCGGGAGACGAGCCAGTCCCTCGAACGCTGACGCTCGATCTCCACGTCGACCACCTGGTAACGGATGTCCTTCTGGTCGCCGCCCGACTTCTCCGAACCGACCTGGTCCCGCTCGACTCCGATCACGGAGTCGACCAACGCTCCCAGCACGAGGTTCTCCCCGGGTCGGGACTGGAACCGGTGCAGATTGATGGTTCCCGAGACCAGGGAGACGGACCGGGGGTCGATCGAGGCGACCCTGAGCATCGGCACGAATATCCTGCGACGCGTGGGCAGCTCGACCACGAGTCCGATCACCCGGGGGGGCTTGTGCCGCGACCGCATCGTCACCACGACGTCCCGGATCCGTCCGATGTCGTCCCCGTCAGGGCCGATCACCGGGAGTCCGGCTAGCCTGGCGACGAAGGCCTTGTTGAGGTTCGCCATGTCGACCAGGCTAGTCACCCACGGGCGGCGCCCGCCCGCCATACCGGACGTAAGGGAGTGCCACTCACGATGACCGCAGCCCCCCACGCGACACCCGCGCCATCGGAGGACGCCGCCGCGGCGCTCTCCGAACTCCGTGCCCGTCCCCGGCGCACGGTACTGGCCGTGCCCGGCAGCAGTGTCAAGATGATCGACAAGGCCAGGGGACTGCCGGTGGACGAGGTCTTCCTGGATCTCGAGGACGCGGTGGCGGGTCCCGCCAAGGAGGAGGCCCGCCAGAACGTGGTGGCCGCCCTGAACGGCGGGGACTTCGCCGCGCCCACGGTCGTGGTGCGCGTCAACGCGTGGGACACCGAGTACACGGTGCGGGACGTCACCGAGATAGTCGGTCGCGCGGGTGCCCGCGTCGACGCACTGTTGCTGCCGAAGGCGCGCTCCGCGGCGGAGGTCGTCGCCCTCGACCTGGTGCTGACCCAGGTCGAGAAGGCGGCGGGACTACCGGTCGGGCACATCGGCATCGAACCCCAGATCGAGGACGCCCTGGGGTTGACCAATATCGATCAGATCGCCACGGCCAGTCCCCGTGTCCTGACGCTGGTGTTCGGTCCGGCCGATTTCATGGCCTCCGTCGGGATGCGCACCCTCACGGTCGGGGAGCAACCGGAGGGTTACGCCCCGGGTGACGCCTACCACCACGTACTCATGACCATCCTCGTCGCCGCCCGCGCCCACGGCCTCCAGGCGATCGACGGGCCCTTCCTCAAGGTGCGGGACGTGGAGGGGTTCCGCCGGGCGGCCGCCCGCACCGCAGCACTCGGCTTCGACGGCAAGTGGGTGTTGCACCCGGCGCAGGTCGACGCGGGCAACGAGGTGTTCAGCCCCCGCCAGGAGGAGTTCGACCAGGCCGAGGCCATCCTCGAGGCCTACGCGCGGTCGACGTCCGTCGAGGGAGGTGCTCGCGGTGCGGTGATGTTCGGCGACGAGATGCTCGACGAGGCCAGTCGTAAGATGGCGCTGGTCGTGTCCGCGCGGGGTCGTGCGGGCGGGATGACCGTGACGGATCAGGCCGGTGCAGGAACGGACCCGGAAGGACGGACATCATGAGCTCTCCCGTGAATCCGGCAGGCGGTAGGACCCGGGGTGGACAGACCCCGGGCCTGCCCACGCCGCCGACCGGTTGGGTGGTCGGGTCGTACCCCACCTACGCGCAGGCCCAGGCCGCGGTCGACCATCTCGCGGACGAGGAGTTCCCCGTCCACGAGGTCACGATCGTGGGAGTGGACCTGATGCAGGTCGAGCGGGTGACCGGCCGGCTCACATGGCCCAAGGTCCTGCTCGGTGGCCTGGCCACCGGCGCCTGGCTCGGGCTGTTCATCGGCCTGTTGCTCGGCATCTTCACGCAGCCCATGTGGGGAGTCGTCCTGACGGGCCTGGTGGGCGGGTCGGTGTTCGGTGTCGTCTCGGCCTCGCTGTCCTACGCGGCCACCCGCGGCAAGCGTGACTTCGCGTCCACCTCGCAGCTCGTCGCGGGACGGTACGACGTCCTGTGCGAGCCCGCCAACGCGGAACGGGTGCGCGACGAGCTCGCCCGCCTCGGGCTGAAGTAGTGCTGCCCGGCGGTCCGACGAGCTCCTCGGACGTGCTCTCCGCGGTGCGGGCGCATCTGATCGAGCACCACGGCCCGGAGCCCCAGGAGGCGTCGGTGACGTTCCTCGGCGCGTCACCGATCAGGATCCTGCGGTTCGTGGACATCGAGTCCGGCGTGGTGCGGTATGTCTCGCTGGGGTGCTCAGCCGAACCGATGGGGGACCCCTCGGCCCTCGTTCCCGACCCCACCGCGCCGCGGGCGGAGCTGAGTCTGATCCTGCGTGGCGGGGTGGACGGTCTGGTCCGCGCGCTGGCGGTGCTCGCGGCCGCACCCGCGGTGGAGGGCCTCGTCCTGTCGGAGGGAGCACTGATCGACCTGGGCGAGCCGCTCTGGCCGGGCGCGTCGTTCACGGGGGTCGTCCTGCGGGCTCCGGAGATCCCGGACGTGCCGTTGCCCGGTGACGCCTCTCCGGTCACCGTGTTCCGGGCCGTTCCGGTCACCCACACGGAGGCGGCGTGGGTACGGATGAAGGGCGCGGCGGAACTGGAGGAGGCGTGGGCGGAGGCAGGCATCGATGTCACCGATCCCGGGCGCTCGGCGGTCAACCCCGGGCTGAACCGCTGATCACAACCAGCGGTTCCGGCGAAACAGCAGGAAGAGCCCGGCGCACATCGCCACCATGATCCCCAGCACCACGAAGTACCCGTATCGCGCCTCGAGCTCCGGCATGTGGCGGAAATTCATGCCGTAGACGCCCGCGATCATCGTCGGTACGGCCGCGATGGCGACCCAGGCGGAGATCTTGCGCATGTCGGTGTTCTGTTGGACCCCGACTATCGCCGCCGCCGCGCTGACGAGCGAGGTACTCTGCTCGTCCAGGGTCGCGACCACCGCTGCCGCCTGTGCGTGGTGGTCCTGGACGTCGCGGAAGTAGTGGCGGGCCTCGGCAGGGACGAGGTCGAGATGATCGACCGACAGGCGTCGCAGGGGCGTGGTCAACGGCCCGATGACGTGTTTCAGTTCGAGTAGCTCCCGCTTGAGGACGTAGATCTGTTCGATGTCCACCCGGGTGCGCGGCGTGAAGAGCGCCGACTCGAGTTCGTCGATGTCCGCGGCCATCCCCTCAGCGGCCTCGATGTAGCTGTCGACGACACGGTCCGCCACGGCGTGCATCACCGCCGCCGGCCCGATCGCGAACCGTTCCGGCGAGTACCCGGGCGCGCCGACGAGGTCGGTGGGGGTGATCTGGTCCCCGTGACGGACGGTCACCACGAAGTCCCGGCCCAGGACCACCATCAGCTCGCCGGTGGACACGATGTCGCTGACCTGCGTGACCGTCTCGTGGGCCAGGTACCGCACGGTCGACATGTTGAGCACGAGAGCGTCGTCGTAGGCCTCCAACTTGGGACGCTGCCGGCCACTGGTCGCGTCCTCGGTGATGAGCTCGTGCAGCCCCAGGTCCCGGGACAGCGCCTCCATCTGGTCGTGCCCCGGGGCGTCGAGGCTGATCCAGACGAAGCCTCGACCGCTGTCGCGCACGCGGCGGATCGCCTCCCGGTGCGGGACCCGGCCGCGTTCACCGACACCGTCGATGTAGACGACGCAGTCCACGGTCGCGTGGTGCGCCGACCCGGCCGGGCCTCGTGGCGTGGCATCTGCTCGGATTGTCGACGGCCGTCGTGGTGGGATCGCGGGCACCCGGTCCCCTTTCCTCGTCTCGCCTGACAATATCCGCCGTGCGGGCCCTCGGAGTGACGACCGGCGGGCGTGGCTGGGAGACTGTCCCTCGAGGTGATCCGCGCCGACCGGCGCGGCCGGGGTGAGGAAGGGCGTGGTCGGATGCTGCGGACGGGGGATCGGGCGGGGCGGTGCGCGATGGTGCTCGCGGGGGTTGGCGCGATGGCACTGTCCGGCTGCCAGGCGCAGTCGTCGATCGTTCCCGCGCACCGGGACGATCCGGTGGTGGTCGTCGAGACCGCATCCTTCGGCGAGGTCGAGATCGTCGGTCATATCTACGGCAACGCCCTGGTGCGGTCGGGGTCGCGGGTGACCGCCCGCCCGCAGGCCGGGACCCAGGACGAGGTCGTGGAATCCGTGGTGACCGGGGAGGCGACGTTCACGATCGGGTTCACCGGTGAGTTGCTCCGGACCTTCGACGAGAACTCCACCCAGGTCGAGGCCGATGAGGTGTACACCGCCATGATGGCCGCCCTCCCGGAGGGCGTGACCGCGGCGGATCCTGCGCCCGCCGAGGACGCCCCCGTGTACGCGGTCACCCGGCACATCTCGGAATCGCGAGGCCTGCGGACGATGTCCGACCTGGCCGGGAGGTGCGGTGAGTTCACCCTCGGCGCACGCGAGGAGGCGCTCGCGGATCGGGAGCTCGCCACATCCGTCGGTACCACCTACGACTGCGGTTTCGGCCGTCGCGTGGCGCTGGGGCCCAACCCCCGCGCGGTGTTCGACGCCCTGCGGGAGGGGGAGATCGGGGTTGGTCTGGTCCAGTCGGCCGACCCCGTCCTCCATCCGGAGGACATCGTCGCGTTGGACGACGACGAGGACGCCGTCCTCGCCCAGCACCTCGTGCCCGTGTTCCGCAAGGGCTCGCTCTCGGAGGATCAGCTCGCCCTGGTGAACCGCATCAGCGGGGAGCTGACCACCGAGGATGTCCGCGAGCTCCTGCTGGGGGTCGAATTCGGTTCCGCGACCCCCGTCGCGTTGGCGAACTACTGGTTGGACGAGCACGGTTACTGACCTCCGCGAGGGGTGGAACACGAGGAAGGGCCCGACCTGGTGGTCGGGCCCTTCCTCCTACGCGGTCACTCGAGGTCCGCAGTCCTCCGATTCGGCGGTCACTCGAACGCCTGGTCCACCAGCGCCTTCTGCTCGACGGCGTGGACCTTGCTCAGACCCGTCGAGGTCGCGGCCATCGGGCGACGCGAGACCCGCTTGAGGGGCGGGAAGTCCTCGATGCGCTCGGGCAGCTCCAGGGCGAGGAAGCTCCACGCTCCCTGGTTCGCCGGCTCCTCCTGCACCCACCGGACCTCGGTGAGGTTCGGGTAGTGGTCCAACGCCTCGCGCAGGCGGCGGTGCGGCACCGGGTGGATCTGTTCGACCCGGACGATCGCGATGTCGTCGCGGCCCTCCTTCTCCTGGCGGGCGGCGAGCTCGTAGTAGAGCTTGCCGGACACCAGCAGCATGGTCTTGACCTTGCCCGGGTCCTTCGAACCGTCGGCGAACGTCGGGTCGTCGAGAACCGAACGGAACTTGCCGTTGGTGAAGTCCGAGATCGCGCTGACGGCCTTCTTGTTCCGCAGCATCGACTTCGGCGTGAAGACCACCTGCGGCCGCTTGATGCCGTCGGTGGCATGACGACGCATGAGGTGGAAGTAGTTCGCCGGGGTCGACGGCTGCGCGACGGTCATCGAGCCCTCGGCACACAGCTGGAGGAACCGCTCGATGCGACCGGACGTGTGGTCCGGGCCCATCCCCTCGTGCCCGTGCGGCAGGAGAAGGGTGACGGAGGACTTCTGACCCCACTTGGCCTCGCCGGAGGAGATGTACTCGTCGATGATGGTCTGCGCGCCGTTGACGAAGTCACCGAACTGCGCCTCCCACAGCACGAGGGCCTCCGGGTCCCCGACCGAGTAGCCGTACTCGAATCCGACGCCCGCGTACTCGGTGAGTGCGGAGTTCCACACCTCGAAGCGGCCCTCGGCGTCCTCGAGGTTCTGCAGGGGCGAGTAGGGCTCCGACGTGGTCTTGTCGACCACCACGGCGTGGCGTTGCGTGAAGGTTCCGCGTTGCGAGTCCTGACCTGCGAGACGCACGGTCCGGCCCTCCAGGACGAGGGAACCGATCGCCAGCAGCTCGGCGAACGCCCAGTCGATGTTGCCGTTGTAGGCCATCTTCTGGCGCGCCTCGTAGACCGGCTTCACCCGCGAGTGGATGTGGAAGTCCGCGGGCAGGTTGCCGAAGGCGTCGCCGATGGCGTGGATGACCGACTCGTCCACCGCCGTCACCAGGCGCTTGGGCAGCGGCTGGTTGGGCAGGATCGACTCGGATGCCTTCACCGGGTGCTTCTCGAGCTCGCGGACCTCGTTGAAGACCCGCTCGAGCTGCCCCTGGAAGTCGCGGAGAGCGTTCTCCGCCTCCTTCTCGGTGATGTCGCCGCGACCGACCAGATCCTCGGTGTAGGACTGGCGGACGCTCTTCTTGTCGTCGATGACCTCGTACATCCGCGGTTGCGTCATCGACGGGTCGTCGGCCTCGTTGTGACCGCGGCGGCGGTAGCAGACGAGGTCGATCACGACGTCCTTCTTGAACTGCTGGCGGAAGTCCATCGCCAGCCGGGCGACCCGCACGCATGCCTCGGGATCGTCACCGTTCACGTGGAAGATCGGCGAGCCGATCATCTTGGCGACGTCCGTGGAGTACTGGCTGGAGCGCCCGGCCTCGGGCGCCGTGGTGAACCCGATCTGGTTGTTGACGACGATGTGGATCGTGCCGCCGGTGCGGTAACCGTCGATCTGAGAGAGGTTCAGGGTCTCCGCGACCACTCCCTGTCCGGCGAATGCCGCGTCACCGTGCAGCATGAGCGGCACGACCGGGTACTCGGAGCGCCATTCCGGATCCTCGATGAGGTCCTGCTTGGCGCGGACGATTCCCTCCAGGACCGGATCGACGGCCTCGAGGTGCGACGGGTTGGCGGTGAGCGACACCTTGATCTCGTTCTCGCCGAACATCTGGTACTGGATGCCCTCGGCCCCGAGGTGGTACTTGACGTCACCCGACCCGTGCGCGGCGGAGGGGTCCATGTTGCCCTCGAACTCGGTGAAGATCTGCCGGTAGGGCTTGCCCACGATGTTGGCGAGCACGTTGAGCCGCCCGCGGTGGGGCATGCCGATCACGACCTCGTCGAGGCCGAACTCGGCGGCCTCGTCGATCACCGCGTCCATCATCGGGATGACGGACTCGGCGCCCTCGAGGGAGAAGCGCTTCTGGCCGACATACTTGGTCTGCAGGAACGTCTCGAAGGCCTCCGCGGCGTTCACCTTGGACAGGATGTACTTCTGCTCGGCGACGGTCGGCTTGTCGTCGACCCCCTCGAGGCGCTCCTGGATCCACTGGCGCTGCTCGTTCTCGAGGATGTGGGTGTACTCGATACCGATCTTGCGGCAGTAGGCCGCACGCAACGCGGACAGTACGTCCCGCAACCGCATCTTGTCCTTGCCGACGAAACCGCCGACGGAGAACTTGCGGTCGAGGTCCCACAGGGTGAGCTCGTGGGAGTTGACGTCGAGGTCCGGGTGGAACGTGCGACGCCGCTTGGCGTGCTTCCCGTCGAGCGGGTCGATGTCGGCCATGAGGTGGCCGCGGTCGCGGTAGGCGGCGATCAGCTCGAGGACGCGTGCGTCCTTGTCCACCCGCGGGTCGGTGATGTCCTGACGCCACCGGACCGGCTCGTAGGGGATGCCGAGGACGTCGAAGATCTCGTCGTAGAACTCGTCCGCGATCAGCAGACGGTGGATCTCACGCAGGAACTCGCCGGATTCGGCGCCCTGGATGATCCGGTGATCGTACGTGGAGGTGAGGGTGGTGATCTTGCCGATGGCGTTGTTGGCCAACTGCTCGTCACTCGCGCCCTGGAACTCGGCGGGGTACTCCATCGCGCCCACGCCGAGAATGGCGCCCTGGCCCACGGTGAGGCGCGGGACCGAGTGCACCGTGCCGATTCCGCCGGGGTTCGTCAGCGAGATCGTGACGCCGGAGAAGTCGTCCATCGTCAGCTTGCCCTCGCGGGCGCGGGCGACGATGTCCTCATAGGCGTCGAGGAATCCGCGGAAGTCGAGCTTCTCGCAGTTGCGGATCGCGGCCACGACCAGGGACCGGCCGGCCTTGGTCTTCATGTCGATCGCCAGACCGAGGTTGATCCCGTTCGGGGTGACGACGTTCGGCTTGCCGTCGACCTCCTCGTAGTGGTTGTTCAGGTTCGGGTAGGCCTTGACGGCCTGGACCATGGCGTACCCGATGAGGTGGGTGAACGAGATCTTCCCGCCGTGGGTGCGCTTGAGGTGGTTGTTGATGACCACCCGGTTGTCGACCATCAGTTTCGCCGGGACCGCGCGGACCGAGGTCGCGGTGGGGAGGGACAGCGACGCGTTCATGTTCTTGACGATCGCGTTGGCCGCGCCCCGGATGACCTTGCTCTCCTGCTCCGCGGGGGGCTCGTACTCGGGGCGTGACGGCTTCTTCGTCGCCGCGGTGTCGGACTTCTTCCGAGTCTCCGACTTGTGCTCCGGGGCGGGCACCCCCTCCCCGCGGGCCTTGCGCTTGGGCGAGGCGTCGGCAGCGGGCTTCGCCGCGATGTCCTTGGCGGACGCCTCGGGGGTGGAATCGTCGACGGTGATCTCGGACGGTTTCTTGTCTGATGTGACCGATTCCCCACTGCTCCCACCTCCCGATCGGGGCCGACTGCTCTTGCCGGATTTTCCGCCCGAGCTGCCGGGGGAGGTGCCGTTGGTCGAGTCACCACCGGAGGAGGAGGCGGCCTCCGGGTTGGCGTCGAAGAACTCGTGCCAGGACTTGTCCACGGAGGACGGGTCCTTGGCGAACCGCTCGTACATCTCGTCTACGAGCCACTGGTTCTGTCCGAACTGTGAGACGTTGTTGCTCACGATCTCTTGGTGCCTCTCTGGTTCTGTGGTGGGTTTCACACGTCAATAGATCCAGGCTAGACCTTCTGCCCGTGCCGGGCTCTCCGATCTCACCTGACAGGGGGATGCCCCCGGCCCGTCACGGCCGGTTCACGTGGCGGGCCACGAGTCCGGTGGCGTGCCGAACGCGGCATCAGCGGTCTCCACGACCGTCCGCCCCAGCTTCCGGTTGCCCCATCCACCCACAGCGGCGCCGAGCCCCGCGGGTGCCAGTTTGCCCACGGCGAGCCCTGCCCGCTTCACGGCGAACTTCCTGACGAAGCGGGTCATCATCCGACGGTTGATCTCCTTCAGCCCGGGTACCCGGAGTGCACGGCCGGCCAACGAGCCGCCCGTGGCCGCCCCTCCCGACGAGCTGACCGCGTTGGCCAGGATGGCGGTGCCGGACGCACCCAACATGACTGTCATGACCAGCAGTTCCTCGTGCTCGTCGTGGCGGACGTCCACGCCGTGGACCTCGGCCACGGCGAGCGTGTAGAACGCGGCGGCCTCGAGGAACACCAGCGACTCCGCGCCGATCGCGCCGAAGGCGACGATGGTTCCGAGACCCGGCACCGCGGCCGTGGCACCCACGGCCGCACCGGACGCGGTGACGGTGTTCAGGAACCGCGCGTCGAGACGCTCGCGGATCCGGGCCGGGCTCTCGTCCGGGTGATGGGCCCGGAGTGTGCGTACGTAGGCGCGGGCGGCACCGGTCTGGCTCCGGATCGCCCGGCGCAGGGCGGCAGTGATCACCCCCGCGGCCGGGCCGGAGACGTCGGATTCAGCGGGCACTCGATCGGGCACTGGGCACTCCTGGAGGTCAAGGCGGCGCGGGGGCGGGCCGGGCTCGAACCTCTACCGTACGTAAGGCGCGCGGGGTGGTGGCTCAGGGCAGCACACGCTCGGTGTAGTCGTTGCCGAAGACACGCTCCGGGTCGAGACGGTCACGGACGGACACGAAGTCGTCGAAGCGGTCCACCATGGCGGACAGGTCCTCCGCGGTGCGGGTGTGCATCTTTCCCCAGTGCGGTCGCCCGCCGGCGGCGAGGAAGATCCCTTCCGCGAGACGGAACAGTTCGGTGTGATCCATCAGGTGGTACTGGTGCACGGCGATGTAGCAGACCTCGCGCCCGTACGCCGTGGACATCCACACGTCGTCGGCGGCGGCGAACCGCACCTCCACGGGGAACGGGGTGACGATGCCGGAGCGGTCGATGGTGTCGCGGAGGTCGCGCAACACCCCGGCCGCCGCCGCGACGGGCACGGCGTACTCCATCTCCCGGAAGCGGACCCGCCGCGGGGAGGCGAAGACCCGGTAGCTCCGGTCGGTGAAGTCCCGTGCGGACAGAGCCCGTGAGGCGACCCGGTTGAGCCGGGGGGTCAGCGCCGGACGTCGGGTCGCGGCCCGGCACACCACGTCGAAGACCTCGTTGGAGAGGAGTTCGTCGCCGATCAGACCCCGGATGCGTCCCACCGGGTGCAGCTCGGCGTCCCCGGGCAACCGGGTGTTGCGTTTGACGTTGATCGCGTCGGTGTGGGGGAACCAGAAGAACTCGGCGTGGTCCGCGGAACGTGCGAAACCCTCCAGGTCCGCCAGTGCGGCGGTCAGGGTCCACGGACGCTCCTCGGCCCGCAATGCGAAGGCCGGGACGCATCGGACCGTCATCTTGGTGATGATCCCCAGTGCGCCGATCCCGAGGCGGGCCGCCTCGAACACCTCGGGGTCGGATTCGCGGGAACAGGTGAGAACGGAACCGTCGGCGGTCACGATCTGGAGCCCGACGACCGTGGCGGGCAGGCCCGGTGCCGCACATCCCGTGCCGTGGGTCCCGGTCGACACCGCCCCGGCGAGGGACTGTTCGGCGAAGTCCCCGAGGTTCGGCTGTGCCAGACCGAGCTCCCACAGCAGCGGTCCCAGTCGGTGCAGCCGGGTACCCGCCCAGACGGTCACGTCCGCGCCGTCGACGCGACCGTCAGCACCACGGGTCGGCACGATCGATTCCACACCGGCGAGGTCGTCCAACGACACGAGCACGCCGTCCGTCGCGGCCGCCGGCGTGAAGGAATGGCCCGCGCCGACACACTTGACCCTGGTTCCGCGCTCGGCCGCCCGCGTGACAACGTCGCTCACCTCGGCAACGGTCGTCGGGAGCGACCGGCCCGAGGGAGAGGCCAGGACATTGCCGGCCCAGTTCTGCCAGGGGGCCACCGAGGTCGTCATGGCAGGAGAGGGTACCCGCGCGAGGCGGGGCGGGAGGCGGTCCTGGACCATCGACCCGGAGTGGGGGCGGACGCCCGGCACGCCGGGGGAGCGGGTGCGGTGAACGGTGTGCACGTCCACGTCGTCGTCGTACCATGGACGCGTGACCAGACGACTTCCTGCCGATCAGCGCCGGGCGCAGCTCCTCCAGGCCGCCCTTGAGATCGCCGAACACGACGGACTGGGTGCGGTGACCGTCCGCGGCGTGGCCGAACGGGCGGGCGTGTCGCTGGGGGTCGTCCACTACTGCTACACGGATAAGGAAGAGCTTCTCCGCGAGGTCATCGGCGCCGTCAACTCGGAGGTCCACCAGGCCGCCCGGGCCTTCGTGAGCGTTGACTTCGATTCCGGGATCCGGGGCACCGAGGGCCTGCGGCGACGGCTGTACGAGGCGATCGACCTGATCTGGGCGGTGATCTCCGCATCGCCCGACCGGCAGCTCCTCACCTACGAGATCGTGTCGTACTCGTTGAGGACCCACGGGCTGCCCGAAGTCGGCCTGGCCCGCGACCAGCAGGAATCCAACGAGGCAATAGTGCGTTCGGTGCTCGAGCGCACGGCGCAGTCCGCCGACGTGCAGTGGGCGATGGGCCTCGACGACATGGTGCGCGTCGTCCTGTCGATCATCACCGGCATCAGCCTGCGGTGGCAGATCTACCGGAACGACGACGAGGCCAACGACCTCCTCCACCGGGCGGTCGACCTCGTCGTACGGGACGCGCGACCGGTCGACGGTGCCTAGCAGGGAGGCGGACGGCCTCCCCGTGGTCGTCGACTCGCTCCGGGTCGCGACCGCGGGCCTCGACGCGCCCCTCGCCGCTCTGCACCTGCCGAGTCTGCGGGCGAACGTGGACGACCTACGCCGCCGGGCAGGGGGCACCAGGATCCGGGTGGCGAGCAAGTCCGTGAGATCCCGAGGCGTGCTGCGGGAGGTGCTCGGCGACCGGCTGCGCGGCGACGACTCCGTCCGCGGGATCATGGCCTACTCGCTGGACGAGGCGTTGTGGTTGGTGGAGTCGGGGTGCGACGACGTCCTGATGGGGTACCCCACCGTCGACCGCTCGGCCCTGGGACGCCTCGGAGCAGATCCGCAGGCGCTGGACTGCGTGACACTCATGATCGACCATCCGCGCCAGCTGGAGATCGCACGGGAGGCGGGGGCGTCCGGGGCGCGGGTGTGCATCGACGTCGACTGCTCCCTCCGGCTGGGGTCCGTCCACCTGGGCGTGCGCCGCTCCCCGCTACGCGGACCGGACGACGTCGAGCCGCTGGTACGGCGGGCCGTCGCCACCGGCTTCCGCGTGGTGGGCGCGATGTTCTACGAGGCGCAGGTGGCCGGGGTGCCCGATGACGTGCCGGGGATCGGCGTCGTCAAACGGCTCTCGATGCGGCGGCTGCGGGATGTGCGACCGGCGGTGGCGTCCACGATCGAGTCGATCACCGGGACACCGCCGGAGATCATCAACTCCGGGGGATCCGGGTCCGTCGCCGAGAGCGCCGGAGCGCCCGCCGTCACCGAGGTCACCGCGGGATCGGGACTGTACGTGCCGGGGCTGTTCGACGCCTATCGGACCTTCACCCCGCGGCCGGCGCTGCTGTTCGCACTGCCCGCCGTGCGGACGCCGGCCCGTGGTCTCACCACGTTCCTGTACGGGGGATACGTCGCGTCCGGCGTCCCGGGGCGCGACCGGCTCCCGGTGCCCGCCGCCCCGGCGGGGTTGCGATACCTCGGTCGGGAGGGGGCCGGAGAGGTCCAGACGCCCGTGCGGGGGCAGGTGGCCATCGGCGAGAGCGCATGGTGGCGTCACGCGAAGGCGGGGGAACTGTGCGAGCGGTTCGACACTCTCCACGTGGTGGACGAGACTGCTGACGGGCCCGTCGTGGTGGATCGCTGGCCCACCTACCGTGGTGAAGGGAAGTGTTTCGGATGACCGACGCCCAGCAGATGTCCGGGCAGGCGCGGGAGCGGATGCATGCCGAGGCCGTCGCGATCACGGCGGACCTCGTGTCGATCGACTCGACCAACACCGGTGACCCCGCGACGATCGGCGACGGCGAGACGAGGGTGTGCCGCCGGATCGCCGAGTACCTCGACGAGGTCGGCATCTCCAGCGAACTCGTGGAGTCTGTTCCCGGACGAGGGAGCCTGTTCGCCCGGGTCGAGGGAGCCGACCCGGACGCGGGCGGACTGGTCGTGCACGGACACGTCGACGTCGTCCCCGCAGTCGCCGAGGACTGGACCGTCCCGCCGTTCGCCGGTGAGATCCGCGACGGCTGGCTCTACGGACGAGGCACCGTCGACATGAAGAACATGATCGGCATGATGCTCGCGGTGGTCCGCCACTACCGCCGGGAGGGGATCCTGCCCCGGCGGCCGCTGCTGCTCGCGTTCTTCGCGGATGAGGAGGCCGCGGGGATCATGGGTGCCAAGTGGGTGGTCCGGGAGCGGCCCGAGATCTTCGACGGCATGACCCAGGCGCTCAGCGAGGTCGGGGGCTGGTCGGTACCGGTCGACGGCCGCCGCCTCTACCCGATCGCCGTCGCCGAGAAGGGCGTCGCCTGGGCCACGGTGACCGCACACGGGACCGCCGCACACGCGTCCCGCCCGACCGGGGACAACGCCGTCGCCGCGATCGCCGGGGCGGTTCATCGCGTGGCCGATCTCGACTTTCCGGTGCAGCCGACCGAGGCAAACACCGCGCTGGCCGCGGCGGTCGGTCGGCTGGCCGGAGGAAGCGGCGAGGTCGCCGAACTGCCGGATCGGCTCGAGGTCCTCGGGCACTTCGGGCCCCTCGTCTCCGCCTCGCTGTCCCACACCGCCTCACCGACGGTCCTGTCCGCCGGGTACAAGACCAACGTCATCCCCACCGAGGCACGCGCGGAGATCGACTGCAGAGTACTCCCCGGAGGTGAGGACACGTTCCGTGCCGAGATCGAGCAGGAGCTCGGCCCCGACGTGACGGTCGAGTGGATCTGGGAACCACCGATCGCCGCACCGGCCGACGCCCCGTTCGTGGAGGTGATCCGCGAGGCCGTCAGGCAATCCGACCCCGATGCCATGGTCGTGCCGTACCTGTTGCCCGCCAGCACGGACAACAAGCATCTGGCCCCGCTCGGGATCGACGGCTACGGGTTCGTCCCACTGCGCGTGCCCGACGAGTTCGACGTCTTCGGCCATTTCCACGCCGTGGACGAGCGGGTACCGGTGGACGCACTGCATTTCGGTGCCGACGTGCTCGCCCGAGTGCTCCGATCCGCGTGAGGGGCGCGCTCACCGGACATCCGACGCCGTCTGCGCGGACCCGCCTGCCCGCGGACGTCTGGGTCCTCGTCGCGGCCGCGTTCGCCGTGGCGATCGGCTACGGTCTGGTCGCCCCGGTGCTGCCGCAGTTCGCCCGCAGCTTCGACGTGTCGGTCACGGCGGCGTCGGTCATCGTCAGCGCATTCGCGTTCTTCAGGTTGGTGTTCGCGCCGGCCGGTGGGTTCCTCGTCGACAAACTCGGCGAGCGGTGGGTCTACATGTCCGGTCTCCTCATCGTGGTGGTCTCCACGTTGGCGACCGGGCTGGCGCAGAACTACTGGCAGCTCCTGGTCTTCCGCGGTCTCGGCGGTCTCGGGTCGACGATGTTCACGATCTCCGCGATGGCCCTGCTCACCAGATTGTCCCCGCCCGGCGCCCGGGGACGGATCGCCGGCCTGTACGCGACCGCGTTCCTCATCGGCAATATCGGCGGTCCGGTTCTGGGCGGATTGTTGGCGGGCTTCGGCATGCGCATCCCGTTCTTCGTCTACGCCGGCACGCTGCTGGTGGCGACCGGCGTGGTGGCGGTCTTCCTCCGCGGGGGCCGACGGCCCTCACCCGACGACGGGTCCCCCGAGCAGGAACCCCTCCCGGTCGCCGAGGCGCTACGGCACAGCGGGTACCGCGCCGCGCTGATCTCCAGCTTCGTCAACGGGTGGACCTCGTTCGGTGTGCGGGTCGCCATCGTCCCGCTGTTCGCCGCGGCCAACTTCGATGCCGGCGCCGGTATCGCCGGCACCGCGCTGGCGTCGTTCGCGGTGGGGACCGCCTCGGTGGTCTCCGCGGCCGGGTGGTTGTCCGACAGGTACGGGCGACGTCCGATGGTGATCCTGGGTCTGGTGATCTCCGGCGTCACCACCCTCGTCCTGGGCTGGTGTGACACCGTGCCGTTGCTCGTGGCGGCCTCGGTCATCGCCGGGATGGGCGCCGGGATCCTCAACCCGTCGCAACAGGCCGCTGTCGCGGACGTGATCGGCGCGGACCGGGCAGGCGGCAAGGTCCTCGCCACCTTCCAGATGGCCAGCGACTCCGGAGCGATCCTGGGACCGGTCGTGGTGGGGCTGGTGGTGGACCTGCTGGGCTACAAGGCGGGGTTCGCGGTGTCCGGCGTGCTCCTATTGGGGGCCGCGATCCCGTGGATCATCGCCGAGGAGACCCGTGAGGCCACGAACCCGGTGACCACGGGGGAGTGACCTGCGGCAGCCGTGTCGCTCAACAGCCCCCTGACGCCGTAGAATGTAAAACCTCATGGAGAACAACGACGAGGACCGTACCGCCACCGCCGGCGACGAGGTCGACACCGACGCCAGCAATCCCGAACCAGCCTCCGCCGCGGACAACGGCGCCGCGAACAATGGCGCCGCGGACAACGGCGCTGCGGACACGGCCGCGCCCGCGCGCACCGGCGCCGCCGCCCCTGCAGCCGGCGGTGAGGACGAGCCCGAGGTGACGTTCGCCGACATGGGGCTGGCCCCCGCGGTCGCGCAGGCGGTCAGGGACGTGGGTTACGAAGTCCCCTCCGCCATCCAGGCCGCGACGATCCCGCTGGTCCTCGAGGGGCGTGACGTGGTCGGCCTGGCACAGACCGGCACCGGTAAGACCGCCGCGTTCGCGCTGCCCATCCTGTCGCTGATCGACCCGGCGGTGAAGAGCCCCCAGGCCCTCATCCTGGCGCCGACCCGAGAGCTCGCCCTCCAGGTCGCCGAGGCCTGTGTCACGTACTCGGCGAACATGCCGCAGGTGAACGTCCTGCCCATCTACGGCGGGCAGGCCTACGGCATCCAGCTCTCGGGGCTGCGGCGCGGTGCGCAGATCATCGTCGGCACCCCGGGGCGTGTGATCGACCACCTGAAGAAGGGCACGTTGGACCTGTCGGGTCTGCGGCACCTCGTCCTGGACGAGGCCGACGAGATGCTCGCGATGGGGTTCCAGGAGGACGTCGAGCGGATCCTGTCGGACACCCCGGAGACGACCCAGGTGGCCCTGTTCTCGGCGACCATGCCCGCCGCCATCCGGCGGATCTCGCAGAAGTACCTCACCAATCCGACCGAGGTGAAGGTGGCGTCGAAGACGTCGACCGCGCCGAACATCACGCAGCGCTACGTCCTGGTCAACCACCGGGACAAGCTCGACGCTCTGACGAGGATCTTCGAGGTCGAGGACTTCGACGCGATGATCCTGTTCGTCCGGACGAAGTCCGCCACCGAGGAGCTGGCAGAGCGACTCCGTGCACGGGGGTTCTCCGCCGCGCCCATCAACGGCGACATCCCGCAGAACCTGCGTGAGCGCACGATCGAGGCGCTGAAGGACGGTCGCACGGACATCCTCGTCGCCACCGACGTGGCCGCCCGGGGTCTCGACGTCCCCCGGATCAGCCATGTCGTCAACTACGATATCCCGCACGACACCGAGTCCTACATCCACCGGATCGGCCGGACCGGTCGCGCCGGTAGGAGCGGTGAGGCGCTGCTCTTCGTCACCCCGCGCGAGCGCCGGCTCCTCTCCCAGATCGAGCGGGCCACCCGCCAACCGTTGACCGAGATCCAGCTCCCGAGCGTGGACGACGTCAACGAGATGCGGATGGCCAAGTTCGCACAGTCGATCACCGAGAGCCTCGAGGACCCGAGCATCGCGCTCTTCCGCCGACTGGTGGAGGAGTACGCCTCCGAGCACTCGGTCTCGATGTCCGACATCGCCGCCGCTCTGGCGACCCAGTCGCGGAACTCGGACGACTTCCTCATGCGGGAGCCCGAGCGCCCGCCGCGCCGGGACGACCGTCGCGAGCGGCCGGCACGCGACTTCTCGGACGGGCCGCGTCCGTCGCGGTCGGGGAAGAACATGGGGCAGTACCGGATCGCCGTGGGTAAGCGGAACAACGTCAAGCCCGGCTCGATCATGGGCGCCCTGGCCAACGAGGCCGGGCTCCGGGGCGGTGACATCGGACGCATCTCGATCCGGTTCGACCACTCGATCGTCGAGCTGCCGGCGGATCTCCCCGCGGACCAGCTCAACTCGATGAAGGGAATCCGGGTCGGGGGTTCCGAGATCGACATCCGCCCCGACTCCGGCGCTCCGTCGGGTCGTCCGTCGTCGTTCCGGGACGACAGGGGCGGCAAGCCGCGTGGCGGCGGACCCCGACGCGATGACCGTGGTGACCGTGGTGACCGGCGCGGCGGCCGTGACGAGAAGCGCGACGACCGTGGGGGCTTCCGCCGCGGTGACGACGACCGCCGCGGTGGTGGCTTCCGCGGGCGTTCCGGCGGGGGCCCGGACCGCCACTGACGCCGGGCCTTACGGGCCGGGCGGGCACCGCCGGATCGCGCCCGCGAGAGCGTCATGATCGGCCCTCGTCACCGGCAGGCCGTAGGCGATGGCCGCGGTGAGGTACCGGGAGGCGTAGAAGCAGTGTCGACCGGGATCCGGGGGTAGCCAGTCCGCCGGGGTCGAGTCGCTCTTGCCGGTGTTGACCGACGCTGCGACGGCGAGCAGGTTCCGGTCGACGTCGTTGGCGAACGCGGCACGTCGCCCGGCCGGCCACGACCACGCGCCCAGGTCCCACGCCGCGGAGAGCGGGTAGACGTGGTCGACGTGGATGCCGCGCACCCCCGTGGTGCCCACGTCGACGAGCCTGCCGGTGTACGGATCGGTCAGGACTCCGCCAGACACCTCGCACCGTGCCCCGGGCGTCCTGGTGCCGCCGACGAGGTCGCGGGCCAGGACATCGTGACGGGTGGAGCACCCGTTTCGGGACCCCGGCGCCCCGGTGGTGTCACTCCAGGCCGGGCCGAACACGCACGCGGACGCCCCCGAGCAGTCCCGCTCGTACCCGGGAGCGGGGTTCCGCGACTCCACCACCTCGACCGCGTCGAGCAGTGCCCCCACCGCTTCCCGCGGTGGGCTGCCCGGGACGGAGCGGGGCGGTTGGCCGGACCACCACACGGCGGCGAGCACGCCGAGCACGACGAGGGCCAGGGCGAGCGCCCGGGGTGCGGGCGGCGGCACGACTCGGCCAGCAAGCGGGCGCCTCCGGGTACGGGGATCATGGCTCACGCATCGAGTCTGACGCGGGGGTCGTCGGGTCGCGCCCGCCGACGGGGTCGGCAGGGCGGGACTGTGGACAGGTGCGCGCCTGTGGACAGCGGCCTCGCCTGTAGCTCTCAGGGGAGCACGCGGGCCCGCTGTCGGACCGGCGTGCTTACATGTGCACGTGACCCCGACCGCCGCACCCCGACTACACGCCGTGTGGCAGTCCGGGGTCGTGGGGTTGTGGTGCGAGACGGGATTGCGTAGGCCGGAATCGATCGCCCCCGCCGCCGAGGTCACGGCTGTGGGCCGGGCCGGAGCCCCGCCGGAGGTGATCCGGTTCCTGGAGCGCTACTCGCTGACGCACCGGATCGGGGTTCGTGCCCCGGTCGAGGGCCGGGTCCGGACCGCGACGGTGCCGGGGATCCGGGTCTCGGTCGGCGCGGCGGTGGATCTGTCCGGGATGGTCGACGCCACCGACCACTGGGTCGGATCCGGGCTGCGGGCCCTCGCGGCACTCTCGTCGGGCGTGGCCGCCTTCGTGCGTGCGGGGCACGTCGTCCCCGTCCTCGGCCGTTCGGAGGGCGCATGGGACGCGTCATGGACTCTCGCCGCCTCACCCGTGGTGTCGGCGTGGGCAGCGGAGAGCCTGTCCCGGTGCCACGGGCTGGTGGCGAACCGCGAGGACCTCGACCGACTACTCGCCGCCCTGGCGGACCAGCACGCTCGGATGGCCCTGGCGCCCCTGGCGGGCGATCGCCGGAGCGACCTGGGCACGGCCTTGATCACGGGCGGGGGCGTGACGTCCGGGGGCCAGGCGTTGGCGGAAGCGATCGACGAATTCGGACGGGCGGCGGCGGCACGGGACGTCGAGGTGGTGTTCCGGATCGTCGAGCCGACCGGCGGTGACGACGAGGGCCCGGGCGATTCCGACGGCGGGGCCGGGCACGCCGCGCCCGGGGAGATCCTCTGGCGGCTGGAGACGCTGGTGCGCACGGGCACCGATTCCCTTCGGCCCTTCACCGAGCTGCCCGATACGTCGGCCGTGGGTGACGCGGTGCGCGACGTCGTCGACCGGGCGGTCCGGTCGTGGCCACCGCTGGGGCGTGCCACCCACACCGCCGGCAGTCCGGACCTGATGATGCCCACCGACCTGGTGGTGCAGTTGGTCGACGAGGGGGTGGAGGCACTACGGGGGAGAGGTGTCGAGATCCTCCTGCCGCGAGCCTGGACCAGGGTGCGGACCGCCGTCCGGGTCGCGGTCACGGAGCCGGGCACCGAGAACGTCGATTCGGGGCGTCGGCTCGGGCTCGATCAGCTGGCGGACGTGAACTGGGAGATGGTCGTCGACGACGTCCCCCTCGACCCCGCCGAGGCCCAGATGCTCCTCGACGCCGCGTCCGATCTGGTCAAGCTCCGCGGACAATGGGTCCGGGCGGACCCCGGTGCACTGCGTCGGGCGGCCCGCTTCCTCGCCGCGCGGCGCGGGGGGCGGGTCACGGCACCCGCACTGGTCGCCGCCCTGATGTCCGAGGAAGGCGAGGGCGTCGAGGTGGAGGCGCCCACGACCATCGACTGGATTCCCTCGTCGTCGTCGATCCCGGTCGACCTCCCACCCTGGTTCCGCGCCACGCTCCGTCCGTACCAACTGGAGGGGGTGCGGTGGTTGACCGCGCTGTCCAGCGCCGATGTCGGCGCCGTGCTGGCCGATGACATGGGGCTCGGCAAGACCATGCAGGTGCTCGCGCTCACCGCGTCCGAGCACGCGGCGGGCCGGACCGGCCCCACTCTCGTCGTGGCGCCGCTCACCCTGGTGGCCACCTGGGCCCGGGAGTCGGCGACGTTCGCCCCGGAGCTGCGGGTCCACGTCCATCACGGACCGGCCCGCGAACGGGGTGACGACGCGGCCACACTACTCGGAGCCGCCGACCTCGTGCTGACCTCCTACGGGACGGCGTCCCGGGACGCGGAACTGCTCGCCCGGGTGGCCTGGCGGCGGTTGGTCGCCGACGAGGCCCAGACCATCAAGAACCCCTCCACCTCGGTCGCGCGCGCCGTCGTCTCGATCCCGGCGGAGCACCGGATCGCGCTGACAGGGACACCGGTGGAGAACCGGTTGGACGAGCTCCGCGCCGTCCTGGACTTCGCCAATCCGGGGATGTTGGGTTCGGCCAGCACCTTCCGTGCCCGGTTCGCGATCCCCATCGAGTCCCACCGTGACGAGGCCGCGGCATCGAGGCTCCGGGCACTCGCCGCACCGTTCGTGCTGCGCCGCCTCAAATCCGACCCCCGCGTGGTCGCCGATCTCCCGGACAAGCAACACATCAGGGTCGATTCGCCGCTGACCCGTGAGCAGGCGACCCTGTACCGGGCGGTCGTCGAGGACATGATGGAACAGGTCAAGGAGTCCGAGGGGGCCGCCCGCAAGGGCGCCATCCTCTCGGGGCTCACAGCCCTGAAACAGGTGTGCAACCACCCCGCCCACTACCTCGGGGACGGGTCCGCACTCCTGCGCGGCGGCCGCCACCGTTCGGGCAAACTCGCCGCACTCGACGAGGTCCTCACCGAGATTCTCGACGCGGGGGAGAAGGTGCTGCTGTTCACCCAGTACCGGGCATTCGGCGATCTGATCCTGCCCCTACTCGAGCGTCGGGCCGCCACCGCCGTGCCGTTCCTGCACGGCGGGGTCACCGCGGCCGGACGGGCTCAGATGGTCGAGGAGTTCCAGGCATCGCACGGCCCACCGGTGATGCTCGCGTCGCTACGCGCGGGAGGGACCGGACTGACCCTCACCGAGGCCAACCACGTCGTACACCTGGATCGCTGGTGGAACCCGGCGGTGGAGAACCAGGCCACCGACCGGGTCCACCGCATCGGCCAGACCCGGGTGGTCCAGGTGCGCACGCTCGTCGCACCGGGCACGGTCGAGGACCGTATCGACGAACTCCTCGAAGCCAAGCGGGACCTCGCGGAGTTGACGCTGGGACCGTTGGCCGGCGCGCTGACCGAGCTCGCGGACGCGGACCTGGCGGCACTCGTCGAGTTCACCGACGTGGGGCGGGACGAACCGTGAGCGGCGAAGCGGGCATCCGGGCGAGGTCCCGGGCCGGGCAGTTCGGCGCACACATGTGGAGCAGACGCTGGGCGAGTGACATCGAATCCGGGGTATCCCGGGGTGACGCCCACATGGCACGACAGGACGCCCGCAGGGGCAAGGTCCTCTCCCTGCACCACTCGGGCCGGTCCGTCCGGATCGACGTCGACGGGAGCAGACCGGAACCCTTCACCGTGGAGTTCACGTTCGCCCCGCTCGACGACACCGACTCCGACGCCCTGCGCATCGCCCTCAGGCGGGAGGAACGGGGAGTGCTCGGCGCCCTGGCCGGGGACTTCTCCGACACCGTCGGGTTCCTCCTCCTGCCCGCGGTGCACGGGGCGACCACGTTCACCTGCCATTGTCCGGTGCAACCCGGCCCCTGCCGACACGTGCTGGCGGCCGCCTACATCATGGTCGAGTGGTGGGACTCCCGGCCGGAGGTGTTGTTCGAGCTCAGGGGCCTGCGACCCGAGCAACTCGGCGCCGTCCTCCGGGGCGGAGGGGACGACGACGAGGTGTCCTTCGACGTGGAGGAGACGCTGTGGGGTGGTGAGCCGATCCTGCCGGCGTCGCCGTCACCCGGGCCGGCCGGTCTCGAGGACCTGCTGGACGCGCCCGTCACCCGCAGGCTCGCCGCGGCGGCGACCAACGACGCGCTCGAGCAACTCCGGGTGGTGGCGGACCTCGAGGACTTCCTCGACGCGTTCGGCCGGTACCGGCCGCGGTGAGGCGGGCCGCCGGTGCGTAGCGTGTCCGACCCGCGTCCTACGATGCGGCCATGACCAACCCACGGGACGGCGACGCCATCCGATTCCTCCACTCAGCCGATTGGCAGCTCGGTATGACCCGGCGGTTCCTCGGAGACGAGTCCCAGGCCGTCTTCACGGCGGACAGGCTCGCGGCCGTGGAGGCACTCGGTGGGTTGGCCGAGCGACACGGGGCACAGTTCGTGGTGGTCGCGGGCGACGTGTTCGAGGACAACGCGGTACCCCGGTCGGTGGTACTCCGCGCGGTCGAGGCCCTGTCCGCGTTACCGGTGCCGGTGCTGGTGCTGCCGGGCAATCACGATCCACTGGACGCGTCCTCGGTGTTCCGGTGCAGGGACTTCTCCCCGGCGCTCGAGGGCGGGGTCGTCGTGGTCCTCGACGGTTCGGGCCCGGTCGAGGTCGTTCCCGGCGTCGAGGTGGTCGGCGTCCCGTGGACGTCCAAGCGTCCGGACCCCTCGCGGTTGCCGGCGCTTCTGGCGTCTCTCGAACCCACTGACTCCGTGCGGGTCCTCGTGGCGCACGGGGGTACCGACGAGATCTACGGCGGGCACTCCCCGTCGGTCGAGGCGATCGCCGTGGCTTCGCTGGAGGAGGCGATCGAGTCCCGCCGCCTGGACTACGTGGCGCTCGGGGACAGGCACTCGGTCACCCGCGTGGGCTCCGGCGGGCGCATCTGGTTCTCGGGGAGTCCGGAGACCACGGACTTCGACGACGTGGAGAAGGACTCCGGCAACGTCCTACTGGTCGAGCTCGGTGGGAGAGGTCCGTCGGGGGAGAGGCGAGCGTGCGAGGTCACCCCGCTGGCGACGGGCCGGTGGTCCTTCCTGGCGGTGGACGCGGAGATCGATACGGACGGGGACCTCGACTCCCTCGCCGAGCGGATCGAGGCGGTGCAGGACAAGCCGCGCACCGTGCTGAAACTCGGGCTGACCGGCACCGTCGGGGTGGCCCTGCGCGCGCGGATCGATGCGCTCCTGGAGACCTGGGACGCGGTGTTCGCCTCCGCGTACCTGCGCCAGTCACGCACCCACCTCGTGGTCCGCGCGGAGGACTCGGACTTCACGGATCTCGTGGACGGGTATGCGGGCCGCGCGGTCGCGGACCTCGTCGACATGGCGGCCACCGGCGGGGTGGACGCCGAGGACGCCGGGCACGCCCTGAGCTTGCTGTACCGGCTCGTGGACGGGGGAACGCGATGATCCTGCACCGGTTGATGATCGAGGACTTCCGCGGGGTGGTGCGCGAGGAGGTCGACCTGCCCCCGCGTGGGGTGCTGGTGATCGAGGGCCCCAACGAGTCGGGGAAGACCAGCCTCATGGACGCCTTGGAGATGCTGCTCGAGCACAAGGCCTCGTCCGGGCGTGCCGAGATCAAGGCTGCCAGCCCTGTCGGCAGGGACGTCCCCGTGGTGGTGGAGGCCGAGTTCTCCGTCGACGGCGAACGGATGCGCTACCGCAAGGAGTTCGTCCGCGGCAAACGCACCTCCCTCGAGTTCCCGGGTTCGGCACGCACGGCGATGGCGGGAGACGACGCCCACGACTTCGTCCGCGACCTGTTGGACCGTCAGGTCGACAGGTCACTGTGGCGCGCCCTGCGCATAGCCCAGGACGAACCTCTGGGCCAGGTCGACGCGGCCAAGGGTATGGACTCTCTCCGCCGCGCGTTGGACGCCGCGGCGGGCGGTGAGGACCCGACCGGCGACGACTCGCTGGTCGAGCGCGTCGCCGAGGAACGCAATCGCTATCTCACTGCGCGGCGGGGCGAGCCGACCGGCGACCTGGCGCGGTCGGAGTCCCGGCTCACCGAGGCGCGGGCCGCGCTGTCCGAGGCACGGGCCCGGCACGCGGAACTCGACGCGGCGGTCGCGGACCACGAAGCCCGGTCCGCAGTCCATCGCGCGCGACTCGACGCGCTCGCCACGCTCGAGAAGGAAGTCGGGCGTCTCGAGGCCGCGGGCCGGGCAGTCGCGGACCTCAGAGGGGTCAGCGCATCCGCCGATGCCGAGGTCGACCGGGCGGTGGCCGCGCATGACGCCGCGCTGCGCGAGCAACGAGAGCGTCGGGAACTCATCGACAGGGCGATGACCGAACAGCGGAGGGAGACCGATCTGCGGGCGGCTGCCGCCACCGCGGCCGAGAGGCTGGAACCCGCCCAGCAGCGGGCCCGTCGGGCGCGGGCCGAACTGGAGGCGGCGGAGAAGCGAGTGATCCGGGCCCGCACGCGCCTCGATGCCGCACGCGCGGTCGAGGAGGGCGACCGCAGGCGGGCGGACCTCGAGCACCTGGAACGACTCCTCGGGACCCTGACAGAGGTGGGGGACGAGCTGCGCCGCAAGGAGGCGGAGCTCGCCGCGGTCGACGTCGCCGATGGCTCGGTCGACGCCATCCGCCGCGCGGACGAGACGCTGCGGGAGGCCGTCATCCGGTCCGCAGCCAGTGCTCCCCGGGTGGAGATCACCGGGGAGGGCGAGTTCCGGGTCGGAGGGGAGGGCCTCGACGCCTCTGCGGGGTGGACGCACGAGATCGTGGAGGACACGGTCTTCGAGGTCGGGACGGTATCGCTGACTGTCGTCCCCGCGGGTGACACGGACTCCGTCCGACGGGACGAGCAGTCCGCTCGCCTCCGGCTGGACCACCTTCTCGCGGAGCTCGGTGTGGAGAACCCCACGGAGGCGGAGGAACGCTCCCGGCGGGCGGGCGCGCTGCGTGCCGAGATCGAGGCACTGCGTCGACGGCGATCGGACCTCCTCGGCGGCGAGACGGCGGATGATCTCACCGCGAGGCGGGACGACCTGCGCTCACGGGTCCCGGCCGGGACCGTGCCGTCCGGCCAGGTCGCGGAGGAGAGGGCAGGAGGAGCCGTCGCGGAGGGGGAGGACGATCCGGAGACCGAGTACGCCGCCGCGGAGGAATCGGTCGTCCGCTGCAGGGCGGAGGATCGTGCCGCATCCGCCGAGGCCGAAACACTCCGCACCGAGTACGCGACCCGTATCGCACTGGCAGACGAGGCAGCCGGCCGGCACGGTGAGTGCGGGGAGGCGCTGTCGGCCGCGCGAGACGCCACCCCGGATCTCAGCCTCGAGGAGAAGGCGGGGGCGGCGCGCCTCCGGGCAGAGACCGCCCGTGAGAAGGCACGCGAGGCGAAGGCGGAACTGGACGAGGCGCTCGCCGACGCGCCGCCCGGTCTGCTGGACAACGCCCGGGCCTCACTGTCTTCACTGGCCGCCGAGGAACGCGAATCGGCTGCTGCCGTCGCCACGTCGATGGGCCGGGTCAACGCGATCGGCGACCAGGGCCGGCTCGAGGGGGTCGCTTCCGCCGAGCGCGAACTCGAGGCGGCGGAGAGGGAGAACGCAGCGCTGTGGCGCCGAGCCCGTGCGGCGGACCTGCTCCACCGCACACTCGCGGCGCGTCGATCGGAGGCTCTGCTCGCGTACCAGGCCCCGTTCCACAGGGCGGTCGTCGAACTCGGTTCCCTCGTGTACGGGCGTGACTTCGACGTCAGGCTCGGCGAGGATCTGACCATCCTGTCCAGGCGGGTCGGGGATGTGACCGTCGACTACGAATCGCTATCCGGGGGCGCCAGGGAGCAGTTGGCGGTGATCGTCCGGATCGCCTGTGCGCGACTCGTCGGCGACGACGGCGTCCCCGTTTTCCTCGACGACACCATGGGCTATACGGATCCCTCTCGCCGACTCACCATGGGAGCGGTCATCGCCGCGGCTGCGGCGACGTCACAGGTCATCGTGCTCACGTGCGACCGCGCCCGGTTCGCGGGCATCGGGGGCGCACACACCCACGTCATGCAGAGGTCTGGCACCGATCGCGAGTGAACGCCGTTGACGGCGGCGGGCGCCCCGGAGCGATGGTGGAGGAATGCCGAGTGGGTCGTCGTGCTGTAATAGCCCCATGACGGAGACACGCTGGTTGAGCGATGACGAGCAGCGCATGTGGCGCCGGTACCGCGATGTGAACCAACTGCTCGAACTCGCCATGGAGCGCCAACTCCAGCGGGACGCCTCGATGTCTCAATCCGATTACTCGGTTCTGGTGAGCCTCAGTGAGGCCGACAACCGGGGACTCCGGGCGAGGGAACTCGGCGCCGCGCTCGGCTGGGACCGAAGCCGGGTCTCTCACCAGGTCCGGCGTATGGAGGGGCGCGGCCTGGTGGCCAAGGGAGAATGCGCGGAGGACGGTCGCGGGACCGTCGTCACCCTCACCGAGGCGGGCGCCCAGGCGATCGCGTCAGTGGCCCCCAAGCACGTCGAGAAGGTCCGGGAGCTGTTCATCGATGTGCTCTCCGAGCACGAGGTACTCGCACTCACCGACATCTACGAGCGAATCGTCGACCGCATCGGTGAGGTGGACGGCATCACCCGGCCCACCTGACGCGGAGCGGGAGAGACGAGAAGGGCCCGGGCAATCGCCCGGGCCCTTCTCGTCCTGCGTGTGCCCCCGAAGGGAATCGAACCCCTGACCTTTGGTACCGGAAACCAACGCTCTATCCCCTGAGCTACGAGGGCGGGATACCGACCCTCACGGGCCGGAGGCCGCTCCAGCGGACGCCCCGCATTGGCGGGGATCGCTCGAACAGCGAGACTGATCGTAGCACCGGCGGTCGGGCAGGGCCGCATCGGGCCCGTCGGGGCTCGGACGGGTCGCCCGGACAGACGTCCGATTCCCCCCGCGACGTGCCGACACCTAGGATAGGAAGACGTGACTCCCGCCGATCTCGCCGCCGTCATCCGCGCCGCCCTCATCTCCGTTCTCGCCGACCGCGGGGCCGACACGTCGGTCGTTCCGGAGTCGGTGACGGTGGAGCGGCCGCGCAACCCCGAGCACGGGGACTACGCGACGAACATCGCTCTCCAACTGGCCAAGAAGGTGGGGTCGGCCCCTCGCGAACTGGCGCAGGATCTCGCGACCGCGCTGGTGGCCGACCCGGGCGTGGCCTCGGCCGAGATCGCGGGACCGGGGTTCCTCAACATCCGTCTCGATTCCGGGGCCCAGGGCTCGCTCGTCGCCACCGTGCTCTCCGCGGGCGAGGAGTACGGCAACGGGGACGCGATGGCCGGCCGCCGGGTGAACCTGGAGTTCGTCTCCGCGAACCCCACCGGGCCCATCCACCTGGGCGGAACACGCTGGGCGGCGGTCGGTGACGCCCTCGGTCGTGTGCTCGAGGCCTCCGGCGCAGCGGTCACGCGTGAGTACTACTTCAACGACCACGGTGCGCAGATCGACCGCTTCAGCCGTTCGCTGGCCGCGGCTGCTCGCGGCGAGGCGACCCCCGAGGACGGCTACGCGGGGGCGTACATCCAGGACCTCGCGTCGAACGTGGTCGCCGAGCACCCGGACGTGCTGGAGCAGCCGGAGTCCGAGGCCCTCGAGACGTTCCGAGCGGTCGGCGTGGACCTGATGTTCAGCCACATCAAGAACTCGCTGGCCGAGTTCGGAACCGTCTTCGACGTCTACACCCACGAGAACTCGATGTTCACCTCCGGTGCGGTGGACCGCGCGATCGAGACGCTCAAGGGCAACGGGAACCTCTACGAATCCGAGGGCGCCTGGTGGCTCCGGTCCACCGCGTTCGGTGACGACAAGGACCGCGTGGTTCTCAAGTCCGACGGCGACGCCGCCTACATCGCCGGTGACATCGCCTACTTCCTCGACAAGCGCGAACGCGGCTTCGACCTGTGCATCTACATGTTGGGAGCCGACCACCACGGGTACATCGCCCGGCTCAAGGCCGCCGCAGCGGCCCTGGGCGATGACCCGGCGACGATCGAGGTGCTCATCGGTCAGATGGTCAACCTCGTCAGGGACGGCGCCCCGGTCAAGATGAGCAAGCGGGCGGGAACCGTCATCACGCTCGACGACCTCGTCGACGCCATCGGCGTCGATGCCGCGCGGTACGCGCTGATCCGGTCCTCGGTCGACCAGACGATGGACATCGACCTGGCGCTGTGGACGTCGGCGACGAACGACAACCCCGTCTTCTACGTGCAGTACGCGCACGCCCGTCTCTGCTCCCTGGCGCGCAACGCCGCCGATCTGGGGGTCACCCCCGAGGGCGCGGACCTGGCGCTGCTCACCGAGGACCGGGAGGGTGCGCTCATCCGCACCATCGGTGAATTCCCCCGGGTCGTCGCCAGCGCCGCGGACCTGCGCGAGCCCCACCGCATCGCGCGCTACCTCGAGGAGTTGGCCGCCGCGTATCACCGCTTCTACGACACCTGTCGTGTGTTGCCGATGGGTGACGAGGAGCCGGGCCCGCTGCACGCCGCCCGGTTCGCGTTGAGTACGGCCACCCGGCAGACCCTCGCGAACGGCCTCCGCCTGATCGGCGTCAGCGCACCGGAGAAGATGTGAGCGCCCACCCCGCCGGGGCCCGGCACGAGGTCCCGCACGCGCCGGGGATCGGTGAGCGGCCCGCCGACGCGAACGACGTCATGGCACTGGCGCCCTCCGTGTGGCCACGCGGTGCCGACCGGCGCGACGACGGAGTGGTGGAGTTCGCGGGTGTCACCGCGAGCGAGCTCGCCGCGGAGTTCGGTACGCCACTGTTCGTGATCGACGAGGACGATTTCCGCTCCCGGTGCCGCGAGATGGCGGAAGCGTTCGGCGGGGCGGACCGCGTGCACTACGCATCCAAGGCGTTCCTGACCACGGAGACTGCTCGCTGGGTCGCCGAGGAGGGGCTGGGGCTGGACGTCGCCTCGGGCGGCGAGCTCGCGATCGCGCTGAGGGCCGGGTTCCCGCCCGAACGGATCACCGTCCACGGAAACAACAAGTCAGCGGACGAGCTGCGCCTGGCCGTCCGCAGTGGCGTCGCCCACGTCGTGATCGACGCGATGTCGGAGATCGAGATCCTCGACCGGATCGCCGGTGAGGAGGGCGTCGTCCAGGACGTGTTCATCCGGGTCACGGTCGGCGTCGAGGCCCACACCCACGAGTTCATCGCGACCGCCCACGAGGACCAGAAGTTCGGCTTCTCGCTCGCGGGCGGTGCGGCGATGCAGGCCGTCCGCGCGGTGTTCGACGCGCCGAACATCCGGCTGACCGGGCTGCACAGTCACATCGGGTCCCAGATCTTCGATATCGACGGGTTCGAACTCGCGGCGCGACGGGTGATCGGACTGCTGCGCGAGATCGTCGACGAGTTCGGCGCCGAGCGGACAGCTCAGCTCGACCACCTCGATCTCGGCGGCGGTCTCGGCATCAGCTACGTCTCGTCGGATGATCCGCCGCCGGTGGCCCAGTTGGCGGCGTCCCTGCGGGAGATCGTCGAGGGTTTCGCCCGGGATGCCGGGCTCGTCCCGCCGACGCTGGTCGTCGAGCCCGGTCGTGCCATCGCCGGCCCGGGCACGGTCACGCTGTACGAGGTGGGCGTGGTCAAGGACGTCGAGCTCGCGGGCGGGGAGAACCGGCGCTACATCAGTGTCGACGGCGGGATGAGTGACAACATCCGCACGGCCCTGTACGACGCCGTCTACGACGCCCGGCTGGTGGGACGCTCGTCAGACGCCGAGCCGGTGGTGTCCAGGCTGGTCGGCAAACACTGCGAGAGCGGCGACGTGGTGGTGCGCGACCTGTGGATGCCGGAGGACGTGGGTGGCGGTGACCTGGTGGCCGTCGCGGCCACGGGCGCATACTGCTACTCCATGTCGAGCCGATACAACATGATCGGGCGACCCGCCGTGGTGGCGGTGCGCGACGGGCGGGCACGATTGGTGCTGCGCCGTGAGACCCTGGACGATCTGACGAGCCTGGAGGTGGGACAGTGAGCGACGCAAGCGCGTCAGGCGTGCGACCCGTGGGGGTGGCGGTGCTCGGGATGGGCACCGTCGGATCCGAAGTCATCCGCTACATGACCGAGAACGCCGACGCACTGGCGGCCCGCATCGGCGCGCCCCTGGCCCTCCGCGGCGTGGCGGTGCGCGATCTCACCAAGGATCGCGGGCTCGATCCGGACCTGCTCACCGCGGACCCGTCGTCGTTGGTCGCGCGCGACGACGTCGACGTCGTCGTGGAGCTCATGGGCGGCATCGACGTGCCGCGTCCGCTCCTCCTCGAGGCGCTGCGCCACGGCAAGGCCGTGGTGACGGCCAACAAGGCACTGCTCGCGGAGTACACGGACGAACTGGCGGCGGTGGCCGACTCCACGCACACCGATCTGTACTTCGAGGCGGCCGTGGCCGGTGCCATCCCGGTGATCGGCCCGCTGCGCCGATCGATGGCCGGCGACCAGGTGGAGCGCGTGCTGGGGATCGTCAACGGCACCACCAACTACATCCTTTCGGAGATGGGTTCGACCGGGGCCGACTACTCGGAGACCCTCGCGGAGGCCTCCCGTCTCGGGTACGCCGAGGCCGACCCCACGGCCGATGTCGAGGGGTATGACGCGGCCGCCAAGGCCGCCATCCTCGCGTCGATCGCGTTCCACAGCCGCGTCACCGCCGGGGATGTCTACCGTGAGGGCATCTCGCGGATCTCGCCGGACGACTTCGAGTCGGCCCGCGACATGGACTGCACCATCAAGCTGCTCGCCATCTGCGAGAAGCTCACCCAGTCGGATGGGTCGGAGGCCGTGTCGGCGCGCGTGTACCCGGCGCTGCTGCCCAACACCCACCCGCTCGCCACGGTGAACGGGGCGTTCAACGCCGTCGTCGTCGAGGCGGAGGCCGCCGGTCGACTCATGTTCTACGGACAGGGTGCGGGAGGTTCCCCGACCGCGTCCGCGGTCCTGGGCGACATGGTCGCCGCCGCCCGCAACAAGGTCGGTGCGGGTCGCGCCCCGGGGGAGTCGACGTACGCCGCTCTTCCGGTCGCCTCCATGGACGAGATCTCGACCCGCTATCACGTGCGCATGCGGGTCGCCGACAAGCCGGGCGTACTCGCCCTCGTCGCCGCCGAGTTCTCGCGGCACGGCGTCTCCATCGCACAGGTGCGACAGACCGAGGTCGAACTGCCGGAGACCGAGCTCGACGATGTCGAGCCCTCCGCGGAGCTCACCGTCCTGACCCACCGGGCGTCGGAGCGCGCGCTCTCCGACACCGTGGCAGCACTGTCGGATCAGGACGCCGTCACGGCCATCACCAGCGTCATCCGTCTCGAGGGAGTGGACACCGAATGAGCAACACCCACCAGCCCGTGCACAGCCGGTGGCCCGGCCTCATCGAGGCCTACCGCGACCGACTCCCGATCGGGGACGACTGGGAGCCGGTGACGCTCTACGAGGGCGGGACCCCGCTCATTCGCGCGACCCACCTGTCCGCCGTGACGGGTTGCGAGGTGTACCTCAAGGTCGAGGGCCTCAACCCGACCGGATCCTTCAAGGACCGGGGCATGACGATGGCGGTGACGGATGCCAAGGCTCGCGGCCAGAAGGCCGTCCTCTGCGCGTCGACGGGCAACACGTCCGCATCGGCGGCCGCCTATGCCACTCGCGCCGGGATGGAGTGCGCCGTGCTCATCCCGCAGGGCAAGATCGCCGCCGGCAAGCTCGCCCAGGCCGTGATGCACGGGGCCACCATCATCCAGGTCGACGGCAACTTCGACGACTGTCTGGAGTTGGCGCGCAAGACCACCGCCACCTACGCCGAGATCGGGTTGGTCAACTCGGTCAACCCGGTCCGGATCGAGGGACAGAAGACGGCGGCGTTCGAGATCGTCGATGTTCTCGGGCGCGCCCCCGACCTGCACTTCCTGCCCGTCGGCAACGCGGGCAACATCACCGCGTACTGGAAGGGTTACACCGAGTACCACGCCGACGGGATCATCTCGTCCCGCCCGCGGATGATGGGTGTGCAGGCCGCCGGCGCCGCACCGCTGGTCGACGGCGCCCCGGTCAAGAACCCCGAGACCATCGCCACCGCCATCCGGATCGGCTCCCCGGCGTCGTGGGACGGCGCGGTGACCGCCCGCGACGAGTCCGGGGGGACGTTCCGCAAGCGCACCGACGAGCAGATCCTCGAGGCGTACCGCATGGTCGCCGGCAAGGATGCCGTCTATGTCGAGCCCGCCTCCGCGGCCTCGGTGGCGGGGTTGCTCGACGCGCACGCGGGCGGTGAGCTGGAGGCGGGACAGACCATCGTGTGCACCGTGACCGGCAACGGACTCAAGGACCCGGACACCGCTCTGCTGGGGATGCCCAAGGTCGAGGCCATCCCGGTGGATCCGTCGGCCGTCGCCGGCGCCCTCGGCCTGCAGTGAGCGAGGTGAGCGGTCCCGGCCCGGAGGTCTTCGGCAGCTCGGGTGGGCACATCCTGCCGGTCGGGCGCACGGTCACGATCGAGGTACCGGCGTCCAGCGCGAACCTCGGGCCGGGTTTCGACGCTCTCGGGGTGGCCCTGGGGCTGTACGACACGATCACGGTGACCACGATCGACTCCGGCCTCGAGCTGGAGGTGTCGGGGGAGGGCGCCGGTCAGGTTCCCGAGGACGCCTCGCACCTGGTGGCCAAGGCCGTCGAGGCCGGGCTGCGTGCCGGTGGTGTGGGTGTGCCGGGCGTACGGATCTCCTGCCGGAACGCGATCCCGCACTCCCGCGGTCTCGGGTCGTCGGCGTCCGCCGCGGTCGGCGGACTGGTCGCGGCGAACGGTCTGATGGGCGGGGTGCTGACGAACGACCACCTGGTCCAGCTCTCGAGCGAGTTCGAGGGCCACCCGGACAACGCGGCGGCCAGTGTCCTCGGCGGGGTCGTGGTGTCGTGGACGGAGCGCTCGGCGACAAGCGTGCACTACCGTGCGGTCCGCATGGAGGTGGATCCCTCGATCGTCGCCACCGTTCTGGTGCCGTCCGAGACGTCGTCGACCGCGCAGACCCGCGGCCTGCTCCCGGCCACCGTCCCGCACGAGGACGCGGCCTTCAACGCGAGCCGCGCCGCGCTGATGTCGGTCGCGCTCGCGGCCCATCCGGAGTTCCTGCTGGCCGCGACCGAGGATCGGCTCCACCAGTCCTACCGGGCCCCGGCCCTGGTCGGCACCACCGAGTGGGTCACCAGACTGCGTGAGCGGGGTCTCGCGGCGACGGTCTCCGGCGCCGGCCCGACCGTGCTGGTGTTGGGCACCGACGGGTTGCCGACCGACCTGCGCGCCGATGCCGAGGCGCAGGGATGGACGGTGCTGGACCTGCAGATCGCGGACGGTGCCCGGGTCGTGGCCGGAGACTGACACCCGGTCGGGCGACGCCCCGTCCGATCGGTAGAGCGTCCCTTCGAGACCCCGTCTGAGGGATTCAGTCGGACGCCTCCGGGGCGATCGTCGTGATCTCGTAGTCGCCCGCGGCGTGGCGCGCCCGGATCCTGATCTTGTCGAACTTTCCGACCGTGGTCTGCGGGATGTGGTCGACGAAAGCCCAGTGATCCGGGCGCTTCCAGTTCTCCACGACGCCCTCGAGACCCTCCCAGAGGGCGCGGGCGGACGCGGTCGCCCCGGTCTTGAGCTGGACCAGGACGAGCGGCCGGTTGCCCCAGCGTTCGTCCGGGACGCCGACCACGGCCACCTCTGCGACCCGGTCGTCGAGCAGGACCGCGTGTTCGAGTTCGACCGTCGAGATCAGTTCACCGCCGGAGGCGATGATGTCGTCGACCCGGTCCACCACGTCGAGGTAGCCCTTGGGGGAGATGCTGGCCACGTCCCCGGTGCGTAGCCATCCGTCGACGAAGCGATCGGAGGCCTCGTCGCCGAGGTAGCGGGCCGTCACCCACGGGCCGCGGATCTGGAGTTCGCCGACGGACCACCCGTCGTTGTGCTGGACCCGGCCGCCGTCCACGATGCGTGCCTTCACTCCGGCGGGGAACCGTCCCTGACCGAGCATCTGTGCGCGTCGCCGGGTCGCGGAGGAGTGGGGGTCCGGTCGCGCGAACGTCGCGATGGGGCTGGACTCGGTGAGTCCGTAGGCCTGCATGATCGTGACCCCGTGACGCTCGACGAACGCGTCGAACAGGGCCTCGGGGACGGGTGATCCGCCGACGAGGACCTCGCTGAGATGCGCGATCGATTGCGGATGGTTCTCCAGCCGCCGGAGTAGCCGTTGGAGGGTGGCCGGTGTGGTGGCCATCTTGTTCGGCCTGTATGTGCGCAGCAGGTCGGCCATGTCGTGGCCGGTGGTGAGCACCCGGCCGGGCCGTGGTCGCGCGGTGACGAGGCCGGCGCCGGTCATGAAGGCGGCGTACGGCAGCCCCCAGGACATAACGTGGTACATCGGCACGGTGGTCAGGACGGTGTCGCCGCTGCGCAGGGCCGCGCTCTCGGCCATGGACATCTGCATGGAGTGCAGCCAGATGGACCGGTGGGTGTAGGCGACGCCCTTGGACGCGCCGGTGGTGCCGGAGGTGTAGGCGATCGCCGCGGCGGAGCGTTCATCGAGGTCGGGCCACGGGTAGGCGGTGGGTTGGCCGTCGAGGAGGGTCTCGAGGGCGTGGACGTCGGCATCGAGCTCGCCGAGGTCTGGGGGTACCTGACCGTCGACGACGACGAGGTGGCGCAGCGAATCGAGCTGCGCGGCCACCAGGAGTGCCGAGGAGAGCAGCTCCGGGTCGACGAGTACGACCGACACCCGGTTGTCGCTCAGGACGGAGAGCATGAACTCCCGCGAGCGGAGGACGTTCACCGGGAGGGCGACCGCGCCCATCGCGGGGAGGGCGAACATCGCCTCGACGACCTCGGTGCGGCTGCCGGACAGGATGCCCACCACATCGCCGGGTCGTACCCCGAGCCCGGCGAGGGCGTGCGCGGTGGCGGCCGCGCGGGAGGCCAGCACGTCGTATCGCACCGGACGGGGTTCCAGGTCGCCGACGAATCCGGTGACAGTGGACCCACCGTGTCGTTCCGCCGCGTGCTCGAGGATCCGGGACACGAGCAGTGGCGTGTCCAGCATCGTTCCGAGCACGGTCACCTCCGAGGTCGTGTGGCCCTTGTCGTGTGCTGTACGTTACCGCCCGCATCCGACGCGGTGAGCGCCAGTCGCGACTCGCGGAAGGGGGACCTGCGCGCGATCGGCCACAGAGTAGTATGCTTGGACCCAGCCACGGGCGCCCGGTCGTCCCAGCATTCCGAGTCGATCCTCGCAGCACCCTCCGCACCAGGTCGGTGTGGTGTGGATCGGACTCGGTGGGACAGGCCGATCGGCGAGTGGCGTACAGGGATCCCCACTATCGAGCGGTTCTCCCCTCACGAGGATCCCCCTCAGACGAAAGATCCGTGTCCGGCCACGTTGCCGCCACGGAAGGCCCCAGCGGCCACCCCGGGACGCCGAGTCCGCTTCCCGGACACCTGCTCGATGCGAGGCGGCGTACGCCGCCCCGGCCCCGGGCCCAGAAAGGATCCCCGTGACCTCGACGGACACCACTTCCACGCCAGCACAGGGTGCCTCGCTGTCGGCGATGCGCCTGAACGATCTCAAGTCGCTGGCCCAGCAGATGGGCCTCAAAGGCCTGTCGGGTAAGCGCAAGGGCGACCTCGTCGCGATGATCGAGGGCGCCCGGGGTGGCAGGCCCGCGCCGGCCCGTGAGCCCGCCCCGAAGACCGCGCCCGCCCCGGAAACCGAACCCCCGGTGGCCGGCGAGCCCGCGGCGAAGGCCGAGTCGGCTCCGGAGAAGGCGCCGGACCGCGATGAGGCGTCTGCACGAGACGAGGCGTCTGCACGGAGCGGGGCGCCCGCCCCGCAGGCCGAGTCCGGCCGACGGGATCGTGGCGACAGGGCCGGGGGCGGTGCGGAGAACCCCCGGGGCGGGTCGGATGACTCCGACTCCGGTCGCCAGGGGGACCGGTCCCGTCGCGAGGACGGCAACCGCGGTGGCGGGCAGCGACAGGGGCGTAACCAGCAGAACCGGGATCAGCAGGGCGGCCGCAACCGCGATCAGCAGGGCGCGCGCAACGACCAGGGCAACCAGGGCGGCAACCGCGATCAGCAGAGCGGCCGCAACGACCAGTCCGACCAGGGCGGCGGCGACAACGGCCCCCGCGGTGACGGTCAGAACCGGGATGACGACGGAGGAGGCCGCGGCCGTCGCAGCCGCCGGCGCCGCGAGCGCAATCGCGGCGGGGGGCGCCCGGCCGAGGGTGAGACGGAGGTGCGGGACGACGACGTCCTGCAGCCGGTCGCGGGCATCCTCGACGTGCTGGACAACTACGCGTTCGTCCGCACGTCCGGCTACCTCGCGGGACCCAACGACGTCTACGTCTCCATGAACATGATCCGTCGTCACGGCCTGCGTCGCGGTGACGCGATCACCGGCGCGGTGAAGATGCCCCGCGACGGCCAGAACGACGGCCAGGGCGGCGGCCAAGGCGGCGGCGGGGGCCAGGGTGGCGGCAAGAACCGTCAGAAGTTCAACCCGCTGGTCCGCATCGACACCGTCAACGGTGGCCCGGTGGACCAGGTTCGCAACCGCCCGGACTTCGCGAAGCTCACCCCGCTGTACCCCAACCAGCGACTGCGCCTCGAGACCGAGAAGAACATCATCTCGACCCGCGTGATCGACCTGATCATGCCGATCGGCAAGGGGCAGCGCGCGCTGATCGTCTCCCCGCCCAAGGCCGGTAAGACCACGATCCTGCAGAACATCGCCAACTCGATCGCGGTCAACAACCCGGAGTGCCACCTCATGGTCGTCCTCGTCGACGAGCGGCCGGAGGAGGTCACCGACATGCAGCGTTCGGTGAAGGGCGAGGTCATCGCCTCGACCTTCGACCGTCCGCCGTCGGACCACACCCAGGTCGCGGAGCTCGCGATCGAGCGGGCCAAGCGTCTGGTGGAGATGGGGCAGGACGTCGTCGTCCTCCTCGACTCCATCACGCGACTCGGCCGCGCCTACAACAACTCCTCGCCCGCCTCGGGTCGCATCCTGTCCGGCGGCGTCGACTCCACGGCCCTGTACCCGCCCAAGCGGTTCCTCGGCGCGGCGCGCAACATCGAGAACGGTGGATCGCTGACGATCATCTCCACCGCGATGGTGGAGACCGGCTCGGCCGGCGACACGGTGATCTTCGAGGAGTTCAAGGGCACCGGCAACGCCGAGCTCAAACTGGACCGTCGCATCGCCGAGCGGCGGGTGTTCCCCGCGGTCGACGTGGGACCCTCGGGGACGCGCAAGGAAGAGCTGCTCATGACCCCCGAGGAAGCCGGGATCATGCACAAGTTGCGCCGCGTGCTCTCGGGGCTGGACTCCCACCAGGCCATCGACCTGCTCATGTCGCAGTTGCGCAAGACCAACAACAACTACGAATTCCTGCTGCAGGTGGCCAAGACGACGCCCACCCTGCCGCAGGACGAGGAGTGACCGGGAGCGAGGGACGGTCGCCGTCCTCGATCGACGACGTCCTGGCCGAGTACGGGGGCCTCGAGACGCAGTTGTCCGACCCCGCTCTGCACGAGGACGCCACCGCCGCCCGCCGGGTGGGCAAACGCTTCGCCGAGCTCACCCCGATCGTGCAGTGTCACCGTGCGCTGGTGTCCACGCGCGAGGACGCCGCCGCGGCGCGGGAGCTCGCCGGCGACGATTCCTCGTTCGCCGGGGAGGCCGAGGAGCTGGAGGCTGAGGCGGCCGAGCTCGAGACCCGCCTGGCCGACCTGCTGGCGCCCCGCGACCCACACGATGCGGACGACGTGGTCATGGAGATCAAGTCGGGGGAGGGCGGCGAGGAGTCCGCACTGTTCGCCGCCGACCTCGCCCGCATGTACACGCGGTACGCCGAGAAACACGGATGGGTGATCGAGGTCCTCGGCCTCACGGAGTCCGACCTCGGCGGGTACAAGGACGCGACCTTCTCCATCCGGGCTCGCCAGCCGTCTCGCGACGGGGTGTGGTCCCGCCTCAAGTTCGAGGGCGGGGTGCACCGGGTCCAGCGGGTGCCGGTCACCGAGTCCCAGGGCCGGGTCCACACCTCGGCCGCGGGCGTGTTCGTCTACCCGGAGCCCGAGGACGTGGGTCCGGTCGAGATCGACGAGTCCGACCTGCGCATCGACGTCTACCGCTCATCCGGCAAGGGCGGGCAGGGCGTCAACACCACCGACTCCGCGGTGCGGATCACCCACCTGCCCACCGGCACGGTCGTCACGTGTCAGAACGAACGCAGTCAGCTGCAGAACAAGCAACGCGCGCTACAGGTGCTCGCGGCGCGACTCCAGGCCGCCGCCGAGGAGGCCGCCAACGCCGAGGCGTCTGAGGGCCGGGCCACCCAGGTCCGCACCGTCGACCGGTCGGAGCGCATCCGCACCTACAACTTCCCGGAGAACCGCATCGCCGACCACCGGGTGGGGTTCAAGGCGCACAATCTCGACGCCGTGCTGGACGGTGACCTCGACGCGGTGCTCGACGCCCTCGCCACCGAGGAGCGGCGGCGACGAATGGAAGAGGCCTAGGCCGTGAACCCGCGCTCGGCCGGGGTGACCGGGGTCGTGCGTTCGGCCGCGCAGGCGCTCGGCGCGGCGGGCGTCGACTCCGCGCACGTCGAGGCCCAGCTCATCTGTGCGCACGTGCTCGGCATCGACCGCACCCGGCTCATGCTCGCCGACGACCTCGACGCCGCCGCGGTGAGCGAGGTCGAGCGGATCGTCGCCGCCCGCGCCCGCGACCGGACCCCCCTGCAGTACCTGCTCGGCCGCGCGGTCTCCGGACGGCTCGAGTTGGCCGTCGGGCCGGGGGTGTTCATCCCGCGACCGGAGACCGAGTTGCTGGTCGAGTCGACGCTCGCGGCCCTGCCCGCACCGGGCCCCGGCCCCGGCCCGGTCGTGGTGGACCTCTGCGCCGGCAGCGGCACCCTCGCGTTGGAGATCGCCCACGCCCGGCCCGACGCCCGCGTCCACGCCGTCGAACTGCACGAGGCCGCGCTGGAGTGGCTGCGCCGCAACGCCGCCGAGCGCGCCGCCGCCGGGGACACCCCGATCGAGGTCCACCACGCCGACGCCACCGACGCGGACGTCCTCTCGGACCTGCGGGGCAGCGCCGCCGCCGTGGTGTCCAACCCCCCGTACATCCCGGTCACCGATGATCTCCCCGCCGACGTCCTCGAGCACGAGCCGGCGACGGCGCTGTTCGGGGGGCGGGACGGCCTCGTCGTCGTCACCCCCCTCGTCGGCGTGGCCGCCGCCCTCCTCGCGCCGGGAGGGCACCTCGCCGTCGAGCACGACGACACCACCGGCGCCGCGGTCGCCGCGGTCGTGGCCGCGCAGGGGGGCTTCGGTACCGTGGAGCAGCACACCGACCTCGCCGGCCGACCGCGATTCGTCACCGCGACGCGACTCGACGCGGGCCACGACGACACGCACGACGACGACGACCGCGACGACGACAAGGTCGACACGACAGTCCGGAAGGGGACCACCCGGTGACCATCACCTACGACTGCACCGAGGACACCGGCCGCGAAGTCGGTCTCAGTTCCGCTGCCGGCGCCCTGCGCTCGGGCCGGCTGGTCGTGACCCCCACCGACACGCTCTACGGCATCGCCGCCGATGCCTTCGACCCGGACGCGGTGGTCTCGCTGCTGTCGGCCAAGCGCCGTGGCCCGGACATGCCGGTGCCGGTCCTGGTCGGCTCGTGGGAGACCATCGACGGCCTCGTCGTGAGCACCCCGGCCGCCGCCCGCGACCTCATCCGCGCCTTCTGGCCGGGGGGCTTGAGTCTCATCGTGCACCAGGCACCGTCCCTGGGCTGGGACCTCGGCCAGACCCGCGGCACGGTCATGCTCCGGATGCCGCTGCACCCCGTCGCCATCGAACTCCTGCGCGAGGTCGGCCCGCTCGCGGTGTCCAGTGCCAACGTCTCCGGTCAACCGCCGGCCACCACCGTGGCCCAGGCCCGGGAGCAGCTCGGCGACTCGGTGGCCGTGTACCTCGACGGCGGCCCATGTGCGATCGGCCAGCCCTCGACGATCGTCGACCTCACCGGGCCCGGTCCGCGCATCGTCCGCGAGGGCGCGGTGACCGCCGAGCGCGTGGGAGAGGTCCTCGGCGTCGACCCCGCGGTCCTGCGCGGCTGAACCATGGGTGCCGGGGTCCCGTTCCGGGAGCTGCTGCTCATCGCGGTCACCGCCGGACTGGTCACCTTCGTCGTCACCGGTCTGGTCAGGGGAGTGGCACCCGCGATCGGCGGGCTCGCCTACCCGCGGGAGCGGGACGTGCACCAGGTCCCCACCCCCCGGCTCGGCGGGGTGGGCATCTTCACCGGGATGCTCATCGCCGTCTACCTCGCCGCGCAGCTGCCGGCCCTGAACCGGGCCTTCCCGCCCTTCGCCCCCGACGTGGAGGCCACCATCGTCGCCGGCGGGGTGATCGTGCTGGTGGGGATCGTGGACGACATCCTCGGGCTCGGGGCCGTCACCAAACTCGCGGGCCAGGCCGCCGCGGCCGGGGTCCTGGTCGCGATGGGCGTGTCGTGGACGCTGCTGTACATCCCCTTCGGGGACGGCAACATCCTCGTCCTCGACCAGCTCCAGGCCGGACTGCTCACGGTCGTGTTCACACTGACGATCGTCAACGCGATGAACTTCGTGGACGGACTCGACGGGCTCGCCGCCGGACTCGGGGCCATCGCGGCCACGGCGATCTGCGTGTTCTCCGTGGGCATCATGCTGGACCAGGGCGGGACCGTCGGGGCCTACCCGCCGGCACTGGTCACCGCGGTCCTGGCCGGGGCGCTCATCGGGTTCCTGCCCCACAATTTCCAACCCGCCCGGATCTTCATGGGCGACTCCGGGTCCATGCTGATCGGACTGGTCCTCGCCGCGGCCTCGACGAGCGCCTCCGGGAAGATCTCGCAGAGCCTGTACGGGCCCCAGGACATGATCGTCCTGCTCTCGCCGGTGATCGTGGTCGCGGCCGCGATGTTCGTGCCGATGCTCGACCTCGTCATGGCGGTGGTGCGGCGGGTCGGGGCCGGCCGTAGCCCCTTCGCACCCGACAAGATGCACCTGCACCACCGGCTGCTCGCGCTGGGGCACTCCCACCGGAGGGTCGCGCTGGTCATCTACGCGTGGGTCTCCCTCATCGCGTTCGGGGCCGTCGGGGCGACGATGCTGCCCACCGAGGTGATCGTCCCCGCGATCGCGGCCGGTCTCCTCTCCGTCCTGGCGGCGACCCTCGTCCCTCGCCTCCGCAGTTCGCGCGGGAAGCACCGGACGGCCGACGGGCCCCGATCCCCGGGCGACTAGGCTGCGGGGTATGGACGACACCCCCGGACACGACGCCCCCGGACACCAGGTCGAGAGCGCCCACACCATCGGACTACGCAGGGCGGTGACCCTCGGCGCCGCCGCGCTCGCCGTGCTCATGGTGATCAGCGCAGGGCTGTGGTGGGCGGTGGATGGTCGCTCCGGCCTGTGGGGCGCCCTGCTCGGGGCCGCGATCGGTGGCGTGTTCGTCCTCCTCACCGCGGTGGTGGTGATCGCCACGGCCCGAACCTCACCCCAGGTGACCGGAGCCGTCCTGTTGGGAACGTGGCTCCTCAAGCTCATCGTGGCGATCGGGGTCGTCGCGGCTCTCAAGCCGCTCGACTTCTACTCCAAGCCCGCGTTCGCCACGACCATCGTCGTGGCCATGGTCGTGGTCCTCGCGTCGGAGACGGTGGCCATTCTGCGCACGCGCGCCCCGTACGTGGAGCCCTGAGCTGGGATTTTCCGGCACTCCCGATCGGTCACGGACTGGTTTCGGGGAGATGTGGAGCTGATAACGGCGTGAGGTGCCCCCAGGGGTCCGCAGGGGATGGCCTTTGCTACGATGCTCTGCGGAGGGAAACCGGAAAAGGGTGCGGCGGTACACGCCGCGAGAATCCCCGGGCCCTCCCGGGTTCCGCAGGTCGGAACGAAACACTGGACATGACCACCGTCTCTGCAGGCGGCCCGAACAGGGGAGAGAGCGCTGAGCACGTCACTGCTGGCATTCAAGGGCGAGTTCCATCCGCCGTCACTAAATGACTTCTTCCCGCCGGCCGTGCTCTTCGAGGGGACTCCGTTCGCTCTGGACCGGCTGATGATCATCCGGCTGATCGCGGCGGCCGTCGTCGCGGTGCTGTTCTACCTGGCGATGCGCCGGTCGGCCGTCGTGCCGCGCGGACTGCAGAACGTCGGCGAGATCGCGCTGGACTTCGTCAAGAACAACATCTCGGACGAGATCATCGGGAAGAAGGACGGTGACCGGTTCCTCCCGGTCATCGCGACGATCTTCTTCCTCACGCTGTTCATGAACCTGCCTGCCGTGATCCCGGGCTTCAACATCTCGCCCAACGCGCGGATCGGCATGCCGCTGGTCATGGCCGCGGTCGCGTATGTGGTCTTCATCTATGCGGGAGCCAAGAAGTACGGCTTCTTCTCCTTCGTGGGCAAGTCGGTCGTCGTGCCGAACCTTCCCCCGGCGCTGCACCTGCTGGTCGTGCCGATCGAGTTCGTGTCGACCTTCATCCTGCGGCCGGCCACGCTGACCATCCGTCTGATGGCCAACATGCTGGCCGGGCACATCATGATCGTGCTGCTGTTCTCCGCCACGAACTTCTTCTTCTGGCAGTTCAACGGGTGGACCGCGGTCAGCCTCGTGACCATCATCGTGTCGGTGGCGTTCACGTTCTTCGAGCTGCTGGTGATCTTCCTGCAGGCGTACATCTTCGCGCTGCTCACCGCGGTGTACATCGACCTGTCGTTGCACGCCGACAGTCACTAAAAGACTTCCGGCGCCGCGAGCGCCGGGACACCCAGACCACACCGACGACCGAGTGCGGACATCCCGCACCGGCCATCTGAAAGGGAACGGAAACCCACATGGATATCGTCACTCTCGCCCAGGCAACCGAGACGACCGCCCGCGGTTACGGCGCCATCGGCTACGGCCTCGCCGCGATCGGCCCCGGCATCGGCATCGGCATCGTCGTCGGCAAGGCGATCGAGGGCATGGCCCGCCAGCCCGAGATGGCCGGCCAGCTGCGCACCACGATGTTCCTGGGCATCGCCTTCACCGAGGCCCTGGCGCTCATCGGTATCGTCACCGGCTTCATTTTCTGATCGCCGGCTGGCGAAGGTCAACGACATGAATCCGATCCACATTCTCGCCCAGAGCGAGACCGAGGGGCTCCCGCTGGAGGAGACGCCCAACGTCCTCTCGCCGGCGCTGTACGACATCGTCTGGTCGCTGATCCCGTTCGCTGTCGTCCTGTTCGTGTTCTGGAAGTTCGTCCTCCCGATGTTCAAGCGGGTCCTGGACGAGCGCACCCAGCGCATCGAGGGCGGCATCGAGAAGGCGGAGGCCGCACAGGCCGAGGCGAAGGCGGCCCTGAACAAGTACAACGCCCAGCTCGCCGAGGCGCGTGGCGAAGCCGCGAAGATCCGCGACGACGCGCGTGCGCAGGGGCAGCAGATCCTCGCCGACATGAAGGCGGAGGCCCAGGCCGAGAGCGACCGCATCGTCGCCGCCGGGCAGCAGCAGCTCGCCGCGCAGCGTCAGCAGATCGTCACGGAGCTCCGTGGCGACCTCGGACGCCAGTCGGTCGAGCTCGCCGAGCGGCTCATGGGTGAGCAGCTGTCCGATCCGGTCCGCCGTTCGGGCACCATCGACCGTTTCCTCGCCGACCTGGACAAGGTCGCCGGGGCGGGCCAGAAGTAAGGAAGAAGCAGACTATGCACGCAGCAAGCCGCGACGCCCTCGAGCAGTCCCGGTCGGTCCTGCAGTCCACGCTCTCCGCGAACCCGGCCGGGGGCGCCACGGGCGCCAAGGTCGGTGCCGAGCTCTTCCGGGTCGTCGACGTCCTGGAGGGTGACCGCTCCCTGCGGGTCGCCGTCGCGGACTCGTCCGCACCGGTCGAGGCCCGCGAGGACCTCGCCCGTTCGGTGTTCGGCTGGAAGATCGACGAGTCGACCCTCGCGGTCGTGCTTGCTGCGGTCGCACTGTCCTGGTCCACCCCGCGGGATCTCCGTGAGGGCCTCGTCACCCTCGGCCGGGAAGCGCTCCTGCTCTCGGCCCGGGAGCAGGGTCAGCTCGGGACGGTCGAGGACGAACTGTTCAGATTGGGCCGCATCGTCGCCGGCGACGCGGAGTTCGAGCAGGCTCTGTCCGACCGCACGACCACCACGGAGTCCAAGCGCGCACTCCTCGGTCAGGTCCTCTACGGCAAGGTGACCGCGGTCACCGAGGCGCTCGCCGGACAGGCGATCGCCCGGCCGGACGCCATGCCCGCCGACGATCTGGACGCGCTGTCCAGGCAGGCGGCCGAACTCCAGGGACAGTCGGTGGCCGTGGTCACCAGTGCTACGGAACTCACCACCGAGCAGCGGGCCGCACTCGAGGGCAAGCTCGCCGAGATCTACGGACGGGAGATGGCGGTCCACGTCCAGGTCGACCAGGCGGTCCTCGGCGGCATGGTGATCCGCGTCGGTGACGAGATCATCGACGGTTCCGTCGCCGGGCGGCTCTCGGCCGTACGACGGGCGCTTCCCTAGGCCTCGACACCCGACGAGCAACGGTCGCACTCGGTCGATGCTCACCTGACAAGACACATCCAGACCACACTTAGTGAGAGCAGGAATGACATGGCGGAGCTGACTATCTCCTCCGACGAGATCCGCAGTGCGATTGCGAATTACACCTCGACGGTCTCCAACGAGGCGTCGCGCGAGGAGGTCGGAATCGTCACCGACACGGGCGACGGTATCGCCCACATCAGCGGACTCCCGTCCGCGATGGCCAACGAGCTGCTGGAGTTCCCGGGCGGCATCCTCGGCGTCGCACTGAACCTCGAGGACCGCGAGATCGGTGCGGTCGTGCTCGGCAACTTCGACGAGATCGCCCAGGGGCAGGAGGTGCGTCGCACCGGGGAGGTCCTCTCCGTTCCGGTCGGCGACGGCTTCCTCGGTCGCGTCGTCAACCCGCTCGGGCAGCCCATCGACGGCCTCGGCGACATCGAGTCGGAAGGCACCCGCGCCCTCGAGCTGCAGGCGCCGTCCGTTCTGGAGCGCCAGCCGGTCGAGGAGCCCATGCAGACCGGCATCAAGGCCATTGACGCCATGACGCCGATCGGTCGCGGTCAGCGTCAGCTCATCATCGGTGACCGCAAGACGGGCAAGACCGCGGTCTGCATCGACGCGATCCTCAACCAGAAGGCCAACTGGGAGTCGGGCGACAAGACCAAGCAGCTCCGGTGCATCTACGTCGCGATCGGCCAGAAGGGCTCCACCATCGCGGGTGTCAAGGCGACGCTCGAGGAGAACGGCGCGATGGAGTACACCACCATCGTCGCCGCCCCCGCCTCTGACTCGGCCGGCTTCAAGTGGCTCGCGCCGTTCACCGGTTCGGCCATCGGGCAGCACTGGATGTACGACGGTGCGCACGTCCTGGTCGTGTTCGACGACCTGTCCAAGCAGGCCGACGCGTACCGCGCGATCTCGCTGCTGCTCCGTCGCCCCCCGGGTCGCGAGGCGTACCCCGGCGACGTCTTCTACCTGCACTCCCGCCTGCTCGAGCGGTGCGCCAAGCTCTCGGACGAGATGGGCGGTGGGTCGCTGACGGGTCTCCCGATCATCGAGACCAAGGCCAATGACGTCTCGGCGTTCATCCCGACCAACGTCATCTCGATCACCGACGGTCAGGTCTTCCTCGAGTCCGACCTGTTCAACCGCGGTGTGCGTCCGGCCGTCAACGTCGGTATCTCCGTCTCCCGAGTCGGCGGTGCCGCGCAGACCAAGGGCATGAAGAAGGTCTCCGGCTCGCTGCGTCTGGACCTGGCCGCGTACCGCGACCTCGAGTCGTTCGCGACGTTCGCGTCCGACCTCGACGCCGCCTCGAAGGCGCAGCTCGAGCGTGGCCAGCGTCTGGTCGAGATCCTCAAGCAGGACCAGAACTCGCCGGTCGCCGTGGAGGACCAGATCGTCTCGATCTACCTCGCCGGTGAGGGTTTCTACGACTCCGTCCCGGTCGAGGACGTCCGTCGCTTCGAGGGCGAGCTGCTCGAGACCCTGCGGCACTCCGCCTCCGACGTCTACAGCCAGATCGAGGGGGGAGCCGCGCTCTCCGACGAGTCCAAGTCGACCCTCGAGGCCAAGACCAACGAGTTCAAGGAGGGCTTCGTCGCCACCGACGGTTCCCGTGTGGTCAACGAGCCCGAGGCCGAGGCGCTGTCCGAGGACGAGATCGATCGTGAGAAGCTCACGGTCACCAAGAAGAAGAAGGCCTGAGGCCTGCGATGACAGCCATCCGATTCAAGGTCGAGAGGAGAGTGATCCACGCCCATGGCCAACATGCGTGAACTACGCGACCGGATCAAGTCGGTCAACTCGACCAAGAAGATCACCAAGGCCCAGGAGCTGATCGCGACCTCGCAGATCTCCAAGGCCCAGGCCCGGGTCGCGGAGGCCAAGCCCTTCGCGGACCAGATCACCGCGATCCTCACCGATCTCGCGAGTGCCTCGTCGCTCAAGCACCCGATGCTCAACGAGCCGGAGAACCCGAAGCGGTCCGCCGTGCTGGTGGTGACCTCCGACCGGGGCATGTGTGGTGGTTACAACCACAACGTGCTCAAGGAGGCCGCCGAGCTCATCGCCTACCTCGAGAGCGAGGGGCGTGAGGTCGACATCTACGTGATGGGCAACAAGGGGATCGTGTACTACACGTTCCGCGAGGTCGAGCTCGCCGGTGCCTGGCACGGGCATTCGCAGAAGCCGGACTACCAGGAAGCGCGTCCGGCGTTCCAGCTCCTGTCGGCGGCTTTCAAGGCCGGCGGCGAGTCGACGTTCGACGCCTCCGAGTTCCTCGAGGGGGACGGCACGGACACCACCCGCAAGGGCGTCGACGAGGTCCACATCGTCTACACCCAGTTCAAGTCGATGCTCACGCAGACCCCGCGGGCGCGTCGACTGGCCCCGATCGAGACCGAGGTCGAGATCGAGGAGCTGGACCTCAGCGACGGCATGATGGACGACAGCCCCAGGTCGGAGTCCGAATTCAAGCCGGAGGTCTCCTTCGAGCCGGATGCGGACACCCTCCTGGACAACATTCTCCCGAGGTACATGTCGACCCGTGCCTTCGCCTCGCTCCTTGAGGCGGCGGCGTCGGAGTCGGCGGCACGACGGACCGCCATGAAGTCGGCGACCGACAACGCCACCGAGCTGGTGGAGGGCCTGAGCCGCGAGGCGAACCAGGCACGCCAGGCACAGATCACCCAGGAAATCAGCGAGATTGTCGGTGGCGCTGGTGCGCTCGCCGCTAGCGCAGGAAGTGACTAAGCAATGACCACAGCTGTTACCGATCAGAGCACGACGGGCACGGCCGGTCTCACCGGTCGGGTCGCCCGCGTCCTGGGTGCGGTCGTCGACGTGGAGTTCCCGCGCGGCGCCCTCCCGGCCCTCTTCAACGCCCTCACCGCCGAGATCACCCTCGCGGCGGTCGCCAAGACCGTGACGTTCGAGGTCGCCCAGCACCTGGGCGACAACATGGTGCGCTGCATCTCGATGCAGTCCACCGACGGACTCGTCCGCGGTGCCGAGGTGGTCGACTCCGGTCAGCCGATCTCGGTTCCGGTCGGCGACGTCGTCAAGGGCCACGTCTTCAACGCCCTGGGCGACTGCCTCGACGCGCCCGGCACCGGCCGGGACGGCGAGCAGTGGGGTATCCACCGCGAGCCGCCGGCCTTCGACCAGCTCGAGGGCAAGACCGAGATCCTCGAGACCGGCGTCAAGGTGATCGACCTGCTGACCCCGTACGTCAAGGGTGGCAAGATCGGTCTGTTCGGTGGTGCCGGTGTCGGCAAGACGGTGCTCATCCAGGAGATGATCACCCGTATCGCGCGTGAGTTCTCCGGTACGTCGGTGTTCGCCGGCGTCGGTGAGCGCACCCGTGAGGGCACCGACCTCTTCCTCGAGATGGAGGAGATGGGCGTCCTCCAGGACACCGCCCTGGTGTTCGGTCAGATGGACGAGCCGCCGGGGACGCGTATGCGCGTCGCGCTCTCGGCCCTCACCATGGCCGAGTACTTCCGCGACGTGCAGGGCCAGGACGTCCTCCTGTTCATCGACAACATCTTCCGCTTCACGCAGGCCGGTTCCGAGGTTTCGACGCTGCTCGGCCGCATGCCGTCCGCCGTCGGTTACCAGCCGACCCTCGCGGACGAGATGGGTCAGCTGCAGGAGCGAATCACCTCGACGCGTGGTCGCTCGATCACGTCGCTGCAGGCGATCTACGTCCCCGCCGACGACTACACCGACCCGGCGCCGGCCACGACGTTCGCCCACCTCGACGCCACCACGGAGCTCTCCCGCTCCATCGCGTCGAAGGGCATCTACCCGGCCGTCGACCCGCTCACCTCGACCTCTCGGATCCTCGAGCCGGGCATCGTGGGCGAGGAGCACTACCGCGTCGCCCAGGAGGTCATCCAGATCCTCCAGAAGTACAAGGAACTCCAGGACATCATCGCCATCCTCGGTATGGACGAGCTGTCCGAGGAGGACAAGGTCACGGTTCAGCGTGCCCGTCGCCTCGAGCGCTTCCTCGGCCAGAACTTCCTGGTCGCCGAGAAGTTCACCGGTCAGGTCGGTTCGGTCGTCCCGCTGTCGGACACCATCGAGGCGTTCGACAAGCTCTGCAAGGGCGAGCTGGACCACCTTCCGGAGCAGGCGTTCAACGGCATCGGCGGTCTCGACGATGTCGAGGCCAACGCCAAGAAGCTCTCCGGGAAGTGACGGTCGTCCATGGCTGAGATCGAAGTCGAGTTCGTCACCGTCGAGCGCAGGTTCTGGTCCGGGACCGCATCCATGGTGGTCGCCAAGACCAGCGAGGGTGAGATCGGTATCCAGGCCGGTCACGAGCCTCTGCTCGGTGAGCTGGATGCCGCCGGTACCGTCACGGTGTACACGGACGAGGGGCGCAAGGTCGCTGCCGTCCAGGGCGGCTTCCTGTCAGTGACCGCGAACAAGGTCAGCATCCTCGGGGAGTCCGCAGAGTGGTCGGACGCGATCGATCGCGCCGCCGCGGAGCGGCAGCTGTCCGAGGCCGGCGATGACGCCTCCGCCGCGGCCACCGCCCGGGGCCGACTCCTCGCCATCGAGAAGGCCGGCGCCTAGTACGCACGGTCCGCCCGTCACACACGGCCGCGACCGCCGGAAGGGGATGAGCAGAGTGACGGCTCCCATCGAGATCATTCTCGGTGTCGTCATCCTGCTCGTGCTCGTCCCGGTGGTCGCGGCCGTCGTGTATCGACTGGTCGTCGTGCGTCGTAATTCCACGTCGGTCCTCGTTCGCAGGGCCGGGGAGGATGCGTGGGGATACGGCGCCGTCCGGTACTCGGATACCGAGGTCGCGTTCTACCGTCTGCTGAGCGTGAAGTTCGGTGCCGACGTGCGGTTGGACCGGCGGACCCTCGTGCTGGGCCCGCGTCGACAGCCCACCGGTCCGGAGCTCGACGTGGCAGAGGAGGGCGAGGTGATCGTTCCGTTCTCCGGACACGACCGCCGCGCCCGTCCGGTCGAAGGTGAACTCTGCGTGGCCCTCGCAAAACTGACCGGGATGCTCGCGTGGGTCGAGGCCTGCTCCACCGAGCAGGTCCGCCCCCGGCGTCCCCACCGCTGACACCATCCGCGCCGCGTGCCGGGGGCGGTGCCCGTACCCAGGAGGAACCGTTGCGTCTCGTCGTAGCCACGTGCCAGGTCGACTACGTCGGTCGCCTCACGGCTCATCTTCCGATGGCCCCGCGGTTGTTGCTCGTCAAGGCCGACGGGTCTGTGAGCGTTCACGCCGACGACCGCGCCTACAAGCCCCTCAACTGGATGACCCCGCCGTGTTCCCTTACCGAGCGGGATCACCCGGAGAACCCGGAGCATCAGTTGTGGGTCGTGGAGAACAAGGCGGGGGAGCAGCTACGGATCACCGTCGCCGAGGTGCACCACGACTCCCGACACGAACTGGGCGTGGACCCGGGACTGGTGAAGGACGGTGTCGAGGCCCACCTGCAGGAGTTGCTCGCCGAGCACATCGAGACGCTCGGTCAGGGGTACAGCCTGGTCCGCCGGGAGTACATGACGGCGATCGGCCCCGTCGACATCCTCGGCCGTGACGGGGAGGGCACGACAGTGGCGGTGGAGATCAAACGTCGCGGCGAGATCGACGGGGTGGAGCAACTGACCCGCTATCTGGAGCTGCTCAACCGCGACCCGTTGCTCGCGCCGGTCAGCGGGATCTTCGCTGCCCAGATCATCAAGCCCCAGGCTCGCACCCTCGCCGAGGATCGTGGCATCCGATGCGTGACCCTGGACTACGACTCCCTGCGAGGGATCGAGTCCACCGACCTCCGACTCTTCTGACCGCAGGCCATCGGGATGCCCAGGCGACACCGACGCGGCGAAGCCGACCGGCCGCTACCGCCGCGGCACGGACTCGGGGGCTCGGCGCTCGAACCCGGGCCGGCCGGTGACCCCGATTCGTACCACGTACGGCGGATCCCCGGGGCCAGAGCGGGCAAGGACTACCGGTGCCCCGGTTGCGATCACCTGGTGACCTCCGGTACCGCGCATGTGGTGGTGTGGCCGGACCGGCCCGGAGGGGACGAGGAACGTCGCCACTGGCACACCGGGTGCTGGTCCGGCCGGGGCCGGAGAGGCCTCACCCGTCGCTGGAGTTGAGGTCCGGTTCCTCCGGCAGGTCGAACTCCACGTCGTCGCCTGTCCCGGGGACAGGTTCGAGCTTCGCCCGGATCGCGCCGAGATCGTCGAGCACACGCTCGCGGAGCACGCGCAGATCGTCCACATGCCGTCGCGCCCGGGAGACCAGCTGGTCCGCCCGGCGGCGGGCGTCGTCGACGAGCCGACGGGCCTCCTCCTCGGCCTCGCGACGCGTGGACTCCGCGGCCGCCAGCGAGGCGTCATGGCGTTGCGTTGCCGCGCGCAGCTCCTCGCTCCGGCGCAGATCCGAGGCCAGTCGGTGGTCCTCATCGATCTCGTGCCGCCGGCGCGCCGCCTCGTCGTCCAGTCGCCGGGCCTCTCGTTCCGCGGCGAGGATGATCTCCCGGGCGCGGGCGCGTGCCGCATCGAGGACGGACGAGTGCTCGGTGCGGGTCGCCTCGGCACTCCTGCGGACCGCGGCCAATTCGGCGCCCGCGGTCTCCCGTAGCCGCCACGCGTCCTCCTCGGCCTCCGCGCGAATCCGGTCGGCGGTGGCGTGAGCGGAGTCGCGGATGGACTCGGCTTCGGCGGTGGCCAGCGAGAGCATCGTCGACACCCTGTCCGACATCTGACCGCTGGTGACGGGAGCCCGGCCGAGTTCGGCGACCCTGGCCTCGAGGTCGGCCACGCGTGCCCGCTGCCGGTCGGCCTCCGCCGCTGCTCTCTCGGCACGCTCGACCGCGGCGTCCCTGTCAGCGCGCAGTACCCCCGTCTCCGTCTCGAGACGGGTGAGTGCTCCCATCACCTGCTCACGGTCAAATCCCTTGCGCACCACCGCGAAGGACTCCGCCGTGGTGGGTGACGTGTGCATGCTCGACATGTCACCACCCTAGCGGCGGGCGCGTGAGGGGCGACTAGTGCTGTGCGTCGGCGGGCTCGACGAGCTCGAGGAGCACGCCGCCCGCGTCCTTGGGATGGACGAAGTTGATCCGGGAGTCCGCGGTGCCCCTCCTGGGTGCCGGGTAGAGGACTCTGACGCCCCGCCCCGTGAGGTGTGCCGTGATGGCGTCGATGTCGGTGACCCGGACCGCCATCTGCTGGATCCCCGGCCCGTTGCGGTCGATGAACTTGGCGATGGTGGAGGACTCGTCCAGCGGTGCGAGGATCTGCAGCAGGGCGCCGCCTTCCGGGCGACCGGGGGAGCCGAGCATGGCCTCGCGCACGCCCTGCTCCTCGTTGACCTCCTCATGGAGGTTCTCCATCCCCAGGTTCTCGCGATACCAGTCGACGGCGGCGTCGAAATCGGGCACGGCGACCCCGACGTGGTCGATCGCCACGACGAGGTCGGAGGGCAGGAGGGGTTGGCCGGCTGGGGTAGTCGTCATGCCCATCACGTTAGTCGGTCGGTGCTCGCGGTAGTTTGGTGACCACAGTCTCATCCCCTCCATCGGAAGGTGTCTCATGACCGCCGACCCCACCCGTACCGTCATCGTCTCCGGCGCCCGCACCCCGTTCGGCCGCCTGCAGGGCGGCCTGTCCTCGCTGTCCGCCCCGGAGCTCGGCGGCATCGCGATCAGTGCGGCCCTCGAGCGGGGCGGCGTCTCCCCGGAGGCCGTCGATCAGGTGATCATGGGACAGGTGCTCTCGGCCGGCAACGGCCAGATGCCCGCGCGTCAGGCCTCGCTCGCCGCCGGGCTGCCCAAGCGCGTCGACGCGCTGAGCATCAACAAGATGTGCCTGTCCGGTATGACCGCGATCGCGCTGGCGGACCAGGCGATCCGGTCCGGGTACTCCGAGGTCATCGTTGCCGGCGGCCAGGAGTCGATGTCCCAGGCTCCGCACCTGCTGCCCAAGAGCCGCGCCGGGTACAAGTACGGGTCGATCGAGGTCCTCGATCACATGGCGTACGACGGCCTGCACGACGTTCCGACCGACCAGCCCATGGGTGCGCTCACCGAGGCGCGCAACGTCGAGCTGGAGATCACCCGTGAGCACCAGGACGAGTTCGCGGCGACCTCCCACCAGCGCGCGGCCGCGGCGGCGAAGGAGGGGCGGTTCGCCGACGAGATCGTGCCGGTGACGGTAAAGGGCCGCAAGGGCGACACCGTCGTGGACACCGACGAGGGCGTGCGCGCCGACTCGACCCCCGAGTCGATGGGCAAGCTCCGTCCCGCGTTCTCCAAGGACGGGACCATCACCGCCGGTTCGTCGTCGCAGATCTCGGACGGCGCCTCGGCGACCATCATCACGTCCGCGGCCCGTGCCGAGGCCGAGGGCTGGCCGGTGCTGGCCGAGATCGTCGGCTACGGCACCGTGGCCGGCCCGGACTCGACCCTGCAGCACCAGCCCGCCGACGCGGTGCTGAACGCGTGCGAGCGGGCGGGAGTCGACGTCTCCGACATCGACCTGTTCGAGTTCAACGAGGCCTTCGCCTCCGTCGGACTGCACTCGACCCGCATGCTCGACCTGAGCCCCGACAAGGTGAACGTGAACGGCGGCGCCATCTCGATCGGTCACCCGATCGGGGTGTCCGGCAACCGCGTGGTGCTGACCCTGGCCCTCGAGCTCGCACGCCGCGGCGGCGGGCTCGGAGCGGCTGCCCTGTGCGGCGGCGGCGGCCAGGGTGACGCCCTGATCATCCGGGTGCCCGCGGCCGGCTGACACCCCCGCGCGCCCGTCGTGGCAGGATCGGTGCCGTGACGAGACCAGGTAACCGACCCCCGTCCGCCGCCGAACAGAAGCTCGCGGCGTCGCTCGCAGGCGCCGTCGACCTGTCCGGTCTGAAGAAGCGGGCCGAGACCCGCCGGGGCGCGACCGACACCGGTCGCGCCCCGGGTCAGGGCGGCCCGCCGCCGGGCTCCGGTCCGGAAGTGGTGGTGGAGGTGGACGAGGCCTCCTTCGAGCAGGAGGTGCTGGCCCGCTCCGCTCAGGTTCCGGTGATCCTCGAGCTGGTGTCCCAGCGGGCGCCGACCGCGTTGACCGGCTTGTTGGACGCGCTGGCCGTGGAGGCCGGCGGGCAGTGGGTCCACGCGACAGTGGACGTCGATGCCTCCCCGGGCATCGCACAGGCGCTGCAGGCCCGCGCGGTGCCGACCGTGTACGCCGTGGCGGCGGGCCGCCCGCTCGCCGACTTCGAGGGCGAGCAGCCGGAGGAGGCCCTGCGGCAGTGGCTCGCGGCCGTGCTGCGCGCGACCGAGGGCAAGTTGGGTGGGCCCGCACCGGACACCGACGACGTGGAGCCGGAGGAGCCCACCGACCCCGAGCGGGACGCCGCCGAGGACGCGCTCGCCGAGGGGGACCTGGCGGCCGCGGAGGAACGGTTCACCGCGCTCGTGGAGGCCCGCCCGGGCGAGCACTCCCTGGTGGAGGCGCTGCGCTACGTGCAGGCCGCGCGCCGGTCGACGGAAGCGACCGACTCGGGAGAGGGTTCCGTCCCCGACGCGTTGCGGGCTGCAGACACTGCCCTGGTGGGCGGAGAGTACGAGGCCGCGTTCTCGACACTGGTGGACGCGATCCGTGTCCACGTCGGCGACGAGCGCGTCACGTTGCGTGCGCGCCTGCTCGAGCTCCTCGAGGCCCTGCCGGTGGACGATGAGCGGGTGCTGGCCGCGCGCCGGAACCTCGCGAGCGCGCTCTACTGACGCTCGGCTCCCGGCCGCTCAGGCGCCCGCGATCTCCGTCGTCGTCGGTGCCGCGTGTCGGAACCACACGGTGGCGCGGGGGCCGACCGTGATCGCCGCGGAATAAGGCCGTCCGTGGTGGGGTGCCGGCTCGGCGTGGACACCGCCGAGGTTGCCCGCGCCCGAGCCCTCGTAGGCCGAGGCGTCGGTGTTGAGGATCTCCTCCCAGTACCCGTCCTCGGGGAGCCCTATGCGGTAGTCGCCGAGCGCGGCGCCGGAGAAGTTGACCACGCACGCGACGGTGTTGCCGGCGTGGTCCGTCCGCAGGAAGGACAGCGTGTTGTGGGCGGCGTCGTTGGCGTCGATCCACGAGAACCCGGAGGGGTCGTCGTCGAGCGACCACAGGCCGGGATTCTCGGCGTAGCGGGCGTTGAGGTCACGCACGCAGGCGAGGATGCCTCGGTGGTACTCGCCCTCCCAGCCCTCGAGATTCTCCCAGGCGACACCCTTGTCGGCGTCCCACTCGGTGGTCTGCCCGAACTCGAGGCCCTGGAAGAGCAGCTTCTTGCCGGGGTGCGCCCACATGTAGGCGTACAGGCTGCGGATGCCGGCCGCACGGTCCCACGAGGTGCCGGGCATACGCTCCCACATCGATCCCTTGCCGTGGACCACCTCGTCGTGGCTCAGGGGGAGGACGAAGCGCTCGCTCCAGGCGTACATCATCGAGAAGGTGATCTCGCCGTGGTGGAAACCGCGGTAGATCGGGTCGAGCCCCACGTAGCGCAGGGTGTCGTTCATCCAGCCCATGTTCCACTTCATGGAGAACCCGAGGCCGCCCGTGTAGGTGGGCGACGTGACGCCGCCCCAGGACGTGGACTCCTCGGCCACGGTGAGGAAACCGGGGTGCTCCCGGGCCAGGGTGGCGTTGACCTCCTGGAGGAACGAGATGGCCTCGAGGTTCTCCCGTCCACCGTGGATGTTGGGGGTCCACTCGCCGGCCTCGCGGGAGTAGTCGAGGTAGAGCATCGAGGCCACGGCGTCCACCCGCAGTCCGTCGATGTGGAACTCCTCGGCCCAGTACAGGGCGTTGGCGACGAGGAAGTTGCGCACCTCGTGGCGGCCGAAGTCGAAGACGTAGGTGCCCCAGTCGGGCTGTTCGCCGCGTCGGGGGTCGGCGTGTTCGTAGAGCGGGGTGCCGTCGAACCGGCCGAGCGACCACTCGTCCTTGGGGAAGTGGGCGGGTACCCAGTCCACCAGGACTCCGATACCGCGGGAGTGGAGGTGATCGATGACGTAGCGCAGGTCGTCCGGGGTGCCGAACCGGCTGGTCGGGGCGAAGTACGACGAGACCTGGTAGCCCCACGAGCCGCCGAAGGGGTGCTCGGCGACCGGCATCAACTCCACGTGGGTGAACCCGGTCTCGATGATGTGGTCGGCGAGTTCGTGCGCGAACTCGCGGTAGCCGAGGCCGGGCCGCCAGGAGCCGACGTGGACCTCGAGGACGGTCATCGGGGAGTGCGAGTGGTCGCGGGTCGCGCGGGCGGCGATCCACTCGTCGTCGTTCCACTCGTAGCCGGAGGTGAACACCTTGGACCCGGTCGAGGGCGGCACCTCGGTGGCCACCGCCATGGGGTCGGCGTGGTCGATGGTCCGGCCGTCGGCCCCGCGGACGCAGTACTTGTAGACGGCGCCGTCGGCGACGTCGGGGACGAACAACTCCCACACCCCGGAGGACCCGATCGAGCGCATGGGCAGCGCGGTGGGATTCCATCCGCAGAAGTCGCCGACGACGCTCATCCCGCGGGCGTTGGGCGCCCACACGGCGAACGATGTGCCGGTGACCGGTCCGCCCGCGGTGTCGTAGGTGCGCACGTGGGCGCCGAGGACGTCCCACAGTCGTTCGTGGCGCCCTTCGCCGATGAGGTGCAGGTCGACCTCGCCCAGCGTCGGGAGGAAGCGGTAGCCGTCCGCGACGGTGCGCGTGTGGCCGTCGGGGTAGCGGACCCGGAAACGGTAGTCGGCCACGTCCGTCTCGGACACCGCCGCGTGGAACACTCCGTCGCCGACCGGGGTCATGGGGACGGTGCGGTCGTCGAACACGATCTCCACCTCCACCGCCCCCGGCTGGACGGTGCGGACGACCGAGCCGTCGCCGTCGCGGTGCGCGCTGTAGACGGAGTGCGGGTCGTGGTGGGTGCCGGACCGGAGCCGGCCGAGGACGTCGTGCGGGATCGGCGTCGGTTCCGTGGGAGTGACGGGCCCGGGGGACGCGACGGGCGGCGTGGCCGGCGCGGGCGGTGTCGGTGACGGCGGTGACGGCGGCGACGACGACGAGGGCGACGACGACGAGGTCTGCTCCGGCTGGAGCCGGTCGGTGGAGCGGTCCTTCTTCTTGTGCTTTGCCATGGCCGTTCGCCTCAATCCACGGTGTGCGTGCGGTAGGACTGTTCGACCCTACGTGCTTCGTCGCAGGGCGGGATCGCGATGATGTGTGCGACGGCGGTCCACGGCTCGAGCCGGACGTAGTTGCTCGACCCCCAGTGGAACTCGGAGCCCGTCACCTCGTCGCGGACGCTGAACCGGGCGTCGTCGTCGTATCCCAGGGCCGCCATGTCGAGGTGGAGGGTGCCCTCCTGGACGCCGAGGGAGTCCAGGGAGACCACCGTGAGAACACAGTCTCCGGTGGCCGGGTCGACCTTGGAGTAGGCGATGATCTGGTCGTTGTCCACGTCGTGGAACGTCAGGGTGCGCAGCTGCTGCAGGGCGGGGTGCTCGCGGCGGACCCGGTTGAGGGTGCGCAGCCACGGGGCGAGCGACTGCCCGGCGGCCTCCGCGGCGGCGAAGTCACGGGGCCGCAGCTCGTACTTCTCCGAGTCGAGGTACTCCTCGCTGCCGTCGGCGACGGGCTGCCATTCGTAGAGCTCGTAGCCGGAGTACACGCCCCACGAGGGCGAGAGCGTCGCGGCGAGCACCGCCCGGATCGCGAACATCGCCGGGCCGCCACGTTGGAGCGACTCGTGGAGGATGTCCGGGGTGTTGGTGAACATGTTGGGGCGGGCCTCGTCGACGTGGGCCAGCAGCTGCTCGCAGAACTCCACCAACTCGGCCTTCGTGGTCTTCCACGTGAAGTAGGTGTAGGACTGCGAGAACCCGCGCTTGGCCAGTCCGAACAGCCGGGCCGGCCGGGTGAAGGCCTCCGCCAGGAACAGCACGTCCGGCTCGGTCCGCTTCACCTCGCTGATGAGGCGGTTCCAGAAGTCGGCCGGCTTGGTGTGCGGGTTGTCCACCCGGAAGATCCGTACCCCGAGGGACGTCCACAGCCGGACGACACGCAGCACCTCGGCGTAGATGCCCTCGGGGTCGGTGTCGAAGTTGACCGGGTAGATGTCCTGGTACTTCTTGGGCGGGTTCTCGGCGTAGGCGATGTGCCCGTCGGGCAGCACGGTGAACCACTCGGGGTGTTCGGCGGCCCAGGGGTGGTCGGGCGCGCACTGCAGGGCCAGGTCCAGTGCGACCTCGACGCCGCGCTCCCCGGCGTAGGTCACCAGGTCCCGGAAGTCGTCGACGGTGCCGAGGTCGGGGTGGACCGCGTCGTGTCCGCCCTCGGCGGAGCCGATGGCCCACGGGGACCCGACGTCATCGGGCCCGGGGGTCAGGGTGTTGTTGCGGCCCTTGCGGTTGATCTCTCCGATGGGGTGGATCGGCGGCAGGTACACGACGTCGAACCCGAGGTCGGCCGCGTGGTCGACGTAGGAGCGCGAGGTGGTGAACGTCCCGTGGACGGGACGGCCCTCGTCGTCCCACCCGCCGGTGGAGCGGGGGAAGAACTCGTACCAGGAGCTGAACTGCGCCTCGCGACGGTCCACCCACACGCGGTGGGTCTGACCCACGGTCACGAGTTCGCGGACGGGATCGGCGGCCAGCGCGGCCGCGGTCTCGTCCGACAGCGCCGGGGCGGTCCGGGTGGCCGCGTCGCCCGGACCACGCAGCGCGGCGGCGGCCCCGGTCAGCAGGTCGACCCGGTCGGCTGCGCCGGCGACCGTCGCCCGGGCGATCGCGGTGTCGAGCACGCGGGCGCCCACCTCGAACTCGTTGCCCAGCTCGCCCGAGTCCAGACCCGCGGCCATCTTCTTGACGATGCCGCTGCGCCACGTCGCGAACGGGTCGGACCACGCCTCCACCCGGAACGACCACATCCCCGACACATCCGTGGGCAGCAGCGCGTGGACGGTGTCCGGCTCGGTGCCGGGCACCATCGTGGTGCGGGAGGACGCGCCGCCGGGTCGGCGGACGACCAGGCTGGCGGACAGGGCGTCGTGGCCCTCGCGCCAGACGATCGCGGAGACGGGCAGGATCTCCCCGACCACGGACTTGGACGGGAACCTCCCGCAGGAGACGAGGGGGCGGACCTCATCGATGGCCAGACGGTCGTTCACGTCGGTGCTCCTCTCGGCGGGTGGGCGCCGCGGTGGGCGGCGTCACCCCCACGACGCTAGCGAAGTCGGGCCGATCCTTCAGGGGTGCCCGAGTCGGCGTTCACCTGCACGGCCGTGTTCTTCGCCACCCGTCCTCCCGATTACCGGTTAGATGGGCGTCGTGAGCACCCTGATCGACATCGACCCCGACCTCGTCCTCGACCTCCGCGACGTCTCGCTCCGGCGGGACGGCACGTCCCTCGTGGGGCCCCTGTCCTGGCAGGTGGAACTGGACGAGAGGTGGGTGGTGCTCGGCCCCAACGGCGCGGGCAAGACCTCGTTGCTGCGGATCGCCTCGGCCCTGGAGTACCCGAGCACGGGGACGGCCGTCATCCTCGGGGAGCAGCTGGGCCGGACGGAGGTGACCGAGCTGCGCAGCCGTGTCGGCCTGTCGTCGGTCGCGGTCGCCGGCCGCATCCCCGGCGACGAGGTGGTGCAGGACCTGGTCATCTCCGCCGGATACGCCGTGCTCGGCCGCTGGCGGGAGAAGTACGACCCGGAGGATTTCGAGCGCGCCGCGGACACCCTCGAGTCGATCGGGGCGGAGCACCTGGCCGAGCGAACCTGGGGCACCCTCTCCGAGGGGGAGCGCAAGCGCGTGCTCATCGCCCGCGCCATGATGACCGATCCCGAACTGCTGCTCCTCGACGAGCCGGGGGCGGGGCTGGACCTGGGCGGCCGGGAGGACCTGGTCGCCCGCCTCGGGGACATGGCGATGGATCCGGACGCCCCCGCCACGGTCCTGGTCACCCACCACGTGGAGGAGATCCCCCCGGGGTTCACCCACGCCATGCTCCTGGCGGAGGGCGAGGTCACCGCGATGGGGCTGATCGACGAGGTGATCACCTCCGACAATCTCAGCAGGGCCTTCTCCCAGTCGATCGTCGTGGACGCGATCGACGGACGCTACTTCGCGCGCCGGGCGCGCCGCTCGGGCCGGCACCGGCGGGCACCACGGGCATGACGGCACGTGAGGCTCCCGCGGCGTTCGCGCCGGAGGCCGTGCCGGTCCGCGAAGCCGCCACGGTCGCCCTGGTCCGCGACGCGCGGGTCGGCGGGGGAGTGGAGGTCTTCCTGCAGCACCGGGTGGCGACCATGCAGTTCGCCGCCGGGATGTCGGTGTTCCCCGGCGGAGGCGTCGAACCGCGGGACTACCACGGCACCCGCCCCTGGCGCGGGCCCGAGCCGGAGTGGTGGGCCGGGCGGTTCGGGATCGAGGCGGACCGCGCCGCCGCGGCCGTCCGCGGGGTGGCGCGGGAACTGTTCGAGGAGACCGGGGTGCTGCTCGCCGAGCCGGCGACCGGGCCGGGAGCCGCCGCACCGGCCGACCCGCCGGGCCCCGACGAGCGGCGCGCACTCGATGCGGGGGAGGGCGACCTGGATTCGCTGCTCGCCGCGCACGGCCTGGTGCTGTCCGCGCACCTGCTGCGACCGTGGGACCGGTGGACCACCCCGGTCGGGCCCCCGCGCCGGTACGACACCCTGTTCTTCGTGGCGGCCCTGCCCCACGGCGTCGAACCGGACGGGGGCACGACCGAGGCGCGCGCGACCGAGTGGATCCGCGCCGACGACGCCGCGCAGGCGGGGACCCTCGGCCGGCTCGGCATGCTGCGCCCGACTCTCGACGTACTGTCCGATCTGGCCGCCGCCGCCGATGTCGACGAGGTCTTGGCCACCCCGCGGGCCATCGCTCCGGGCGGGAACTAACGTTGCGTCGGTGACCCCCGAGGACCTGGAGTTCCTGCGCACCGCCGCCGGACGCGACCTGCTCGACCTCGCCGCCGGCCTGGCGTGGTCCCGCGCGGACCTCGTGGCCTCGACAGCGGCCGTCCGGCGCGCGGATCCCGTGCACGCGGCGGCGGCGATCGACGTCGTCACCGCCCGGGCGCGCGCGAGGGGTCGAATCCGGGGTGCCGGGGCGATGCTGCTCACCGACGAAGCCGTCCAGCAGGCCACCGCGTGGCCCGTCGCGGCCCTGCGGGCCGGGCGCCTGGCAGGACGGGACGTCCACGACGTCACCTGTTCCGTCGGCGCCGAGCTCACCGAACTCGTCCGGACGGCCGACCGGGTGATCGGCTCGGATCTGGATCCGGTCCGCGCGCGGATGGCGGCCCACAACGTCCCCGGAGCACTCGTGTGCGTGGCCGACGCGCTCGCCCCGCCCAGCCGCGACGCCGTCCTGGTGGCGGACCCCGCCCGCCGGTCCGGGGGCCGTCGGGTCCACGACCCGGCGCGGCTCAGCCCGCCGCTGCCCGACCTGCTCGCCGTCGCCGCCGACCGCGATCACGTCATCAAGTGCGCCCCGGGCCTCGACACCTCGGTGCTCGACCACTGCGGGGAGGTCGAACTGGTGTCCCTCGACGGCTCGGTGCGGGAGGCGTGCCTGTGGTCGCCGGGCCTGTCCGCGGGTGTGCGCCGCCGTGCGACCGTGGTCCGCACCACCGCCGCCGACGCGGCCGGACCGTGGGGACCACCGCGCCTCGTCGCGGACGGGGTCGCGGTCCACGTGGAGGAGGTGACCGACGGCGACGACGACGAGGTCGACGCCCACGAGGAGGCCGAGCGGTTCATCGTGGACCCCGACGGGGCGGTCGTCCGCGCCGGACTCGTACGGCACTGGGCCCGCCGCCACGGGCTCCGCCAGCTCGACCCGAGGATCGCCCATCTGACCGGGCCACGGGTCCCGGACGGCTACACCGGGTTCGAGGTGCTCGAGAAGTGCAGGCTCGACCGCAAGCAGCTGCGCCGCGTGCTGCGCCGGCGAGACTGCGGGTCGCTGGAGATCCTCGTCCGCGGCGTGGACACGGACCCGGACGTGCTGCGGCGCTCGCTCTCGCTCAGCGGGTCACGGCCACTCGCGCTGGTGGTGACCCGGATCGGCAGCTCCGCCGTGGTGTTCGTGTGCGGGCCGCGCACCGCTCACTCGAACACGTAGAGGGCGCCCACCGCGGTCGTCAGCGCGATCCGGCCGTCCGCGTCGACGCTGAGTCCCGAGACCGGGCCCGTCGCGGCGGGCACCTCGATCCGGTGGAGGGTGGCGCCGTCGGTGCCGTCGAGCAGGTGGACCGCGATGCCGGGCTCGTCGTCGGATCCGCCCGAGCGCACGGCCACCAGCACCCGCCCGTCCGGCGTCGCGGCGGGGTTGGTGAGCTGGCGCAGGTCGTCCCGGCGCCAGACCACCCGGCCGGTTCCGTCCTGCCCGCGAACGGCCACCACCGGCGCCGGGCCCGCGTCGTCGTCGTGGTCGTCGTCGGGTCCCCTCCACACGGTCGTCGTGCGACCGCCGCTGACCACGGTGCCGTCGGGCAACAGGGCGGGAGGCGTGTCCGGTCGGTACCCGACGGGGGCGGTCCACAGTGCCGCGCCGTCGGACGTCGAGTACGCGGCGAGATCGCCGTCGGCCGCGTGGACGTAGACCTCGTCCCGGTCGTTCGACAGCACCACCGGCGTCCCCAGGCGCCCGTCGGGCAGGGGTGCACGCCACAGCACGTCGAGGGCAGTGAACTCACCGGCGACCAGTCGCACCGCCACCAACTCCGGATCGTCGGCGCCCGGCGTCCACGCGGTGAGGTAGGCGGTGGCCGTGTCCGTGTCCACGGCCGCGGGGGCGGGGACCGGGCAACCCCGCGCGCCGGTCGCGCACCACGGGAGCCCGTACGCCGGGTCGTCCGTGGAGATGTCGCCGGCGATCCGCAGTTCGGGCGTGACGTCCAGACCGGTGTGGGCGTTGATCACCCGTGCCGCCCCCAGGTGCGACACGAGCAGCAGGTGGCGTCCGTCCAGCAACGTCACGGTCGTGGGCACGCCCCGGGTCGCGGCGGTCCATCGGTTCTCGCCCTCGGCCGTCAGGGCGCCGACCCCGCCGTAGAGGGGCACGAACAGCGAACCGCGCCCGTCGACTGTCGCGGTGATCCGCGGCCCGTCGGTCGGCAGGCGCAGACACCACCGCTTGCGGCCGTCGTCGGCGGTCAGTGCGAAGAGGTTGCACCCGCGCTCGGAGATCGTGGCCTGGAACGACGTGCCGATGCCGTCCGAGGAGGCCACGCCGACCGCGGGCGCACCGAGGGCGCGTGACCACAGCAGTCCGGGGGCGTCCGAGACCCCGGAGTGTGCGCGACCGGAGTTCGGCGGGCCACCCGCGAGCGAGGACCAGCTCGCGGCCTGGCCCAGGCGGGCGCCGCCGCTCTCGGTGTCCGAGGCGCACCCGGCGGCCAGCCCCGCCGCCAGCGCGACGGCGACCAGGGCCCGCGCGGTGCGCGGCGTCAGTGCCGGTGTCGGTGCCGGTGCCACAGGTCCCCCCGTCGAGTCGAGACAGTCACACGAGAGAGTAGTCCGCCGCCCGCCGCCCACCCGACCGGCGCTCCGACGTGGCGCACGCGGGGGCCGACCGGGCAGGGGTGCGGGCGGGGGAATCACGGATCGCGGAGTGCACTCCGCCGCTAGCGTGACGGGCATCACCCGTGCCCACGGAAGGCGGCCACACCCCGATGACAGCGAACTCCGGACTCGACACCGCGCTCACCCCGCTGAGCTTCCTTGAGAAGGCCGCGCGCGTCTCGCCCGACGCCACCGCGGTCGTCGACGGCCCACGCCGTCAGACCTACGCCGAGTTCGCCGACCGGGCCACCCGGCTGGCCTCCCTGCTGAAGATGCGTGGCGTCGCGCGCGGTGACCGGGTGGGCGTCCTGGCGCCGAACTCGGCCGAGGCGCTGCTCGCGCAGTTCGGCGTCCCCCTCGCGGGCGGCGCCGTGGTCGCCCTCAACACCCGCCTCGCCCCGGCGGAGATCGCCTACATCGTCGAGCACGCCGGGATCGCCGTTCTCATCGCCGACGCGGAACTCCTCGCGGGGCTGGGCGACGAGGTCCCCGACGCGTTGCGTCTCGTCCTGGTCGCCCCGGACGCCGACGGCACGCAACCCGACCCGGCCCGGTTCGGCCCGCGTGCCGAGGCCCTCGAGGACGCTCTGGCGTCCGCCTCCCCGCAGCCGGTCTCGTGGACGGTCGCCGACGAGGACTCCGTCATCGCGGTCAACTACACCTCCGGCACCACCGGCCGGCCCAAGGGCGTCATGTACACGCACCGGGGTGCCTACCTCAACTCCCTCGGCGAGATCGTCACCCAGGGCCTGGACGCCGACTCCAAGTACCTCTGGACGCTGCCCATGTTCCACTGCAACGGGTGGTGCACGACCTGGGCCCTGACCGGTGCGATGGGGACCCACGTGTGTCTGCGCGCCGTCCGCGGGGACGAGATCTGGAGACTGTTCGACGACGAGGGGGTCAACCGCCTGGCCGGCGCACCAGCAGTGTTGTCCACCATCGCCGACGACCCGGCCGCCCGGCCGATCGACGGGATCCGCATGGTCACCGCCGGGGCCCCGCCCTCGCCGACCATCCTGCGCCGCTTCGAGGAGCTCGGCATCGACGTCACCCAGGTGTACGGACTGACCGAGACCTACGGCCCGTTCACGGTGTGCACCCCGCAGCCCGGATGGGCCGACCTGGACCCTGACGAGCGGGCCGGGCTCAAGTCGCGCCAGGGCGTCGCCATGATCCACGCCGACACCGTGCGTGTGGTCGAGCGCACCTCACCGGGGGAGAGTCGGCTGGTCGACGTCCCCGCCGACGGCGTGACCATGGGCGAGGTCGTCATGACCGGCAACGGGGTCATGAAGGGGTACTTCGGCGACCCCGAGGCCACGGCCACCGCGTTCGCCGGCGGGTGGTTCCACTCCGGCGACCTGGGCGTCATGCACCCGGACGGATACGTGCAACTGCTGGACCGCGCCAAGGACGTCGTGGTCTCCGGCGGCGAGAACATCTCCACCATCGAGGTCGAGCAGGCGGTCGTGTCCCACCCCGACGTGGTCGACTGCGCGGTCGTGTCCATGCCCGACGAGAAGTGGGGCGAGCGTCCCAAGGCCTACGTCGTGGTCCGGCCGGGCTCCACGCTCGACGAGGCCGCCGTGATCGAGCACTGCCGGACCAGGATCGCGCGCTACAAGGTGCCCGGTGCGGTGGAGTTGACCGAGGCCCTGCCCCGGACGTCGACCGGAAAGGTCCGCAAGAACGAACTGCGCGACGCCGCCTGGTCCGGCTGGGACAAGCGCATCAACTGAACCACCCGCCCCACCCGGTGGCCGCCGACCGGGCGCCGTGCCCCGCCACCGACCGCCCCGGCACCGTCACCGCGGCCACGGCCGCGTTATTGTGTCTGGCAGGACCACAATCCGGTGCGCCCGGTCTAGACGGGGGCGCACCCCGCCCCGACTCGCAGGAGGTCGACGCAGGCCCATGACGAACATCGTCGTACTGATCAAGCAGGTTCCCGACACCTATTCCGAGCGCAAGCTCACGGACGGGGACTACACCCTGGACCGCGAGGCCGCGGACGCGGTCCTGGACGAGATCAACGAGAAGGCCGTCGAGCAGGCGCTCCAGATCAAGGAGGCCCACGGCGGCGAGGTGACCGTCCTGTGCGCCGGTCCGGACCGCGCCACCGAGGCCATCCGCAAGGCCCTGTCCATGGGCGCCGACAAGGCCGTCCACCTCAACGACGAGGCCCTGCACGGTTCCGACGTCGTCCAGACCTCGTGGGCCCTGGCCAACGTGCTGGGCACCATCGAGGGCACCGAGCTGGTCATCGCCGGCAACGAGGCCACCGACGGCCGCATGGGTGCCGTCCCGGCCATCCTCGCCGAGTACCTCGGCCTCCCGCAGCTGACGCACATGCGCACCCTGGAGATCGCCGACGGCGTCGCCAAGGGCGAGCGTGAGACCGACGAGGGCATCTTCGAGGTCGAGGCCACCCTGCCGTGCGTCGTCTCCGTCGGCGAGAAGATCAACGAGCCGCGGTTCCCGTCCTTCAAGGGCATCATGGCCGCCAAGAAGAAGCCGGTCGAGTCCCTCACGCTGGCCGACGCCGGCGTCGAGGCCGCCCAGGTGGGCAAGGACAACGCCGCGTCCAGCGTCACCTCCGCGAGCCCCAAGCCGCCGCGCGCCGCCGGCGAGAAGGTCACCGACGAGGGCGAAGGCGGCAACGACGTCGCCAAGTACCTCGTGTCGCAGAAGCTCATCTGACGCGAACTCACCCCGACCGACTCATCCCAGTCTTTTTCAAGGAGAATCCACCATGGCTGAAGTCCTCGTCGCGGTCGAGCACGTCGACGGCGAACTCAAGAAGGTGTCCCTCGAGCTGCTGACCGCCGCTCGTGCCCTCGGAGAGCCCTCCGCGGTCGTCTTCGGTGAGACCGGCACCGCCGCCGCGCTCACCGATGCCCTCAAGGAGGCCGGCGCGGAGAAGATCTACGTCGCCGAGGGTGACGCGGTCCAGAACTACCTCGTCACCCCCAAGGTCGACGTCCTGGCCGGCCTCGCCGAGCAGGGTGCGGCCGCGATCGTCCTGGCCGCCACGTTCGAGGGCAAGGAGGTCGCGGGTCGTCTCGCGGCCCGCACCGGCTCCGGCACCCTGTGTGACGTCGTGGAGATCAAGTCCGACGGTTCGGCCGTCCACTCGATCTTCGGTGGCGCCTTCACCGTCGAGGCGACCGTCTCCGGCGAGACCCCGATCTACACGCTGCGTCCGGGCTCCGTCGAGGCCGCCCCGGCCGCCGGCGCCGGCGAGGTCGTCGAGGTGCAGGTCCCCGAGCCCGAGAACGCCGCCAAGGTCATCTCGCGCAACCCGATCGTGGGCGGCGACCGCCCCGAGCTCACCGAGGCGACCGTCGTCGTCTCCGGTGGTCGTGGCGTCGGCTCCGCGGACAACTTCGAGAAGGTCGTCGAGCCGCTCGCCGACTCGCTCAAGGCCGCCGTCGGCGCGTCGCGCGCCGCCGTGGACTCGGGCTACTACCCGGGCCAGTTCCAGGTCGGCCAGACCGGCAAGACCGTGTCGCCGCAGCTGTACATCGCGCTCGGTATCTCGGGTGCCATCCAGCACCGCGCCGGCATGCAGACGTCGAAGACCATCGTCGCCGTCAACAAGGACGAGGAGGCCCCGATCTTCGAGATCGCGGACTACGGCATCGTCGGCGACCTGTTCAGCGTCGCCCCGCAGCTCACCGAGGCCATCAACGCCCGTAAGTGAGCAGGACGCACCGCGTCCACCAGCGTCACCCGGACCCCGGCACCCCTGCGGTGCCGGGGTCCGGCGCGTTCGGGCGTATCCTTGCCAGCGATATGCCCACCACCCGCTCCGTGCACTATCTCGACCACGCCGCGACCACCCCGATGCGCGCGGCGGCCGTCGACGCCTACGCCGAGGCGTCCTCCTCGGTCGGCAACGCGTCCTCGCTCCACGGCTCCGGACGCCGCGCCCGCCGCCGCGTCGAGGAGGCCCGCGAGTCCCTCGCGCACCACCTCGGCTGCCGACCGTCCGAGGTGGTGTTCACCTCCGGCGGGACGGAGTCCGACAATCTCGCCGTCCTCGGGCAGGTGGGTGCCTCGGCGGGCGACGTGGTGGCCGTGGGGGCCACCGAGCACCACTCCGTCCTCGACGCCGCCGCCCACCTGGCCACCGACCGGGGCGGCCGGAAGGTCGTCAGGGTGTTGCCCGTGGACCCCCGCGGCGCCGTCACCCCGGCGACGGTCCGTGACCTCGCGGACGAGCTCGGCCCCCGCCTGGCCCTCGTCGCGATGATGCTCGGCAACAACGAGATCGGCACCCTCACGGATGTCGCGGCGGCGGCCGGCCCGGTCCGCGCGGTGGGCGCGGCCGTCCACACCGATGCCGTCCAGGCCGTCGGCCACGTCCCGGTCGACTTCTCCGCCCTGGGCGTGACCTCCCTCAGTCTCTCCGCACACAAGTTCGGTGGACCGCTCGGTGTCGGAGCGTTGCTCCTCGACCGTGGTGCCGACTGCGTACCGATCGGGTACGGGGGTGGCCAGGAGCGGGACCTGCGGTCCGGGTCCGTGGACGTGCCCGGGGTCGTCGCCATGGCGGCCGCGCTCGAGGAGGCGGTCCGTGAGATGGAGTCCGAGGCCCTGCGTCTGAGCCGGTTGCGCGATCGGCTCGTCGCCGGGGTGCTCGCCGAGGTCCCCGGTGCGATCGCCAACGGGGGCGGGGAGCGCCTTCCCGGGATCGCCAACCTCACCTTCCCCGGCTGTTCCGGCGAGTCGCTCATCCTGCTGCTCGACGCCGCCGGGATCGAATGCTCCACGGGCTCGGCCTGCACCGCCGGGGTGGCCGAGCCGAGTCACGTCCTGCTGGCCCTGGGTGCCGACGAGGCCGCTGCCCGCAGCAGTCTGCGCCTGAGCCTGGGGTACACCACCACCGAGGACGACGTCGACGCCGCCGTCGCGGCCATCGGGCCCGCGGCCGAACGCGCCCGCGTCGCCGGCCTCGGGCTCGCCCGCACCGGGATGGCCCGCACCGGGATGGCCGCATCATGAGGGTCCTCGCCGCCATGAGCGGGGGAGTGGACTCCGCTGTCGCCGCCGCCCGTGCCGTCGCCGCGGGACACGACGTCGTGGGAGTCCACCTCGCACTCAGTGCGGATCCGGCGACCCTGCGAACGGGATCGCGCGGGTGCTGCTCGCGGGAAGACGCGGGGGACGCCCGCCGGGTCGCCGACCTGCTGGGCATCCCGTTCTACGTGTGGGACTTCGCGGAGCGCTTCCGTGCCGACGTGATCGACGACTTCGTCGAGTCCTACGCGCGGGGTGAGACCCCCAACCCGTGCCTCCGGTGCAACGAGCGGATCAAGTTCGAGGCCCTCCTCGACCGGGGCATGGCGCTCGGTTTCGACGCGGTCGCCACTGGCCACTACGCGCGGTTGTCGTCCGAGGAACTGCCCGACGGCACCCGGCGGCCGGTCCTGCGCCGCGCCGTGGACGACGCCAAGGACCAGTCCTACGTCCTCGGAGTGCTCACCCCGGAGCAGCTCGCGCACTCGATGTTCCCCCTCGGGGATTCACTCAAGTCGCAGGTCCGCGCCGAGGCCGAGGCCGGCGGGCTGCCCGTCGCCTCGAAGCCCGACAGCCATGACATCTGCTTCATCCCGTCGGGCGACACCCGCGCCTTCCTCGGGGCGCGTATCGGCATGCGTCCCGGCGCTGTCGTCGACGCCGACACCGGCGACGAGCTCGGCCGCCACGAGGGAATCCACGGGTTCACCATCGGCCAGCGCAAGGGCCTCGGGGTCAGCGGCCCCGCGGCGGACGGCCGCCCCCGCTACGTCACCGCGATCGACGCCGACAGTGGCACCGTCACCGTCGGTGGCGCGGACCATCTGCTCTCGTCCGGCATGACCGCGTCCTCGCCCTACTGGCTCGTCGACGACGACATCCGCGAGACCGACTGCCTGGTGCAGATCCGCGCCCACGGCGAGGCGACCCCGGGCCACGTCCGACGCCTCGGCGACGGACCGGATGCCCGGCTCGAGATCACGCTCGAGAAGCCGATCCGCGGCGTCGCCCCCGGGCAGGCCGCCGTGCTGTACCGGCCCGAACCGGGCGGCGACCGCGTTCTGGGCAGCGGCACCATCTCCGCGTCCCGTCCGGCCGCGGAGAGCGCGTGACGCCGGTGGGACCGTCCAGCACCGGGGCCGGCCCCATGCCCGGCACCGACCCGCGGGAATCGGCGCGGGTGATCATGGGGGAATGCCACGCGCTGCCGTTCCTGCCCGAGCTTCCGGATCGCGGCCCCGGGGCCGACCAGGTCGGCCGCACGCTGGCGATGCTCGCCGACCTGCCGGTCGACGTCTCGCCACGCGGATGGCGACTCGCCGACGCCCCGGGCCGCCTCGCCCGTCGTGCCGCCGACTTCCTCGACCGGGACGCCGACGCCCTCGAGGAGGCCGACGAGCGGGCCCGTGATCCCGAGGGGGACCCCGCCACCGACTCCCGTCGTCTGCAGGTCCGGATAGTGGGCCCGTGGTCCCTTGCGGCCGGGGTGGAACTGCCCGGCGGTTTCCCCGTCCTCAGCGACCGCGGCGCCCGGCGGGACCTGGCCGCCTCCCTGGCGGAGGGCGCGGGTGAGCGAGCCGTGCGGCTGGCGGGCCGGATAGGGGCAGGCGCACGGATCCTGGTGGACGAGCCCCTGCTCTGGCATGTCGCCGCCGGGACGGTCCGCTCGCCCAGCCGTCTCGACCCGATCGCGGCCGTCCCGCCCGATCGACTCGCCCTGTCGCTCTGCCGGTTCGCCGATGCGCTCCGCTCCGCCGGGGCCGCAGAGGTCCTGATCCGGCTCCCGGTCACCTCCGACCCGGGGGCGCCCCCGGTCTGGGAGATCGTCAGCGACCCCCCGCGGGGTGAGACGCCCCTTGACGGGGTGTGCCTGGCGGCCGCGCCGCTGCACGCTGCCCGGTCGCATGCCGCGCTGGATGCAGCCGGAACGGTCCTCGGTGACGGCGGGATCCTCCACCTGGAGGGCCTACCCGGTGGCGGCCCGCCGCCACGCACCGTGGCGGAGGCCGAGGACACCGCAGTGGGGCTGCTGGCCCTGCTCGACCGACTGAGCGCACCCAGGTACTCGAGCCTGGACCGCGTCGTCCTCACGCCCACCGAAGAGGAGACCTCGACCGGTGAGGGCCGAGCCGCGGCCGCCCTCCGCGGCGCCCGTCTGGTGGCCGAGACCACCCCACGGGTGGCGGAGTAGCAGGCGTCGCGGCGCTACGGCATCGCCATCGGCCAGAGCGTGTTGACGTCGGACGAGTCCTTTCCGGACCGCTCCAGGTACGCGACGAAGTCCCGCTGGCGCGTCTCGTGCCAGCTCGCCTGGCGCGCATTGACCTCCCGCCAGTCCGGACCCGACAGTTCCGGCTGTCCGCCGAGCATCTTCCACGCCAGCCGGGCGGCGGCGAGCGCATCCGCCGCGGCCTCGTGGGCGCTGTCGAGTCGTACCCCGTGTAGACCGCACAGGGCCTCGAGCGTCCGCTTGCCCTTCCGGTAGGGATCCACCGCGCGGTCCACGACATACGGGTCGATCACGGGACCGAGGATCTCGAACGACGGGTCCCACCGTCGCAGGATCGTCAGGTCGTAACAGGCGTTGAACACCACCAGCGTGCGTCCCTCGCCCCATCCCCGGCGGATGGCGGCCACCGTCTCGGCGATGACCTCGGCGTGGGGGCGGCCGTTCTCGCGGGCATGGGCCGTGGTGATGCCGTGGACCGCCGTCGCCCCCTCGGGAATCTCTATGCCCGGGTCGGCGAGCCAGTTCCGTTCCTTCTTGTGCTGCCCGTCTATCGCGATGAGGGCGGAGGAAACGACGTGGGCGGTCCGGGGGTCCGGGCCCGTGGTCTCGAGGTCGAACGCGAGCAGTCGGTTCCGGTCGATGGCGAGGGGTGGCTGTGTGTGGGTTGTCATGGGCTCACCGTAGGGCAGGGCTCCGACATCGAGGCCCCGCCCGGCATTACCCTGTCCTCGTGAGCCTTCCCGATGACAACAGTCAGCCCGTCGGCACGGGGGACATCCCGCCCGAGGTGCGGCAGGAGTGGACCGAGCTCGCGGAGACGGTCCGCGATCACCAGTTCCGCTACTACGTCAAGGACGCGCCCATCGTCTCCGACGCCGAGTTCGACCGGCTCTTCGAGGAGTTGCAGGCGCTCGAGGTGACGCACCCGGGGCTGCGGACCGCCGATTCGCCGACCCAACTGGTCGGCGGTGGCTTCTCGACGGATTTCGCCCCGGTCGAGCACCTCGAGCGGATGACCAGCCTGGACAACGTGTTCTCCGAGGAGGAGCTGCGCGACTGGGTCGCCTCCGCCGTCGAGCAGGCGGGAGTATCGGAGGACCGGCTGCCGTTCCTGTGCGAGGTCAAGATCGACGGGGTGGCCCTGGACCTGGTCTACCGCGACGGGAGGTTGGTCAGCGCCGCCACCCGCGGTGACGGGCGTACGGGGGAGGACGTGACCCTCAACGCGCGGACCATCGACGACATCCCGGTCACGCTCACCCCGTCGGACGACCGCCCGTTGCCCTCGCTCATCGAGGTGCGGGGCGAGGTGTTCTTCCGACTCGAGGACTTCGCCGAGCTCAACGCCCGTCTCGTGGCCGAGGGCAAGGCACCGTTCGCCAACCCGCGCAACAGCGCGGCCGGGTCACTGCGCCAGAAGAACCCCGCCATCACCGCCCAGCGCCGACTCGGCATGTACTGCCACGGTCTGGGCGCGGTCGAGGGCGCGACCTTCGAGAGCCTCCACGACGTCTACCTCGCCCTCGCCGACTGGGGACTGCCAGTCTCACCGCACACGGCGCCCGCCACCGGGGTGGAGGAGGTGGTCGATCGGATGAGGTTCTGGGGTGAGCACCGCAGCGACCCCGAACACGAGATCGACGGTCTCGTCGTGAAGATCGACGACCGCGCGGTCCAGCGTCGACTCGGCCAGACCTCTCGCGCGCCGCGGTGGGCGATCGCCTACAAGTACCCACCGGAGGAGGTCATGACGGAACTACTGGACATCCGGGTCTCCGTCGGGCGCACCGGGCGGGTGACCCCCTTCGCCCACATGCAGCCGGTCACGGTCGCCGGTTCGACGGTCTCGTTGGCCACCCTCCACAACCAGACCGAGGTGATCCGCAAGGGCGTGTTGATCGGCGACACGGTGGTGATCCGCAAGGCCGGTGACGTGATCCCCGAGGTCCTCGGCCCGGTGGTCGAGCGGCGCGACGGTACCGAGCGCGAGTTCGTCTTCCCCGAACGTTGTCCGGAGTGCGATACGGTCCTGGCCCCGGCGAAGGAGGGCGACGCCGACTGGCGCTGCCCCAACCAGCGTTCCTGTCCCGCCCAGCTGCGGGAGCGGCTGTTCTATCTGGCCTCGCGCAACGCCCTGGACATCGAGGCGCTCGGGTACGAGGGCGCCTCGGATCTACTGACCAGCGGGGTGCTCGTCAACGAGGCCGGACTGTTCGACCTCACCGAGTCCGACCTGCTCAGGACAGACCTCTACACCCGCGTCGACAAGGCCACCCGCAAGCAGATCGAGGCGGGGGCCGAACCCGAACGGACCGTGCTCACCGAGAACGGTCGCAAGCTGCTGGCCAACCTCGCCACCGCCCGGGACCGACCGCTCTGGCGGGTACTGGTCGCGCTGTCGATCCGACACGTGGGCCCCACGGCCGCGCGCGCCCTGGCGACCCGGTTCGGGACCATGGAGGCCATCCGCGCCGCGTCCGAGGAGGAACTGGCGGAGACGGACGGGGTCGGGTCGACCATCGCGGCCTCGGTGGTCGAGTGGTTCGACGTCGACTGGCACCGCGAGATCGTCGACCGGTGGACCGCCGCCGGCGTCTCGATGGCCGACGAGCGTGACGAATCGATCCCGCGGACGCTCGAGGGCCTGACGATCGTGGCGACCGGCTCACTCGAGGGTTTCACGCGCGACGGCATCAAGGAGGCGATCATCGCACGCGGCGGCAAGGCCTCCGGGTCGGTCTCCAAAAAAACCGACTACGTCGTGGTGGGCGACAATCCGGGGTCCAAAGCGGCCAAGGCCGAGGAGTTGGGCCTGACGATCCTGGACGAGGCCGGCTTCGTCGACCTGATGGACAACGGTCCGGCCGGGGCGGGGGAAGGGGACCTGGACCCGGATGTGAACGCGGAACCGGAGGAAACCGACCCGTGACCCCGGTGACGCCCCTCGCCCAGTTCCCCTGGCCGCTGTTCCTCGGAGCGGGCGTCGGTCTCGCGCTCGCGGTCGGTGTCTCCCTCCGTGGTCTGCGGGGCGAGGGTCCCGGGCGCCTCCTCTCGGTGTCGGCCTCCGCCGTGGCGGGGGCATCGACCGGAGCGTTCGCCGGACTGGTGTGGCTCTGGGTCGGCCCGATGTCGAACCCGGTCTCCTGCCTCTACTCCTGTAACGAAGTCGCGCAGTTCCTGTCGAACGAGCAGTTCCGTCAGATCGTCCTCATGACGGACCTGGCATGGGTCCTGCCGGTCACAGCGCTGCTCTTCGCGGCGGTCGCGGTGTGGTCGTGGCGACGCGGACCCCGCCGCTGACCGACATCCGTGCCGGACCGGCGTCGAGGGAGCGGCGGGCCCGCCCGGTCAGCCGGCGTCGAGGGAGCGCAGGATCCCTGTGAGGTACCCCAGCCGAGCGACCTCGGACGGCCTGAACGAGGGACCGCCCGGTCGGCCCACCACGAGGATGTGCCCCGAGTTCAACGGCGCGGCCGCGAGCGAGGTGTCCATGGCCGTCCACTCCGCCGGCACGCCGTCGTCGTCGTCGTCCAGTGCGGTCACCCGCTCCAGGCCGCACAGCACGGAGACCTCGCCGCCCTCCCACATCGGTGCGGACTCGCCCCGCGCGATCAGACGGCACCGCGCGTCCGCGGTCACCTCCACGACCAGCGCCCAGCCGACGCGCAGCGCGGAAGGGAGCTCGTCGGCGAGCAGTTGGGAAGCCCCGGCACCCGCCCCGGCGACGGCGTCGATGAGTTCGAGTTCCCGATGCGCGTCGAGGATCCCGCCGAACGGCCGCAGGGAGTCCACCATCACGCCGTCCAGGCGCTCGGCGGCGGTGATGAGGGCGTCCGGGAAGGTGCCGTGCGGGACCTCCACGACTATGTCGTCGACGGCGACCCCGTCGAACCGGTCCACCACGTCGAGGCTGATGATGTCCGCGTCCACGGTCCCCAGCGCCACCGCGAGGGAGCCGAGACTGCCCGGTCGGTCGGGCAGCATGACACGGAGCAGATAAGACATGACGCCCATTGTGCCGCACGCATTCGGGCTGACTAGGCTGGGCCGGTACCGACCACGTCACGGAAAGGGGCAGGCACGTGACCTCGATCTCACGCGGGGACGTCGCGCATCTGGCCAGGCTCTCCCGCCTGGAACTGAGCGACTCCGAGCTGGACTCGTTCGCACAGCAGCTCACCGACATCCTCGACCACGTGCAGGCGGTGTCCGAGGTCGCCGCGGAGGACGTGCCCGCGATGAGCCACCCCACCGCGATCACCAACGTCTACCGCGACGACGTGGTCACGCCCGGCCTCACCCCGGAGCAGGCACTCGACCAGGCCCCGGCGGCCGACGAACAGCGCTTCGAGGTTCCGCAGATCCTGGGGGAGGACGCATGACCGAGCTCACCACCGCCACCGCCGCCGAGCTGGCCGGGCGGATCGCCGCGCGGGAGGTGTCCTCGGAGGAGGTCACCCGGGCGCACCTGGACCGTATCGGCGAGGTCGACGGCGAGATCAACGCCTTCCTCCACGTGGGCGCGGACGAGGCCCTCCGGGCGGCCCGGGACGTCGACACCCGACTGGCGGCCGGCGAGGAGCTCGGACCCCTGGCGGGCGTGCCCATCGCCCTCAAGGACGTGTTCACCACCACCGACGCCCCCACCACCTGTGGCTCACGGATCCTCGAGGGTTACCGTTCGCCGTACGACGCCACGGTCACCGCGCGACTGCGCGAGGCGGGGATCCCGATCCTCGGCAAGACCAACATGGACGAGTTCGCCATGGGGTCGTCGACCGAGAACTCGGCCTACGGCCCCACCCGCAACCCGTGGGATCCGAGCCGCACCCCCGGTGGTTCCGGCGGTGGCTCGGCCGCGGCGCTGGCCTCGCACCAGGCCCCGATCGCCATCGGGACCGACACCGGCGGGTCGATCCGCCAGCCCGCCGCGCTCACCGCGACGGTCGGCGTCAAGCCCACCTACGGGACGGTCTCGCGCTACGGGCTCGTCGCCTGCGCGTCGTCGCTCGACCAGGGCGGGCCCTGCGGCCGCACAGTCGAGGACACCGCGCTGCTGCACCAGGTCATCGCGGGGCACGACCCGCGCGACTCGACGAGCCTCGACGTGGCGGTCCCGGACGTCGTCGCCGCCGCCCGTGAGGGCGCGAAGGGTGACCTGACGGGCCTGCGGGTGGGCGTGGTCACGGAGTTCTCCGGCGAGGGCTACCAGCCCGGCGTCGAGGCGTCGTTCCGCGCCGCGGTGGACACCCTGCGAGACCTGGGTGCCCAGATCGTCGAGGTCTCCTGCCCCAACTTCCGGTACGCGTTGCCCGCCTACTACCTCATCCTCCCGTCCGAGGTGTCCAGCAACCTGGCACGCTTCGACGCCATGCGTTACGGCCTTCGGACCGGTGACGGGTCGGCCGACCAGGTCATGGCCGCCAGCCGCGAGGCGGGCTTCGGCCCCGAGGTCAAGCGCCGCATCATGCTCGGCACCTACGCCCTGTCGGCCGGGTACTACGACGCGTTCTACGGCCAGGCCCAGAAGGTGCGCACGCTCATCGCACGCGACTTCGATGCCGCCTACGAGAAGGTCGACGTGCTGATCTCGCCGACCACGCCGACGACCGCGTTCCCGCTCGGGGACAAGGTCGAGGACCCGGTCGCGATGTACCAGTTCGACCTGTGCACCCTGCCGCTGAACCTGGCCGGTCACTGCGGGATGTCCGTGCCGTCCGGTCTGGTGGAGGGCCTGCCCGCCGGTCTGCAGATCATGGCACCGGCACTCGCCGACGACCGTCTCTACCGGGTCGGGGCCGCCTACGAGGCCGCGAGAGGCGCGATAGCGTGACGACCGTCCCCGAGAGGGACGCATGGAAGGCGCTCGCGGCACTCGTCATCGGGTTCTTCATGATCCTGGTGGACCAGACGATCGTGGCGGTGGCCACCGACGCGTTCGTCACCCAGCTCGGCGCCACGACCAACCAGGTCATCTGGGTGACCAGCGCGTATCTGCTCGCCTACGTGGTGCCGTTGCTGTTCACCGGTCGGCTGGGGGACCAGATCGGGCCGCGACGGGTGTCGATCGCGGGCCTGGTGCTGTTCACCGGCGCCTCCCTGTGGTGCGGGTTGGCGCCCGACATCGAGACCCTCATCGTGGCGCGGGTGTTCCAGGGCTTCGGCGCGGCACTGCTCACCCCGCAGTCGCTCAGTGTCATCACCCGGGTGTTCGCGCCCGCGCGCCGCGGCGCGGCCATGGGTGCATGGGGTGCGGTGGCGGGTATCGCCTCCGTGGTCGGCCCGGTCTTCGGCGGTGTGCTCATCGACGCGTTCGACTGGCGGTGGATCTTCTTCGTCAACATCCCGTTCGGTGTCCTCGCGGTGGTGTTGGTGTGGCTCTGGGTCCCGGTGCTGGAGACCAGGTCGCGCTCGTACGACATAGCCGGGATCTTCCTGTCCGCCGTGGGCATGTTCCTGCTGGTGTTCGGGATCCAGCAGGGTGAGGAGCACGGATGGGGCGGCACCACCGCCGGGTTCATCGCGGCGGGCGTGGCGGGTCTGACCGTGTTCGTGTGGTGGCAGTCCCGCGTCCGCACCGAGCCGCTCGTACCTCTACGACTGTTCCGGGACCGCAACTTCTCGATCGGCACGTTCGGCGTCTCGACGATCGGCTTCGTCACCGCCGGCACGATGGTGCCGCTCATGTTCTACCTCCAGGGGGTCAAGGAACTCAGCCCGACCCGCGCGGGGATGATGTTGCTGCCCATGGCCCTGATCGCGGGTGTTCTGGCGCCGTTGGTCGGACGCTGGGCGGATCGTCTCGATCCGCGGATCTTCACGGGCATCGGCTACTTCTCGTATGCGGTCTCCCTGTTCTGGCTCGCGCTGGTGATGGACGCCCAGACCTCGATCCCCGTCCTGCTCGGTCCGATCGCCCTCATGGGGGTGGCCAACGGGTGTGTGTGGGCGCCGACGTCGTCGACCGCGATGCGACGCCTCGAGTTGGCGTCGGCGGGCGCGGGATCCGGTGTCTACAACACCACCCGCCAGGTCGGGGCGGTGCTGGGGTCCGCCGCGATCGGCGCGGTGGTACAGGCCCGGTTCGTGGCCCACGGTGACATCGGCCAGGCGGTGGCCGACGCGATGTTCCTCCCCGCTGTTGTCGTCCTGCTGGGAGGTCTGGCCACCATGGCGTTCCGTACCGGTGAACAGTCGGTGAGCCCGGGGCGGTGACCGCCGCGATGCGGGGCGGGCGGACCTAGACTGCGGGGTAACCGAGAGGAGCTCGACGTGCGTATAGGTGTACTGACCGCCGGCGGCGACTGTCCGGGACTCAACGCGGTCATCCGCGCTTTGGTCCGCACCGCCAACTCGGAGTACGACTCCCCGGTCCTGGGCTTCCAGGACGGGTGGTCCGGGCTGGTGAACGACCGTGCCGTGCCGCTGTTCGACGACGAGGGCATCGATCGCATCCTGCTCCGCGGTGGCACGATCCTCGGAACCGGCCGACTGAACCCCGACATCCTCACTGCGAGCCTGCCGGTCATCCGCCAGACCCTCGAGCGGCACGCGATCGACGCGCTCGTCGCGATCGGCGGAGACGGCACGCTCAAGGCGGCCCGCTGGCTGACCGAGAACGGCATCCCCGTGGTGGGGGTGCCCAAGACCATCGACAACGACGTCGGCGGCACCGATTACACCTTCGGCTTCGACACCGCCGTCTCGATCGCCTCCGATGCCATCGACCGGCTGCACACGACGGCGGAGTCGCACGAGCGGGTCATGCTCGTCGAGGTGATGGGCAGACATGCCGGCTGGATAGCCCTGCACGCGGGCCTGGCGTCCGGTGCGCACATGATCGTGATCCCCGAGGTCCCGTTCGACATCGACTACGTGTGCAAGGTGATGAAGCGCCGGTTCCAGATGGGGGAGGCGTACGGGATCTGCGTGGTGGCCGAGGGCGCGACGCCGGTCGAGGGTTCCGGCATGACGCTGCGCCGGGGCGGCACCGACCAGTTCGGCCACGAGGTGTTCACCGGGGTGGCCGACCAGATGGCCGCGGCGATCAAGGAGCGGATGAACCGCGACGTCCGGACGACCGTGCTCGGCCACATCCAGCGCGGCGGTACGCCGACCGCGTACGACCGCGTGCTCGCGACCCGTTTCGGGGTGCACGCGGCGCACGCCGCGCACCGGGGGGATTTCGGGCAGATCGTCGCGCTCCGTGGGGAGTCGATCGAGATGGTGCCGGTAGAGGACGCGGTCGCCGTGCTCAAGACCGTCCCGGAGGACCGCTACCGCGAGGCCGCATGCCTCTTCGGCTAGATTGTTCCGCATGGAGTTCACCGAGGTCGTGTCACGTTTCGATCCCGTCATGGGCATGGAGGTGCACGTAGAGCTGCACACCAACACCAAGATGTTCTGCGGGTGTCCCACCGCGTTCGGGGCGGATCCCAACACCCAGGTGTGTCCGGTGTGCATCGGTCTGCCGGGCGCGTTGCCGGTGGCCAACCGCCAGGCGGTGGAGTGGGCCATCAAGATCGGTCTGGCGCTGAACTGCTCGATCGCGCCGTACAGCAGGTTCGCGCGGAAGAACTACTTCTACCCGGACCAGCCGAAGAACTACCAGATCTCGCAGTACGACGAGCCCATCGCCCACGACGGGTACCTCGACGTGCAGCTCGAGGACGGCAGCACGTGGCGCGTGGAGGTCGAGCGCGCGCACATGGAGGAGGACACCGGCAAGTCCACCCACGTCGGATCCGCCACCGGCCGCATCCACGGCGCCACCCATTCGCTGCTCGACTTCAACCGGGCGGGTGTACCGCTCATCGAGATCGTCTCCAAGCCGATCGTCGGTGCAGGGGAGCGGGCGCCCGAGATCGCGCGCGCCTACGTCACGACGCTGCGTGATCTGCTCCGGAGCCTCGACGTGTCCGACGTCCGGATGGACCAGGGCTCGATGCGCTGCGATGCGAACGTCTCGTTGATGCCGAAGGGCGCCACCGAGTTCGGCACCCGCACCGAGACCAAGAATGTCAACTCCCTCCGCAGCGTCGAGATCGCGGTCCGCCACGAGATGTGCCGCCAGGCGGACGTGCTCACCGCGGGTGACGAGGTCGTGCTCGAGACCCGGCACTTCCACGAGTCGGACGGCACCACCACCTCCGGCCGGCCGAAGGAGTCGGCGGAGGACTACCGCTACTTCCCGGAGCCGGATCTCGCGCCCGTCGAGCCGACCGAGGAGCTCATCGAGGAGATCCGCGCGACACTGCCGGAGCTGCCGTGGGTGCGCCGCGCACGGGTCCAGGCGGACTGGGGCGTCTCGGACGAGGAGATGCGCGACCTCGTCAACGCCGGGGCCCTCGACCTGATCCTCGCCACGGTGGACGCGGGCGCACCGGCCGCCGAGGCCCGCTCGTGGTGGGTGTCGTACCTGACCCAGCAGTCCAACAAGCGTGGCGTCGCGCTCACCGAACTCGAGATCTCGCCGGTGCAGCTGGCGCGCGTGATCGAGTTGGTCGCCGAGGGCAAGCTCACCAACAAGCTCGGCCGCCAGGTCGTCGACGCCGTCCTCGACGGCGAGGGCGAGCCGGACCAGATCGTCGCCGACAAGGGCCTCGAGGTGGTGCGAGACGACTCGGCGCTGCAGAAGGCCGTCGACGACGCCCTGGCCGCGCAGCCCGACATCGCGGAGAAGATCCGTTCGGGCAAGGTCCAGGCCGCCGGAGCGATCGTCGGTGCCGTCATGAAGGCGACCCGCGGTCAGGCCGACCCGGCGCGCGTGAAAGAGCTGGTCATCGCGGCGTGCAACTGAAACTCGCACGGTAGCTGAATCGGCACGGTAGCGAAATCGGCACGGTACCTGAATCGGCACGGCCATCCACGCCGACCGACCAAGGCTATGCGGACTGATCGCCCTCGGTCGCGTCATCAGGGCGGAGTCGCCGTTCGGTGCCGGTGGCGTTCGGCCGGGTGGTGCCTGGCGGGTTGGTGAGGTGGCCGTCGTCGGCGGTGAGGCGGTCGAGGTGTTCTCGCCATTGGTGTTCGAGGATGTGGTTGCGTGCCTGGGCCAGGGGGCCGGTGGGGTTGGTGTGGTGTTCGTGGCCGGTTTCGGTGATGATGGTCAGCTCGCCGAGGGGGCCGGGGCGGTAGGCGCAGTGGCCGAAGGTCTTTTCGCGGTGGTGTTTGCGGCAGAGGCACATCAGGTTCCACTCGGCGGTGGGGCCGCCCAGTTCGGGGCGCCTGTGATCGAATGCGATGACGTGGTCGATTTCACAGTCGTGGGCGTCGACGGTGCATCCGGGGTGGCGGCAGGTCCCGTCGCGTAGTCGGATCCGTTCGGCCAGGGCCGGGGTGATGAAGTATTTGAGGGGTGCTTCGGGGGCGTCGAGGGTGCCGGGGGCGGGGTCGATGAGTTCGAACCGGACGGTGGCGTCGCCACCGGAGAGGATCTCCTCGCACAGCCAGTCGAAGCTGGCGTAGGCGCCGTTGACGAACTGGACCTGGTTGGGCAGTCCTTGGGCGATGGTGTTGATGACCGAGATGCGGACGGGCTTGTCGGTGCCCCATGAGGCGCCCAGCGGGGGCAGGTGGCCGCGGTCGCCGTCGACGGTGTTCGCGGTGTCCTCGGGGTGGTGTGCGGGGTCGGCGATGTCGGTGGTGTTGGGGTCGCCCAGGGCGATGAGGGCGTCGGCGCGGAGTTGGTTGCGGCTGCGGGGATGGCACAGGTCTGCGGCGGCACGGGCGGCGGCCTCGATGCGGCGGCGCAGCTTCTCGGCGTCGCCGGAGGGCAGGTTGGCCCACATGGAGGTCATGCCGTTGCGTCCGGGGCGGAACCGCACGGTCCGTTCTTCGGCGGCGGCGTCTGCGGCGTCCTGGGCGGCTTGTGGGGCGTGGCGTGCGACCGCGTTGTCGACGGAGGTGTCCAGTGCGGAGCGGCTGGGCCGGTGGCCGCCGGCAAGGGCCCGGGTGAGGCGGCCGATGACATCGGACTCGACGGCGCCGACGACCTCGTCGGGCACGCCGGCCAGGCGGCAGGCGGCGTCGATGGCGAGTTGCTCGGGCAGTAGGCCGCGTTCGAGGGCGCCCCGCAGTAGCGGGAGCCGGGTGTGGGCCTGGATGGCGGCGGTGACCAGGTGGCCGGCGTGCCAGCAGGTCAGTGACATGGCCGCGGCCAGGTGGTCGCGGGCCCGGCCGGCCGGATCCAGGCGGGCGTGGGCGGGGCGGGTGTCGTCTTGCGTGTCGCCGTGGGTGGCCTCGTCCAGGCGGCGGAAGCTCTCCACCAGCAGGTACGCGGCGTGCAGCCGCCTCGCCGCGGCGAGGTTCTGCGCCAGCGTCACCGACCGGGCCACCTCGCTGAGCGCTGACGCGTCCAACGACTCCAACGGCTCATCCACCGCGCGCAGCGCCCAGAAGTCGGAAGGGCTCATCGTCGTCACCAAGGCCCTCACCCCCATGCGCCAGGCATTCCGAATCGAATGTGTGCACTACCCTACCCGGGGTGTCGTATTGGCACAAGCGTTCGACGAGCTAGGTCCGGGCGTCGCCGCCACCACCGGACTGGGGGAGGATCACGGCCCGGTCATCGGTGGGCACCGGTGATGCACCATCCTTGTTGGTGGTGCCCGCCAGCAGGACCCCCTCGCCGACGACGGACAACCCGGTCAGCCGCCCGTACCGGCCCTCAGCCAGCGCCTCGGGCTGACCACGAGCCGCGCCGCCGGCGGTCTGGAGGGTGTCGACCCGCTCGGCGTCCGGGAGGGCGATGGCGAGCGTGCCCTCGGATGCGGCGCACCCACCGGCGGAACGCTGGTCCGGCCACGTCCACACCGTGCGATCCGGTGTCCGGATCGCCGCACCGCGGTCGGTGACCGTGGAGAGGAAGAGATCCTCGCCGAGAGGACACAACGCCTGGATGCGCCCGAGGTCGCGTCCGATCACCTCGGGGTCCTCCGCGCGGCCGATCCCGGTGAACGTCGGGAACCGGACGACCTCGGAGCCGGCGCCGACGGTCAGGATGTCGTCGACGAACGCGAGGCCACCGCTGTCCGCGGGTGCGAGCTCCGCGACCGTGCGGGGGGCGTCGCCGCGCGCCAGTCGTTCGACCCGGGTGGGTCCGTCGCCGACGACGAGGAGATACACCAACCGGTCCTGGGCGAAATCCGGGGACGGCGCGACCGCGGCCACCCGACCGGACCGGGGATCCACTCTGCCGAACTGCTCGGGGTCCGCATCGGCGGAGACGATCTTCACCCCGCCCGTGGACTCGGCGACCAGCGCTCGCTCACCGAGCCCGGCCACCGCGACGGCCGGCTCGAGGCAGGTCGCGATGACGGCGGGGTCGGGATCGACGCAGGGTCCCGTCTCGGCCGGGGGCTCCGGCTCCCCGGGGCGCGACGTCGGGGGAGGGGTCGGTGCGCCGGGAGGGCTCGGCGGAGCGGCACCCATCCCCGGCCCGGCCGCGGGCGTGAACGGGTCCTCGAGGCGGTCGTCGAACCTCGCGCAACCGGACACGGCGACGGCCAGTGCCAGCAGCAGCGGGAGCGATCTCATGCCGACCAGACTACGGCGCGCCGTGTCCTTCAGCGTCCGCGCACCGGCATCGGCCTACAGTCGATCCGTGACTTCCTCAAAGCGCGGAGACGACGACGCCCGTACCGAGATCATCCACGACGTCGATTACCCGCTCGACGTCCCCAACGCCCAGGGCGCGGGCGCCGGTTCGCGGGGCGGCCCGGGGGACGGCGCGACCACCGCGTTCCCCGCGGCCGGGCGCACCGACTACTCGCAGTTCGCCGAGTCCGGGGGGTACGACGTGTCCTCGCCCCTGCCCTTCGGTGACCAGCCCACCACCATCGCGCCCGCGTCGCGGGACACGATCGGCCGCCGGGGAACGGCCGACTTCGGGCTGTTCGTCCTGAGACTGGCCGTGGGCGTCCTCCTCGCGATGCGGGGACTGCAGAAGCTCGTCGGACTGTTCGGCGGGCCCGGGATCGACGGGTTCACGCAGACTCTCACCGACTCCGGATTCGACCAGGCCCGCATCCTGGCGATCGCTGGCGGCGCCGTCGAACTGGTGGCGGGCGTCATGCTCGTGGTGGGACTCGCCACCCCGGTGGCGGCGGGCGGTCTGCTGGGGCTCATCGGACTGGGGATAGCGATCCGACTGACCGGGACCGACCCCATCCCCGTGCTGAGTGACACCACCCGCGGACTCGAGGTGTCGATCCTCTACGCCGCGGCACTGGTGACCCTCCTCTTCTCCGGACCGGGACGATGGTCCGCCGACCGCAAGTGGGCATGGTCCCACCGTCCCCGCTTCAGCGGCGTCGTGTGGGTGATCGTCGTGGCGGTCATCGCCGGTCTGGTGTGGTACTTCCTCAACGGCACCAATCCGCTGACCTCCTCAGCCGACAGCGCCCCGGTCACCGCGGGCTGAGAGCCCGGGAGCCGGGGCGCGCGGCCCTGACCAGGCGCGTCAGTCGGGCAGGATGCGCACGGCACCCTTGTCCGCCGAGGACGCCATCGAGGCGTACGCGCGGAGAGCGGTGGACACTTTCCGATCACGCTTGACCGGCCGCCACGGGAGAGGGCCCCTCTCGGCGCGGCGGCGGGACAGCTCGTCGTCGTCGACATCCACCGAGATGGACCGCGTGGCGACATCAATGGTCACGATGTCACCGTCACGCACCAGGCCGATCGGGCCGCCCGAGGCGGCCTCCGGTGCGATGTGACCGATGGACAGCCCGGACGACCCGCCCGAGAAGCGGCCGTCGGTGATGAGCGCGCATTTCGTCCCGAGGCCGGCACCCTTGATGAACGCCGTGGGGTGCAGCATCTCCTGCATCCCCGGACCGCCGGCCGGGCCCTCGAAGAGCACCACCAGCACCTCGCCGGCCTGCAGCGTCTTGTCCAGGATGACCGAGACGGCCTCCTCCTGGGACTCGACCACCCTGGCCGGACCGGAGAAGTGGAAACTGTCCTCGGACACGCCGGCGGTCTTGAAGACGGACCCGTCCGGCGCGATGTTCCCGCGCAGGACCGCGAGCCCGCCCTCCGCGGTCGCCGGGTGCTCGACCGAGTGGATACAGCCGTTCTCGGCGTCCGTGTCGAGCGACTCCCAGCGGTTGTCGGTCGAGAACGGCTCGATCGTCCGCACCCCGCCCGGGGCCGCGTGGAACAACTCGATCGCCTTCTCGGTCGCGGTGCCGCTGCGGATGTCCCAGTCCGCGACGTGCTGCTCGAGCGACGGGGAGTGGACCGAGTGGACGTCCGTCTCCAGCAGGCCCCCGCGGTACAGCTCGCCCAGGATCGCGGGAATGCCGCCGGCCCGGTGGACGTGCTCCATGTAGTAGTCCGAGTTGGGCGCGACCTTGGCCAGGCAGGGGATCCGGCGGGAGATCTGCTCGATGTCGCTCAGGTCGAAGTCGACCTCGCCCTCCTGCGCGGCGGCGAGGATGTGGAGCACGGTGTTTGTGGAGCCGCCCATCGCGACATCCAGCGCCATGGCGTTGGTGAAGGCGGACTTGGTGGCCACCGAACGGGGGAGTACCGAGTCGTCCCCGTCCCGGTAGTGGCGAGTGCACAGATCGACGATGACGCGGCCGGCCTCGGCGAACAGCTCACGCCGCGCACTGTGGGTGGCGAGGGTCGAACCGTTGCCGGGCAGCGACAGCCCCAGCGCCTCGGTGAGGCAGTTCATCGAGTTGGCGGTGAACATCCCGGAGCAGGACCCGCACGTCGGGCAGGCCGAGCGCTCGATGGCGTCCAGGCCCTCGTCGTCCACGGCCGAGTTGGCGGACGCGGAGATCGCCGTGATGAGGTCCGAGCCCGCCTTGACCACGCCGTCGACGACGACGGAGAACCCCGACTCCATCGGCCCGCCGGAGACGAACACGGTGGGGATGTTCAACCGCATCGCGGCGTTGAGCATGCCCGGGGTGATCTTGTCGCAGTTCGAGATGCACACCAGCGCGTCCGCCGTGTGGGCGTTGACCATGTACTCCACCGAGTCCGCGATGATCTCCCGGCTGGGCAGCGAGTAGAGCATGCCCGCGTGGCCCATCGCGATCCCGTCGTCCACCGCGATGGTGTGGAACTCGCGGGCCACGCCGCCCGACGCCGCGATCTGCTCGGCGACGATCTCACCGACGTTCTTCAGGTGGACGTGGCCCGGCACGAACTGGGTGTACGAGTTCGCGATCGCGATGATCGGCTTACCGAAGTCCGAGTCCGTCATGCCGGTCGCGCGCCAGAGGGCACGCGCCCCCGCGGCGTTGCGTCCGGCGGTACTGGTTCGTGACCTCAGGGGCGGCATGGGACCTCGCTCCGACTCGATGGGGAGGGCGCATTCCGGGGGTCGTGCCGTACGGGGCAGCGGTGTGCGCGCGCCCCGCGGTGACACCCGATCGCGCCGTGACCACCACACAATACGCCCCGATGTGGGTCTACTCTTCTCACGGTCGGCCATCCGGCCGGCCTCGACGTGACGCGAATGGGGATGGACATGACCGACTCCGGTCACACGGGTGGGCTACGTGAGTTCCTCTCGCACTCGGCGGGGGCGGTGGCCCTGGTCTGTGGACTGTTCTTCCTCCTGTCGTTCATGTACCTGGGGGGCACCGCGGATCCGCAGTCCCACGCGAGGTACATCCCCGTGGCGGTGGTGGACGAGGACGTCGCCGCGACCCTGGAGACCCCGATCGGTCCGCGTGGTCTCGACATGGGGTCGCGGATCACCGCGGGGCTGCTCCAGAACAACGACTGGGGGAGGGTCCGGCTGCACGTGGTGGATCCGGAGGCCGCCGAGGAGGGCCTCCGGGACGGCACGTACTTCGGTGCGGTCCGTATCCCACCCGAACTGAGCGGGCGGGTGGCCGGGCTCGTCGAGGCCGCGGCGACGGAGGCGGGCGACGCGGCGGGGCCACCCGAACGCGCCCGCATCTCACTCGAGTACTCGCCACGCGTGTCCATCGTCTCCGGTCAGGTCATGAACACCATGGCGGACGCGATGCAGGAATCGTTCCACGACCGGATGGGGACCGAACTGCTGTCGCAGTCCCGGCTGCTGGCCGAGGCCGAGGGCAGGACCGTCGGCGCCGCGGCCGCGGTCGCGCTCTCCGATCCGGTGGCGATCGACGTCGTCGCGTGGAACCCGCTGCCGGACGGGGTGTCGAACGCGTCGCTCCCGATGTTCTACGCGCTGGTCGTGATCCTGGCGGGATTCACCGGGGCGATGATCATCTCCGCGCTCCTGGACGCCCGGCTCGGCTTCATCCCGCTGGAGATCGGGCCGGTGGCGCTCCATGTCCACGTGGCGCCGTTCGGGCGGCTCCAGACACTGGCCCGCAAGTGGGTGGTCACCCTGATCACGGCGCCGCTCGTCTCGGGGCTCGTCCTGTGGGTGGCGGACATCATCGGTGTCACCGGGTACGACCCGTGGCACATGTTCTGGTTCTCGAACCTGGTCATCATCGCGGTCGGGGTGTGTGCGCACACGATCATCGCTGCTGTCGGCAACGCCGGTCTGCTCGTGAACCTCGTGGTGTTCGTGGTGCTGGGGATCCCCACCTCGGGCGGCGCCACCCCGACCGAGATGCTCCCGCGGGTGTTCGTGGCCATCGGGACGCTACAGCCGATGCACCAGGCCTACCTCGGGCTGCGGTCGATCATGTTCTTCGACTCCGGGTGGGAGGCGGGTCTCGGACACGCGGTCTGGGTCCTCGGCGGCTGGGCGGTCGCAGGACTCGTCGTGGGTGTGGCGGTCACGGTCGTCTACGAGCGGATGGGTATGCGACGCCAGGCCGTGGCCGACCGGGTCCCCGCCGGCCGCGGGGTGACCGGCGGAGCGGGAGGGTCAGGCGGACTCGGGTCCGCTCGCGGCGTACGGGTCGCGGATACGGCCACGGCTGGCGCCGGACAGCCGCGGGAGGTCGTGGAACGAGACCCCGCCCATCGGGAGTGACGTGTCAGAGGTGGTCACGAGCCGGGCGAACCCACGCCTGGGGAACATCACACCCCTGACCTCATCCCACGGCACGGACCGTCGGGAGCGCCAGGACGACAGGTGGACACCGTCCTCGTCCAGTCGGGTCCAGGTCCGGGCCACCCACCAACCGAAGGCGACGGGGAGCAGCACCAGCCAGCCCAGGGCGACGGGGTAGGACGTGACGGGCCAGAGGATCGCCAGCACGAAAATGGCGATGACGACGTACGACATCGGGTTGACCCGGAAGAGGGCGTGATCGCGGGGGCTCGACTCCGGGACGGGAGCTCTGAAAGGGGCACTCATGATGCCTCCAGTCTGGCATGGCCCACATAGTGGGATCGATGTTCCACGAGTTGACGCTACCGTCGGCCGCGGCCTAGTCTGGGCCTCGTGAACACCTGGAACGGTCTCGTACTCGGCCGGCGCGTCGGCGCCTGAGCCCTACCTGGCTTTCCGTCGACGCGCACCCTCGCCGGCCTTTCGTGGCCGACGGGGGTTTTTTGTTGCCGGGTCAGACCGCGGTCAGAGAAATCCACGATCACGGCCGACCACGAACCACGGCTCCACGACCAGCATGAAGGACAGTTGAAGTGAGCGCACCAACGGCACAGCCCGGACCCCGTCCGGGTGCAGAGCAGAAGGCCCGGTCCGCGGCCCCAGAGCGGATGACGGGGGCCCAGGCCGTCGTCCGGTCCCTCGAGGAGATCGGCACCGAGGTCGTCTTCGGCATCCCCGGCGGGGCCATCCTGCCGGTCTACGACCCGCTCTACGACTCGGCCAAGGTCCGGCACGTCCTGGTCCGGCACGAGCAGGGCGCCGGTCACGCAGCGACCGGCTACGCCCAGGCGACCGGAAGGGTCGGCGTCTGCATGGCGACCTCGGGCCCCGGCGCCACCAACCTGGTGACCCCGCTCGCGGACGCGCAGATGGACTCGGTCCCGATCGTCGCGATCACGGGTCAGGTCGGGACCGCACTCATCGGCACGGACGGTTTCCAGGAAGCCGACATCTCGGGCATCACCATGCCGATCACCAAGCACAACTTCCTCGTGTCCCACGGCGAGGACATCCCGCGGATGATCGCCGAGGCGTTCCACATCGCGCAGACAGGTCGCCCCGGCGCTGTGCTCGTGGACATCCCCAAGGACGTCCTGCAGGCCGAGATGACGTTCTCGTGGCCGCCGGAGATGAAGCTGCCCGGCTACCGGCCCGTCACCAAGCCGCACGGCAAGCAGATCCGTGAGGCCGCCCGGATGATCGGCAAGGCCAGGCGCCCGGTGCTGTATGTCGGCGGCGGCGTCATCAAGGCCGACGCCTCCGCGGAGCTCATGGCGCTCGCCGAGCTGACCGGCATCCCGGTCGTGACCACGCTCATGGCGCGCGGGGCGTTCCCGGATTCCCACCGGCTGCACTACGGCATGCCGGGGATGCACGGAACCGTCGCCGCCGTCGCGGCGCTGCAGCGGTCCGACCTGCTGGTCACCCTGGGCGCCCGGTTCGACGACCGGGTCACCGGTCGCCTCGACACCTTCGCCCCGGACGCCAAGGTCATCCACGCCGACATCGACCCGGCCGAGATCGGCAAGAACCGGGCCGTCGACGTGCCGATCGTCGGCGACATCAAGGAGGTCCTCGTCGAGCTCGTCGAGACGCTGCGCGGCGAGCGCGAATCCGGCACGCTGGGCGAGCCCGCCGTGTGGGTCGGTGAGCTGGACGAGATCCGCAGTGAGTTCCCGCTGGGCTACGGCCCGCAGTCGGACGGCTCCCTGTCTCCCGAGTACGTCATCGAGCGGCTGAGCGCCGCCGCCGGCCCGGACGCCGTGTACTGCGCGGGCGTCGGCCAGCACCAGATGTGGGCGGCCCAGTTCGTCCAGTACGAGAAGCCGCGCACGTGGCTGAACTCGGGCGGCCTGGGGACCATGGGGTACGCGGTCCCCGCGGCGATGGGTGCCAAGTTCGGCCGTCAGGACGCCGAGGTCTGGGCCATCGACGGCGACGGCTGCTTCCAGATGACGAACCAGGAGCTGGCCACCTGCGCCATCGAGGGCGCACCCATCAAGGTGGCGCTGATCAACAACGGCAACCTCGGCATGGTCCGTCAGTGGCAGACACTGTTCTACGAGGAGCGGTACTCGCAGACCGACCTGTCGACCCACTCCATGCACATCCCGGACTTCGTCAAGCTCGGCGAGGCCCTGGGCTGCGTGGCGCTGCGGTGTGAGCGCGCCGAGGACGTCGACGACGTGATCGCACAGGCCCGCGCGATCAACGACCGCCCGGTCCTCATCGACTTCATCGTGGGCAAGGACGCCCAGGTGTGGCCGATGGTCGCGGCGGGCACGTCCAACGACGAGATCATGGCGGCCCGGGACATCCGGCCGCTGTTCGACGACACCGATTCCGTGGCGGACGACGCCGCGGACATCCACGAGGCGACCGAGCGGATCGACGCCGCGGTGATCGCCGCCGAGGAGGAGGACCAGTGAGCGCTCGCTCCCACACCCTGAGCGTGCTGGTGGAGGACAAGCCTGGCGTGCTCGCGCGCGTCTCGTCGCTGTTCTCCCGGCGCGGGTTCAACATCGAGTCGCTGGCCGTGGGCCCGACCGAGACCGAAGGCCTGTCGCGCATGACCATCGTCGTGAACGTCGAGGACTTCCCGCTCGAGCAGGTGACCAAACAGCTCAACAAGCTCGTCAACGTCATCAAGATCGTCGAGCAGGATCCGGCCGGCTCGGTGGCCCGCGAACTCACTCTCGTCAAGGTCCGCGCCGACGCCACCAACCGCGGTCAGATCGTGGAGATCGCGAGTCTGTTCCGCGCACACATCGTGGACGTCTCACCCGAGTCGCTCACGCTCGAGGCCACGGGTACCCCCGACAAACTCGACGCGCTACTGCGGATGCTCGACGGCTACGGCATCCGCGAGATCGTGCAGTCCGGCATGGTCGCGCTCGGACGCGGCCCCAAGTCCATCAACACCACTCGATAGTCTCGACTCCTACACAAGTCTCGACTTCACGAAACAACACGAAGGGAATCCACCATGGCAGTGGAGATGTTCTACGACGACTCGGCGGATCTGTCGCTGATCCAGGGCCGCAAGGTCGCCGTCATCGGGTACGGCTCGCAGGGGCACGCGCACTCGCTCAGCCTGCGCGACTCCGGTGTCGAGGTCGCCATCGGTCTGCGTGAGGGCTCCAAGTCCCGCGCCAAGGCCGAAGAGGCCGGCCTCAAGGTCATGACCGCCGCCGAGGCCACCAAGTGGGCCGACGTCATCATGCTGCTCGCCCCCGACACCTCGCAGGCGCAGATCTTCGCCGAGGACATCGAGCCCAACCTCAACGACGGCGACGCGCTGTTCTTCGGTCACGGCCTCAACATCCACTTCGGCCTCATCAAGCCGGCGGAGAACATCACCATCGCGATGGTCGCCCCCAAGGGCCCCGGCCACCTCGTGCGTCGTCAGTTCGTCGACGGCAAGGGCGTCCCGGCGCTCATCGCCGTGGAGCAGGACCCGAAGGGCGAGGGCGAGGCGCTCGCGCTGTCCTACGCGAAGGCGATCGGTGGCACCCGCGCGGGCGTCATCAAGACCACCTTCAAGGACGAGACCGAGACCGACCTGTTCGGTGAGCAGGCCGTGCTGTGCGGCGGCACCGAGGAGCTCGTCAAGACCGGGTTCGAGGTCATGGTCGAGGCCGGCTACGAGCCGGAGCTCGCCTACTTCGAGGTGCTCCACGAGCTCAAGCTCATCGTCGATCTCATGTACGAGGGCGGCATCGCGCGCATGAACTACTCGGTGTCCGACACCGCGGAGTTCGGCGGCTACCTCTCCGGCCCGCGGGTCATCGACGCCGGCACCAAGGAGCGCATGAAGGAGATCCTGTCCGACATCCAGGACGGCACCTTCACCAAGCGTCTCGTGGCCAACGTCGAGGGCGGCAATAAGGAGCTCGAGCAGCTCCGCAAGGAGAACGCCGAGCACCCGATCGAGGTCACCGGCCAGAAGCTGCGCGACCTCATGAGCTGGGTCGACCGGCCGATCACGGAGACTGCCTGAGGGTCCTCGGGTCCGACCCGGTGAAGCCCCTGTAGGGTCCACCGGGATCGATTCCCGACTTTTCAGCAGGAGGACCGCCGTGCGCCACTTCAACCGAGGAGTGGGTGCGGCGGTCCTCGCCGTTTCCCTGGTGGGGACGACCGTGGCGTGTACGTCCGACCCCGGTGACGGCGGACCGAGAACCGAAGCCGCCCCGGTGGAGGGCACGCGGGTCGCCGCCGACGCCGACGGGTCCGGCGTGGAGACCACGAGACTGCTCATCGAGTCCGCCCCGGTGGTCGTGGTGGCAGCCCCGGACGCCGCCGCGCAGGCGCGCGCCGCCTCCGTCGCGGTCGGGTTGCACGCACCGATGCTCACCGCCGTCGAGGGCGGGGACGCGGCATTGGCCGACGAGGTGTCGCGACTCGGCGCCGAGCGGGTGTTGCGGGTCGGGCAGGTGGACTTCACACCCGACGACGGCGAGGTGGTCGACGCCCCGGGAGGTCGGCCGGAGCTCGAGGCGCTGACCGGGATCACGTTCGACTCCGAGGTCGAGGTCCCGCCGGGGCGGATCGACGACGTCACCGTCCACCAGGTGCCGGGTACGCCTGCGCTGATGACGGCGGGGGAGTTCACCGCTGCCGACGGCGCGGGCGCGGCCCCCGAGTCGTTCGACAGCGGCGAACCCGCATGGGACGGCGAGGGCGCACCCAGCGTGCTCGTGTACGACGAGACGCCGGTCGCGGCGGTCGCGACGGCAGTGGCCGTCGGGGCGGCGGTGTCCCACCTCCGTACCCCGGACCCGCGGGTCGACGGGGGGTCCGTGGAGGCGGTGCGGGACGCCGAGGCGGTCTACGCGCTCGGGCCCGGGTGGGGCACCGAGGACGAACTCGGGGACCGGGTGGAGAAGGCGCGGACGGTTCCCGAGCTGCCGGGCGGCGGACAGCTGCTGTTCCCGGGCCGGCGGTTCGTGGCCGCCTACGGGTCGCCGATCACGCCTGCCCTGGGGATCCTCGGCGAGCAGGGACCAGAGGAGAGCGTGGCGCGGGTTCAGCAGTTGGTCGGGGAGTACCAGCCGCACTCCCCGGAACCGGTCATCCCGGCGTTCGAGATCATCGCGACGGTCGCCTCGACGTCCGCCGGACCCGACGGCAACTACACCAACGAGTGGGACCCGCAGGAGTTCGTCCCGCTGATCGACGCCATCACCGACGCCGGCGGGTACGCGGTGATCGACCTCCAGCCCGGCATGGCCGACCTCCTCGATCAGGCGAGGATCTTCGAGGAGTTGCTCACCCGCCCGAACGTCGGACTCGCGCTCGACCCCGAGTGGAAGCTCGAGCCGGGACAACAGCCGGGCGCGCAGATCGGGTCGGTGGACGCCGAGGAGATCAACCGGGTCACCGACTGGCTGGCGGACCTGACCCGGGACAGCGGAGGGCCACAGAAGCTCCTCATCCTCCACCAGTTCAGCATGGCCATGATCGACGACCGCGACCAGATCGACACCTCCAGGCCGGAGGTGGCGATCGTCCTTCACGCCGACGGTCACGGCACCCCGGACCTGAAGATGGAGACGTGGGACGTCCTGCGCAGCGGGCTGCCGTCCGGTATCCGGATGGCGTGGAAGAACTTCTACGACGAGGACACCCCCACGTTCACGCCCGAGCAGACCATGGCGGTCGAGCCCCGGCCGTGGTTCGTGTCCTACCAGTGATTCGTGTCCTACCAGTGAGCGGGTAGCCGGCCGAGGATCCGCTCCGCCACGTGCTGCCCGGCCATGCCGTGCACGCCCGGGCCGGGAGGGGTCGAGCCGGAGGCGTGCCACACCCCGGGCACCCCGGTCGCGAACGGGTCGGCCCGCGGCACCGGGCGGGCGATGAGCCCCCGCAGGTCCACGCGTCCCGCCGCGATGTCCCCACCGGCGTTGTTGGCGTTGTGCTCGGCCATCCGGTCCGCGGGCGTGCAGTGGGCGGCCACGACCACGTCCCGCACCCCCGGCGCGACCGCCTCGAGCGCGGCGAGCACCTGCTCGGTCTGGTCACGGTCGGAGAACGCGGGCACGTGCGCGTAGGTCCACAGTGGACGTCGACCGTCCGGGGCGATTCGTCCCGGGTCGGTCACCCACGGCTGGGAGACGAGGATCATGGGCCGATCGGCGTGCCGACCGGCGGCGACCTCGCGCTCGGCGGCCGCGATGGCATGGGAATCCCCACCCAGGTGGACGGTGCCGGCGTCGGCGAGCCGGCCGTCGCGCCACGGAACCGGGCCGGACAGGACCAGGTCGACCTTCGCCGCGGCCCCGCCGACCGGCGCCTCCAGGAGTCTGCGTGCGCGGCGGGCCACGGCCGCAGAGGGCGAGGATGCCATGAGGATCTCGCCGAGGATCCGGGAGGACGTGTTGAAGACGACGTCCCGGGCGTCGAGCCGTGCCAGCGAATCCACGCCGACCCCGGTGCGGATCTCCCCCCCGGCATCCCGGATCGCCTCGGCCAGTGCGGCGGTGATGGCCCCGCTGCCGCCGACCGGCAGCGTCCAGCCGAGCGGCGAGTGGAGCAACGAGCCCAGGACGAGGCCGACCCCCGTCGCGGCCGGGGAGGACAGCGGGGTAATCGCGTGGGCCGAGATACCGCTCAGGAGGGTGCGTCCGTCCGGCCCGAGTGCGTCACCGAGTGCGCCGCGTGGGTGGGCGCGGACGAACGCCGCGCCGAGCGCCGCGGTCGCCCCCACCGGCGGGACCGAGCGCTGATCGGTCAGTGCCGTGGCGACGACGTCCTCCGCCCTGCGGCCCAGGGGGCCCATGAGCTTCCACCACCGGTCCGCCTCGGCGCGTGACCCCAGGCCCTCGGCGAGGGCGGCGGGGGAGGGGGCCGCGGGCACCACGATGGCGTCGCGGCCCGGTAGTGCGTGAGCCAGCTGAACGGGGGGAGTGAGCATCTCGACCCCGTGGGCCGGCAGGTCGAACCCACGGAAGAACGGGGATGCCCCCGCCATGGGGTGCACGGCCGAGCACGGATCCACCAGCAACCCGTTCACGACGTCCTCCGGGATGCCGGTCGCGATATCGCCCATCGGCAGGGTTCGGCACCCGCCACCGATGGTCTCCTGGGCCTCCAGCACCACCACCCGCCGCCCGGCCCGCGCACACAACAGCGCGGCAGCCAGGCCGTTGGGGCCGGAGCCCACCACGACGACGTCCGCACGTACGGTCCCCGCCGCGCTCATTCGAAGACCGCCAGACCGTAGGTGCGCCGCAACCGCTCCAGCAGTTCTTCCTGTGACCGGGCCTGGTCGGCCAGTCCCCGCAGCAGCCGGCCGGTGCCGGGACCGCCGGGCTCGTCGTCGCTGTCGTCGTCGTCGCTGCTGTCGTCGGGCTCCCCACCGGATCTCCCGGCAGCGGACGCCGGGCCGTCCGCGACCCACGACGCGGCGAGCAACTCCCACATCGACCGTTTGGCGACCACCAGCGTGCGCAGCGCCTCCAGGACGGCGAGCCGTGCCAACGGATCGCGCACCACCGGGCCCACCGGCAGCGCGGTCAGGGTGACCGCGGCCGACAACCGCACCAGACGACGACCCGGGGTCCCCAACGGTGACAACGCCGCCAACAGGCGGGAGGCGGTGTCGATCTCCTCCTCGAACTCCCGGCGCAGCGGAACCAACCGCACCCGGTCCTCCGGATCGACCGCACTGATGCAGCGGTCCAGGACGCTGCGCCCCACCGCGGCGCCGTACAGGTGGGCCCGCAGATACATCGCCACCGCCGACGGGCCGCGTGCCGGGGCCAGCACCGGCAGCCAGGGATCGGGGAAACGGACCGGCGGCTGGGCCGACCGGGGAGTGCGGGGCATCGGTGCTCCGTTCGTCGCGCGGCGGTGGTCACGTCGGGTCGCCGACCCTCGTCACGGTAGGCGTCCGGGCGCGTACCGGCCACTGCTCGGCGCCGGTGACAGGTGCCCTAGACTGGCCGTGCCCGAAATGACACCGAGGAGAACCCACTGTGACAGCATCCGGACGGCCCGTCGTCCTCATCGCCGACAAGCTCGCCCAGTCGACCGTCGACGCGCTCGGCGACGCCGTGGAGGTCCGCTGGGTGGACGGCCCGGATCGCCCCAAGCTGCTCGAGGCGGTCGCCGACGCCGACGCACTGCTCGTGCGCTCGGCTACCACCGTCGACGCCGAGGTGCTCGCCGCCGCGCCGAACCTCAAGATCATCGGGCGCGCGGGCGTCGGCCTGGACAACGTCGAGATCCCCGCCGCCACCGAGCGCGGCGTCATGGTGGTCAACGCGCCCACCTCCAACATCCACTCGGCCGCCGAGCACGCGGTCGCGCTGCTCATGTCCGCCTGCCGCCAGATCCCGGCCGCGGACCGCACCCTGCGCGAGCACACCTGGAAGCGCAGTTCCTTCAACGGCGTCGAGCTGCTCGGCAAGACCGTCGGCGTCGTGGGCCTGGGCCGCATCGGCCAGCTCGTGGCGCAGCGACTCGCCGCGTTCGAGACCAACCTCATCGCCTACGACCCCTACCTGCCCGCCGCCCGCGCGGCGCAGCTGGGAATCGAGCTGGTCGACATCGACGAGCTGGTCTCCCGCGCCGACATCATCACGATGCACCTGCCCAAGACCAAGGAGACCGCCGGTCTCTTCGACGCCGAGCGGCTGGCCCGTGCCAAGGACGGCGTCGTGATCGTCAACGCCGCCCGCGGCGGTCTGATCGTCGAGGACGCGCTCGTCGACGCACTGAAGTCCGGCAAGGTCCGCTCCGCGGCGCTCGACGTGTTCGACACCGAGCCGTGCACCGACTCGCCGCTCTTCGAGCTCGAGAACACCGTCGTCACGCCGCACCTCGGCGCCTCCACCAGCGAGGCGCAGGACCGCGCCGGCACCGACGTCGCCCGCAGTGTGCTGCTCGCCCTGCGCGGGGAGTTCGTCCCCGACGCCGTCAACGTCACCGGTGGTCCCGTCGGCGACGAGGTCGCACCCTGGCTCGACCTCGTCCGCAAGCTCGGACTGGTCGCCGGCCACCTGTGCCCGGGTATCCCGACGACCGTCCGGATCGACGTCGCCGGCGAGCTCGCATCCGAGCAGGTCGACGTCCTCGGGCTGGCCGCCCTGCGCGGCATGTTCTCCGCGATCACCGACGAGCCCGCGACCTTCGTCAACGTCGGCCAGATGGCCGAGCAGCGGGGGGTCACCCACTCGGTGGAGACCCACAGCGAGTCCAAGTCCTACCGCAGCACCGTCACCGTCACGGCCGTGGCCGCGGACGGCGCGTCGGCCGATGTCACCGGCACGCTGGCCGGCCTGGATCAGGTGCAGAAGATCGTCCGGATCAACGAGCGCGGGTTCGACCTGCGCGCCGAGGGCCAGAACCTGTTCGTTCACTACTCCGACCGCCCGGGCGTGCTCGGCAAGGTGGGCTCCATCCTCGGCGGGGAGGGCATCGACATCCAGGCCGCAGCACTGAGCCAGGACGCCTCCGGCGAGGGCGCGTCGCTGATCCTGCGGGTCGACCGCACGGTCGCCGAGCCGACCGTCGACCGGATCGTCTCCGAGCTCGACGCCACCGCGACCCAGATCAACCTAGTCTGAGCGGGGACGACGACATCATGAAGCTCGCAGTCATCCCCGGCGATGGTATCGGCGTCGAGGTCACGGCCGAGGCACTGAAGGTGCTCGACGCGCTGGTCCCCGGTGTCGAGAAGACCGAATACGACCTCGGCGCGCGCCGGTACCTCCGCAACGGCGAGACCCTGACGGACGCGGACGTGGAGAGCCTCAGAGGCCACGACGCGATCCTGCTGGGCGCCATCGGTGATCCCCGCTCCGTGCCGGCCGGCGTGCTCGAGCGGGGCATGCTGCTCCCGCTGCGGTTCGCACTCGACCACCACGTCAACCTGCGGCCCTCCCGGCTCTTCCCCGGGTCGGCAACCCCGCTGAAGGACCCGGGCGAGATCGACTTCGTCGTCGTCCGCGAGGGCACCGAGGGGCTCTACACCGGTAACGGCGGTGCGATCCGTGTGGGGACACCGCACGAGATCGGTACCGAGACCTCCGTCAACACCCGGTACGGCGTGGAGCGCGTGGTCCGCGACGCGTTCTCCCGTGCGCAGTCGCGGCGCAACAAGCTCACGCTGGTCCACAAGACCAACGTCCTCGTCAACGCCGGTGGGCTGTGGCAGCGCACCGTCGACGAGGTGGCTCCGGAGTTCCCCGGGGTCGAGGTGGACTACTGCCACATCGACGCCGCCACCATCTACATGGTCACCGATCCGTCCCGGTTCGACGTGATCGTCACCGACAACCTCTTCGGCGACATCATCACCGACCTGGCGGCCGCGGTCACCGGAGGCATCGGCACCGCGGCGTCGGGCAACATCGACGCCTCCGGGACCAACCCGTCCATGTTCGAGCCCGTCCACGGTTCGGCCCCGGACATCGCCGGACAGGGCAAGGCGGACCCCACCGCCGCCATCCTGTCCGTGGCACTGCTGCTGCGCCACCTCGGTCACACGGCCGAGGCCGATCGCGTGGAGGCGGCCGTCGAGGCCGACCTCGGCTCGCGCGGCGACGCCCCGATCGTCACCTCCGAGGTGGGCGACCGGATCGTCGCGGCCGTCAGCGGTTAGACCACCGCCCCGCTGACCCCACGTCCGGACCCCGGCCCGCGGGTGTGAATCGCGAGAAGTGATCACACCGCGGGCCGTCGGCGTCCACAGTGGTGGCATGGACGTCGAACTCGCCGAGGTCAGGGATTTCCTCGCGCGCTGTGCCCCCTTCGACGAGCTGCCCGGAGAGGTGCTCGACCGCCTGCCCGCGAGGCTCAGTCAGCGCTACCACCGGCGGGGGACCGTCATCCTGGAGGCAGGGGACGCCAACGACACCCTCCACATCATCCGCACGGGCGCCGTCGAGGTGTGCGACCCGGACGGTGTCCTGCTCGACGCGCGCGACGAGGGTGACTGCTTCGGCTACTCGACGCTGACCCGTTCCGGCCCGTCGCGGTACCGCATGGAGGCCGTCGCGGACACTCTGCTACTCGAGATGCCGCGCGAGGTGTTCGACGAACTCGCGGCCGCCCACCCCGGGATCCGGGACTTCTTCGGTGCGCGGAGTGATCGGATCCGCCAGGACCTCGCCTCCGCCCGGGTCGCCGCGGCCGGGGGAGACCCCCTGAGCACACCGGTGGGGGATCTCCTCACCCGCGACGCGGTCACCACGGGGCCCGGGACCACCATCCTCGAGGCGGCGCAGATCATGTCGCGGGAGCGCGTCTCCGCGCTGCTCGTGGTGGAAGACGGACGCGTGGTCGGCATCTTCACCGATCGCGACCTGCGCTCGAAGGTGGTCGCGGTCGGTGGCGACACCGCGGCGCCGGTGTCGACGATCATGACCCACGACCCGGTGTCGGTGGACGCCCGGACCCGCGCGTTCGACGCGACCCTGCTCCAGATCGAACGCGGCGTCCATCACCTGCCGGTGTGCGAGGCCGGTGCCCCCGCGGGGATGGTCACGAGCGGGGACCTGCTGCGCCTGGCGCAGTCCGACCCGGTCTATCTGGCCGCGCGGATCTCGCGGGCCCCCGACACCGAGACCGTGGCGGAACTGTCCGCCCGGTTGCTACCGCTGGTCGGCGAGTTCGTCCGGCGGGGCACCACGCCGCGGGATATCGGCCGGGTCGTCACCGCCACCGCCGATGCGGCGACGCGCCGCCTGATCGCGCTGGCGGAGGCCGAACTCGGACCGCCTCCCGTGCCGTACTCCTGGGTGGGACTCGGTTCCCAGGGCCGGGGTGAGCTCGGGGTGTCCAGCGACCAGGACAACGCGCTGATCCTCGACGACAGGGCACACGGGGTCGCCGGCTCCGACGACTACTTCGCGGAACTCGCCGACCGCGTCTGCACGGGACTCGACCGGGCGGGCTTCCCGCTCTGCCCCGGTGGGGTGATGGCGACCAACCCCCGGTGGCGCCGGACCTGCGCGGAGTGGGAGGGGACGGTACGGGACTGGGTCGGGGCCCCCGAGGCCGACGCGGTGCTGCACAGTCAGGTGTTCTTCGACCTCCGTCCCGTCCACGGTGAAAGCGGACTCGCCGCCCGCGTCCAGCGCGAGATGCTCGTCCGCTCGAAGGGCAGTCCGCGCTTCCAGGCGCATCTGGCCCGGATCGCGTGTGAGTGGCAGCCGCCACTCGGTTTCCTGCGCGGGCTCGTCGTCGCGCGCCGGGGCGAGTACCGCAACACCCTGGACCTCAAGGCCGGGGGGATCGCGCCCGTCGTCCAGATCGCGCGTCTGTACGCCCTGTCCGCGGGACTGGACGAGGTGTCGACCCTCGGCCGGCTCGACGCGGCGGCCACCGCCGGGGTGATCGCCCGCTCGGATGCCGAGAACCTCATCGAGGCGTTCCGGTTCCTGCGCGGGCTGGCCTTGCGCCACCACGCACGTCAGATCCAGGAGCACTCGGACCTCGACAACAACGTGGACCCGTCGACCCTCGGCACCAAGGACCGCCATCGGCTCCGGGCGGCGTTCCGGATCATCGCGGGAGCGCAGAGCGCGCTGCAGATCCGATACCGGGTCGGGCAGATGTGATGGTCCTGCCACGGCTGACCGCGGCCGGCCGCCGGAGGAGTGCCGCCCGCCGGGCCCCCGACGGGCCACTGCGGCGATTTCTGGAGACACCGCCGCCGGATCCGACCACTCCGCTCGAGGACCTGTCCCTCCTCGCGGTGGACGTCGAGACCACGGGGCTCGATCCCCGGCACGACCGGGTCCTGGCGGTGGGGTTCGTCCCCGTCGACGGGGACCGGATCGTCCTGGGCGGAGCGGGATCGGTGCTGCTGCGTCCCGATCACGGTCCGGACGACGACGACGACGGGGTGGGGCAGAGTGCCACCGTGCACGGACTCACGGACGACACGATGGCCACCGGGGAGGATGTCGAGGACGTCCTGGACCGGGTGTTCACGGCTCTGACCGGGCGGGTGTTGGTCGCGCACTACTGCCCGATAGAGGTCGACTTCCTGCGAGCGTTGTGTCGGCGCACGTTCGGCATCCGGCCACCACTGGAGTCCGTCGACACCCTGGAACTGCACCGGCGGGTCCTGGGCGGGGGCGTCGACATGGGCTTCACCGCCGACCCGTCGCCCGAGAGGCTGCGGCTCTGGGGTGCTCGCGAGAGGTACGGGTTGCCGCAGTACCGCGCACACGACCCGCTGGTCGACGCCCTCGCCTGCGCCGAGCTGTACCTCGCACAGGTCACCGAGCTCCGCGACCGTGGGGCGCGGACGCTGCGGGACCTGCGGACCGCCTAGGATCGCGGGTATGCGTCTCGCCCGTATCGCCCACCCGCAGGGATTCGCCTTCGTCGAGGTCCGCGGAGACATGTCCGACCCGTCCTCGCTGACCTGTGCCGAGATCTCCGAGCACCCCTTCGGTACCCCCGAGTTCACCGGCCGCGAATGGCCGCTGGCCGACGTGCGTTTGCTCGCCCCGATCCTGGCCTCCAAGATCGTGTGCGTCGGTAAGAACTACGCCGACCACGCCGAGGAGATGGGGTCGGAGGCCCCGGCCGAGCCCCTGATCTTCCTCAAGCCCAACACGTCGGTCGTCGGCCCCGAGGCATCGATCGCCTACCCGCCGAGTTCGGAGCGGGTCGACCACGAGGGCGAGCTGGCCGTGGTGATCGGGCAGCCGTGCCGGGACGTCGCCGCCGCGCGGGCCCACGAGGTCATCCTCGGCTACACCTGCGCCAACGACGTCACCGCCCGCGACCAGCAGCTCTCGGACGGTCAGTGGACGCGGGGCAAGGGGTACGACACCTTCTGCCCGCTGGGTCCGTGGATCGTCACCGACCTGGACCCCAACGGGCTCGACGTCCGGGTCACCCTCACCCACCCCGACGGCACGTCCGAGGTACGGCAGGACGGCAACACCTCCCAGTTCATGCACACCGTCGGCGAGATCGTCGAGTACGTCAGCCGGGTCATGACCCTCCTTCCCGGCGATGTGATCCTCACGGGTACCCCGGCAGGGGTCGGCCCGATGCTGCCCGGCGACCGTGTGACAGTCGAGATCGAAGGCATCGGCTCGCTGACGAACCCCGTCGTCGACCGGTAGGTCCGGGCGACCGGCGCCGACCATCGCTCTAGGACGCTCCGAACGCCCTCAGGATGGTGCGGAGTTTGGCGCCGGTCTCGGCGACCTCGTCGTCGGGTTGCGAGTCCGCGACCAGGCCGCCGCCGGCCCAGGCGATCGCTCCCGACCGGTCCGCGTCGATCTCGGCGCACCGGATGGTGACCATCCAGTCGCCGTCTCCGCCGGCGTCCGACCACCCGACGGCCCCGGCGTAGAACCCCCGTTCCCCTTCTATCGCGGCGATGAGCCTCCGGGCCTCGTCCGTCGGTGTCCCGCACACCGCCGGCGTGGGGTGCACGGCGAGGGCGAGGTCCAGCGAAGTGGTGCGGGGGTCGGCGACACGGCCCCGGATACGGGTCCCGAGGTGCCACATCTCGCGGGTGGACGTGAGAGTGGGGCGGTCGGGGATCTCCAAATCCGTGCACAGTGGTTGCAGGGCCCGTGCCAGCGACTCCACCACGAAGGCATGCTCCGAGGCGTCCTTGCCCGACGCCCGCAGGGCGCGGCCCGCGGCCTGGTCCGCGACAGGGTCGGTGGAGCGGGGCGCGGAGCCGGCCAGCGGGTGGCATTCCACCAGATCGCCGCGGCGGCGCACGAGGAGTTCGGGGCTCGACCCCACCAGGACGCGCCCGGCGTGGACCCCGCCGGCGGGGGAGAGGTCGACGAGGTACCCGTCCGCCGCCGGGCTGGAGTCGATGAGTGCCGCGCACACCGCGTGGGGGTCGATGGGCTGATCGGCCGACAGCCGGACCGCCCTGGCCAGCACCACCTTGTCGATCTCGCCGGAGCGCACCCCCGCGATCGCGGTCGACACCCTGGCGCGGTGCTCCGAGGACGAGGGGATCTCCCGGGTGACGTGGGTGCGGGTGCGCATCCGGCGGAAGTAGGCGGGGGGCTCCAGTGGGCCGTCGACGCGCACCACCACGTCGGGTTCGACGAGGGCCGCGGGCGCGTCGGGCTCGAAACCGATCGCGCCCACGATCAGACCACTGGCGCCGGACCGCAGGGCCAGGGCCGCGTCCGCCGGATCCGTGAACGAGTTCAGGGCACCCTGGGTGCGCAGCGAGCCCGTCGGACGGGACAGCAGGAAGTCCGGGGCGGTCACCGGGCGCGCGACGTCGGGTTGGTGCCCAGACGCCACGGCACGCCTCCCTCGATTCGGACTCCTGCGTGGATCGCGCCTCCTCGGACGGCGGCCACGGGTACCCGCCGATCCTAGGCCGGTCCTCGCCGGGGGTGCGAGCCGGGACCGTCACTAGGATGGGCTCCATGACCGCCTCGAACGTCCGCGTCCGCTTCTGTCCGTCCCCCACCGGCACACCCCATGTGGGTCTCGTCCGTACGGCCCTGTTCAACTGGGCCCACGCCCGGCACACGGGCGGCACGTTCGTCTTCCGCATCGAGGACACCGACGCCGCCCGGGATTCGGAGGAGTCGTACCAGTCGCTCCTCGACGCCCTGCGGTGGCTCGGCCTGGACTGGGACGAGGGTCCCGAGGTGGGTGGCCCGTACGCGCCGTACCGCCAGTCCGAGCGGCGCGATCTGCACCTGGACGTGGTGCGCAGGCTGGTCGAGGCGGGGGAGGCGTACGAGTCGTTCTCCACCCCCGAGGAGGTCGAGGCCCGCCACCGGGCCGCCGGGCGGGACCCCAAACTCGGGTACGACGGGTTCGATCGCGGCCTCACGGAGGACCAGAAGCAGGCGTTCCGTGACGAGGGGCGCGGCGCGGTGATCCGGTTGCGGATGCCGGACGAGGATCTCGCCTGGGACGACCTGGTCCGCGGGGAGACCGTGTTCAGGGCGGGCACCGTGCCGGACTTCGCGCTCACGCGGGCCAACGGGATCCCGCTCTACACGTTGGTCAATCCGGTCGACGACGCACTGATGAAGATCACCCACGTCCTCCGGGGCGAGGATCTGCTCAGCTCCACCCCCCGACAGATCGCCCTCTACCGTGCCCTGATGCGGATCGGGGTGGCGGATGACGTCCCCGCGTTCGGGCACCTGCCGTTCGTCATGGGCGACGGCAACAAGAAGCTGTCCAAGCGTGACCCCGAGTCGGACCTGTTCCTCCACCGCGACCGCGGGATGTTGCCGGAGGGGTTGCTCAACTACCTGGCCCTGCTCGGGTGGGGGCTGTCGGATGACCGCGACGTGTTCTCCCTGCAGGAGATGGTCGAGGCGTTCGACGTGCGCCAGGTGAACGCCAACCCGGCCCGCTTCGACCAGAAGAAGGCCGACGCGATCAACGCCGAGCACATCCGGCAGCTGCCGGCCGAGGAGTTCGCCCGCCGCCTGCGCGAGTACCTCGTCGCGCACCCCGACGAGGACGGGGTGACCCTGCCGGAGAGTTTCGACGCCCAGCGGTGGGCGATCGTGGCAGATCTCCTCCAGACCCGCATCGTCGTCCTGTCGGATGCGTGGAAGCTCATCCGGTTCCTCCTCGTGGACGAGGCCGGGTTCACCGTCGACGCCCAGTCTGCGGCCAAGAACCTCAAAGCGGAGTCCCGAGAGGTCGTGGACGCGGCGATCGCGGCGCTGGAAGCAGTCGAGGAGTGGACGACCCCGGCCATCGAGGCCGCACTGTCCGGCGCGCTGGTGGAGGACCTGGGCATCAAGCCGCGCAAGGCCTACGGGCCCGTGCGGGTGGCGGTCACGGGATCTCACATCTCGCCGCCGCTGTTCGAGTCGTTGGAGCTGCTCGGTCGGCAGGCCACACTGTCGCGGCTGCGGTCCGCGCCCGTCGCCGACTAGCTCGGGGTCTGGAAACAGACGGATTGACCAGGAGATTTGCTATTCACCCTCGGTGGTTTGATAGTCTCTTCGAGGCGCCCCGCGAGGGGCGGAAAAGTGAATGCAGTGGCCTATGGTGTAATTGGCAACACAGCGGTTTCTGGTACCGTCGTTCTAGGTTCGAGTCCTGGTAGGCCAGCTGAGCGCGTCGCAGCGCTCGCTACAGCGGATCCCACGCGGATCCGTGTCCTAGCCCCCGTCGTCTAGCGGCCTAGG